>CADBBP010000058.1 GCA_902792855.1 uncultured Prevotellaceae bacterium
GGCCAGGTGGGCCGTCACCCCGCCTGCTGCCTAATCGGACGCATCCCCATCCACAACCGGAACAAACCTTTGGTCTAGTTCAGATGTCTTCTTCAGACCACATCCCGCATTAATCCGCCTTTCGGCGGGCTATTCGGAGGTTGTGGGCAGGTTGGATACGCGTTACTCACCCGTGCGCCGGTCGCCATCGGCGGTGGCAAGCCACCGCCATGCTGCCCCTCGACTTGCATGTGTTAAGCCTGTAGCTAGCGTTCATCCTGAGCCAGGATCAAACTCTCCATTGTAAAATCTGTATCTTCGAACGCCTCGGCCGCATCCGCGGCCCCGGCGGTTCTGTCTTGTCCCAGGACGCTCCTTCTCATTGAGCCAAAAGCACCTTCAAAAAAAATTGAACGGCTCGTATCTCTACCCGCCGCCGGATGACACTTGCGCCACAAGGGCGCTGCCAGTCGGCGGCTTTCTTGTACTACTTCTCTGTCTTCATGAAATTCTTTCAAAGAGCGAAATGCCACAGGACGAAAGGTTTCCGTCCAAAAGCGGATGCAAAGGTAGGCATTCCATGGCAACCCTCCAAACTTTTCAGGGGAAATTTTCAGAAAAAAGTGAAAGTTTTCGGGTTTATTTACAAAATAGTGGTATTTTGGGGCATTTGGGGGTGGAAAATGGGGATAACTTGAGGATATTGATGCAGGGATGTCCCGCCGGGGGCGTCGTCACCGATGGCTCGGATTCGTGGTTCATGGATGCAACAATGTTGCAGCATAGCGAACGGCCTCGCGGCTTCAAACCTCAGATTTATCTGGTGGAAAATGGTGGAGTTGCTGCCTGTCATCACATTTTTTATAAAATAAGATTAAATAATTTTGTATTGTATTCGGGTTTCAGTACCTTTGCACGACAAGAACGCCCATATTTTCCCACCTTATATATAATATGGCACGGAATTTGAGGTGAACAAACATGTAACAATCAAACAAAACGATTATGAACGAGAAAGAATTTGCATCAATGATCAAGCAACAAGAAGCCGGCATCAACATACAGGAGCGCGAGCGCACAATGGGTCTGGCCTTCGGCACCCTCATGCGCAAGGTTTACACCTGGATGACCCTTGCCTTGGTCATCACTGGCGTTGCAGCCTATTACGTAGCCGATTCCGGCTTCATCTTCACATTGTTCAATAACAGCGCACTGCTTTGGGGACTCATCATAGCAGAGTTGGTGCTGGTGTTAGGTCTCTCGGCAGCCATCAACAAGCTGTCGCTCACGGTGGCCACGCTGATGTTCCTGGTGTATTCCGTCATCAACGGCATCACCCTCTCATCCATTTTCCTCGTCTATGAGATGAGTTCCATTGCCACCGTCTTCTTCATCACCGCCGCCACCTTCGGAGGCATGGCCCTCTATGGCTACAGCACGAAGAAAGACCTCTCGGCAATAGGCAAGTTCCTCCTCATGGGCCTCATCGGCATCATCATCGCCACCGTTGTCAACCTCCTCTTTGTGAAGAGCGGCGGCTTCGACCTGCTTTTGAGCTACGCCGGCGTCCTCATTTTCGCCGGTCTCACTGCCTACGACTCACAGAAAATCAAGGAGATGTGCATGAGTGCCGAGTATGCCGACGCCACCGCCCAGAAGATGGCACTCTTGGGAGCCCTCTCCCTGTACCTCGACTTCATCAACCTCTTCCTCTACCTGCTGAGGATTTTCGGGAGGAGAGACTAACCTCATCACCCACCCATACATTTGGGGAGAGCGGCTTGTCCGCCTCCCCATTTTGTTATTCCACCCTTCCCAATGCATTCTTTCCGAAAAATGATGTTTTTTGCAACAATATTCGCAAAAATGTTTTGTAGTTTGCATAAAAACAAATAATTTTGCAGCGCAAAAGAATAATTATACGTCTATGAAGGTTAAGAACAGCAGAATGGAGGCTTTGAAGATGCTCATCTCAAGCATGGAGTTGGGCAGTCAGGAAGAAGTGCTCCAAGCATTGGAAAAGGAGGGGTTCAAGCTCACCCAGGCCACCCTGAGCCGTGACTTGAAACAGTTGAAGGTGGCCAAGGCCGCCAGCATGAACGGGAAGTATGTCTATGTCCTTCCCAACGACACGATGTACAAGCGTGTCACCACCCCGCGGATGGCCTCCGAGATGCTCCAGAGTTCCGGCTTCGTCTCCATCAGCTTCTCCGGCAACATGGGCGTGATCAAGACACGCCCCGGTTACGCCAGCAGCATTGCCTACAACATCGACAACGGGCACACACCCAGCATCATCGGGACGATAGCCGGCGACGACACCATCTTCATCGTCATCAAGGAAGGAGCCAAGCAATCGCATGTGGTGGACGAACTCTCGCCCATCTTGGGCAACATCCGCTAAGCCCGCCCCACCAGCAACAAACACACAAAAACAGCATAGAATATAGGAAATGGAAGAAATCAAAGTATTGGTTGCCGACAGTTCTCACGAAAAATATGTGGACACCATACTGGAAACCATCGCCGATGCCGCCAAGGTGCGTGGCACCGGCATCGCCAAGCGCACCCATGAATACCTGGTGACCAAAATCAGGGAGGCCAAGGCTGTCATCGCCCTCGACGGAGACATCTTCGCCGGCTTCAGTTACATCGAGACCTGGGGCAACAAGCACTACGTCACCACCTCCGGCCTCATCGTGCACCCCGACTACCGTGGTCGCGGCGTGGCACGGCGCATCAAGGAGATGACCTTCTCCCTTGCCCGGACACGATGGCCACACGCCAAAATCTTCAGCCTCACCAGCGGGGCCGCCGTGATGGCCATGAACACCCAACTGGGTTACCAGCCGGTGACCTTCGACGACCTCACCGACGACGAGGCCTTCTGGCGCGGTTGCGAGGGCTGCGTCAACGTGGACATCCTCAAGCGGACGAAGAGAAAATACTGCATCTGCACCGCCATGCTCTACGACCCCGAGGAGCACCTGCCGGCCAAAATCCCCCAGGAAGTGCTCGACCGCATCAAGAAACTCGAACAATAAAAACCATCATAAAAAATGCCAAAGAAAAAAATTGTAGTAGCCTTTTCCGGCGGCCTTGACACCAGCTACACCGTCATGAGGCTTGCCAACGAAGGCAACGAAGTGCATGCCGCTTGCGCCAACACAGGAGGCTTCAGTCCCGAGCAACTCAAGCGCAACGAAGAAAATGCCTACCGACTGGGAGCGAAGCAATACGTCACCCTCGACGTCACACGAGAGTATTACGACAAGTCGCTCAAATACATGATTTTCGGGAATGTGCTGCGCAACAACAGCTACCCCATCTCCGTCTCTTCGGAGCGCATCTTCCAAGCACTCGCCATCGCACGCTATGCACGAGAGATAGGCGCCGACGCCATCGCTCACGGCTCCACGGGAGCCGGCAACGACCAGATACGCTTCGACATGACATTCCTCGTCATGGCACCAGGCGTGGAAATCATCACACTCACCCGCGACGAGGCACTCACCAGGCAGGAAGAGGTGGACTACCTCAACGCACACGGCTTCGCAGCCGACTTCACCCGACTGAAATACTCCTACAACGTGGGCATCTGGGGCACCAGCATCTGCGGCGGCGAAATCCTCGACTCCGCACAAGGACTGCCAGAGGAAGCCTACCTCAAGCACGTCACACGCCAGGACGAGAGCCTGCTGCGCATCACCTTCAAGCACGGAGAGATTGTCGCCGTGGACGATGAGCCCTTCGACGACAAGGTGGCTGCCATCCAGAAAATCGAGGAGAGAGGCGCCGCCTACGCCATCGGCCGCGACTGCAACGTGGGCGACACCATCATCGGCA
The DNA here is from genome assembly GCA_902792855.1 of uncultured Prevotellaceae bacterium. Taxonomy (GTDB): domain Bacteria; phylum Bacteroidota; class Bacteroidia; order Bacteroidales; family Bacteroidaceae; genus Prevotella. The sequence goes on from CADBBP010000058.1 coordinate 3,826, forward strand.
TCAAGGGGCGCGTGGGCTTCGAGGCCGCAGCACCCAAACTCATCATCGAGGCACACCGCCTCTTGGAGAAATACACCCTGAGCAAGTGGCAGCAGTATTGGAAGGACCAGGTGGCCAACTGGTATGGAATGTTCCTGCACGAGAGCCAGTACTTGGAGCCCGTCATGCCCGACATCGAGGCGATGCTCGACAGTTCGCAGCGCCATGTCAACGGCACCGTCATCCTCAAGCTCCGTCCCTTGGGCTTCGAGACCGTAGGCGTGGAGTCCGACGACGACCTGCTCAAGTCGAAACTCGGCGAATACGGCGAGATGCAGCGCGGCTGGACCGCCGACGACGCCAAGGGCTTCATCAAGGTGCTCAGCACGCCGCTGAGAGTATATTACGGCATTCACCCCGACGAAAAACGATAACATTATGGAACAGAAGAGATACCACCTGTCGCAAACCGACAAGAAGCTGGGTGGCGTATGCGGAGGATTAGCCGAATATTTCGACGTTGACCCCCTCTTGGTGAGAATAGCATTCATCATCCTCTTCTTAGGATACGGAAGCGGACTGCTCGTTTACATCCTCCTTTGGCTCCTGGCCCCCAAAAATCACATGCCATGACAAGAGCAGGCATACTCGGAGCCGCCGGTTTCACCGGTGGCGAACTCATCCGCCTGCTGCTCAACCACCCCGAGGTGGAGATTGTCTTCGCCAACAGCGAGAGCAACGCCGGCAACCCCGTCTCCGACGTGCACGAAGGTCTCGTAGGAGACACCGACCTGCGCTTCACCGACACCATGCCCTTCGACCAGGTGGACGTGGTGTTCCTCTGTTTCGGGCACGGCAAGAGCGAAGCCTTCCTCAAGGAGCACGCCATCCCCGAGCAAGTGCGCATCATCGACCTGGCACAGGACTTCCGCCTGGCATCGCCCAGCCACGACTTCGTGTATGGACTGCCCGAACTCAACAAGGAGCGCATCGCCAAGGCACGGCACATCGCCAACCCCGGATGCTTCGCCACATGCATACAGTTGGGACTGCTCCCAGCGGCGCGGATGGGCATCCTCCAAGACGACATCGCCGTCAACGCCATCACCGGCAGCACGGGAGCCGGGCAGAAGCCCACTGCCACCACCCACTTCTCCTGGCGAAGCAGCAACATGAGCATCTACAAGCCCTTCCAGCACCAACACGTGCCGGAAATCAGGCAAAGCCTGCTGCAAGAGCAAGGGAGCTTGGAGGCCAGCATCGACTTCATCCCCTACCGCGGCGACTTCACCCGTGGCATCTTCGCCACCGAGGTGGTGAAGACCGACGCCGACATCAACGACATCGTGGCTGCCTACAAGGCCTACTATGCCGACGCACCCTTCACCCACTACGTGGAGCGCCCCATCGACCTGAAGCAAGTGGTGAACACCAACAAAGCCTTGGTGCACTGCGAGAAATATGGCAACAAGCTCCTCGTCACCTCTTGCATCGACAACCTGCTCAAGGGTGCCGTGGGGCAAGCCGTGCAAAACATGAACATCATGTTCGGCATCGACGAGACCGCAGGACTGCGCCTCAAGCCATCGGCATTCTGAGACCGGCCATACAACCATCAAAAGCAAAAGGAACATGAAACCATACGACGTATATCCCCTGCTCAATGTGAACATCGTGCGCGGCAAAGGCTGCCAGGTGTGGGACGAGAACGGCACACCATACCTCGACTTCTACGGTGGGCACGCCGTCATCAGCGTGGGGCACAGCCACCCGGCATACGTGGAAGCCGTCACAAGGCAGTTGGAAAACCTGGGCTTCTACTCCAACTCCGTCATCAACCGCCTGCAGCCCGAACTGGCAGCACGCCTGGGAAAGGCCAGCGGCTATGACGACTACCAACTCTTCCTCGTCAACAGCGGCGCGGAAGCCAACGAGAACGCACTCAAACTCGCATCCTTCCACACCGGGAGGACCAGGGTGCTCTCGGCACGAAAAGCCTTCCACGGACGCACATCGCTCGCCGTGGAAGTCACCGACAACCCCGCCATCATCGCACCCATCAACGCCAACGGGCACGTCACCTACCTCCCCCTCGACGACATCCAGCCGTGGGAGGACGAACTGGCCAAGGGCGACGTCTGCGCATGCATCCTGGAATGCATCCAGGGCGTGGGCGGCATCAGGATGGTGGAGGCAGCATTCGCACAACGCCTCAGCGAAGCCTGCCGCCGACACGGCGCCGTGCTCATCTGCGACGAGATACAATGCGGCTATGGACGGAGCGGCAAATTCTTCGCCCACCAATGGCTCGGCATACGCCCGCAACTCATCACCGTGGCAAAGGGCATCGCCAACGGCTTCCCCATGTCCGCCGTGCTCATCGCCCCCGAGTTCAAGCCCATCTACGGACAACTCGGCACCACCTTCGGAGGCAACCACCTGGCATGCGCCGCCGCCATCGCCGTGCTCGACATCATGGAAAAGGAGCACCTCGTGGACAACGCGCACCAGACCGGCGAATACCTCATGGGGCGCCTCCGCGAGATGCAGCAGAAGCAACCCCACATCACCGACGTGCGGGGAAGGGGACTCATGATCGGCATCGAACTCGACATCCCGCAAAAGGAAGTGCGCAGCCGCCTCGTCTATGAGCAGCACTGCTTCACCGGATGCTCCGGAGCCACCACGCTGCGACTGCTGCCACCCCTCTGCGCCACAACAGCCGACGCAGACCTCTTCATCGAAAAACTCAACAACGCACTGTCATGAAAACAACCATCATCGGAGTGGGAGCCATGGGAGGAGCCATCGTGGAAGGCCTCCTCAAATGCCCCACCACCTCACCATCCGAAATCACCATCGCCGACCCAAGCGAGGCAGCCCTCAGCCGCTTCGCTGAAACAGGAGTCAGCCTCACCACCGACAACGCCGCCGCCGTGCAAGGAGCCAACCTCGTCATGGTGGTGGTGAAGCCATGGCTCGTGGAAAGCGTGCTGCAAGGCATCCTCGAAAACCTCGACATCAAGGAGCAAGTCATCGTCGTCATCGCCGCCGGCGTGGCATCGAAGGACATCGCCCGATGGCTCGACAAGGGCAAGGGCGACAGGCCGCGACTGCTGCTCGCCATCCCCAACACCGCCATCGCCGTGAGAGAGTCGATGACATTCCTCGTGCCTGCCGGATGCACCACCGACGACACACACATGGTGGAAGAACTCTTCGGCCAACTCGGCCGGTGCATCGTCACCGAGGAACGCCTGCTCGCCGCCGGCACCACCCTCGCCTCATGCGGCATCGCCTACGCCATGCGATACGTCAGGGCTGCCGTGGAAGGTGGCGTGGAGATTGGCTTCAAGGCCCATGATGCCGAGGACATCGTGCTGCAGACGGTGAAAGGCGCCGTGTCGCTGCTGCAAGCCACCGGAGAGCATCCCGAGGCTGCCATCGACAAGGTGACCACCCCGGGCGGCGTCACCATCAAGGGACTCAACGAGATGGAGCACGCCGGCTTCACCTCAGCCGTCGTCAGGGGCATCAAGGCCGGCATGGGAAAATAACCGCAACATCATCACACCACCAACAACATCATGGACGAACAACTCAAGCAAATAGGAGAGCGCCTGCGCGGCCTGCGCGACGTACTCGACATCAGCACCGAAGAGGTGGCCGAACTCTGCGGCATCAGCGTGGAGCACTACGAGCAGATGGAAAGCGGCGAAAGCGAGCTCTCCGTGGCCAACCTCCAGAAAATAGCCAAGAAATATGGCGTCTCGCTCGACGTGCTCATGTTTGGAGAAGAGCCAAAGATGAGCAGCTACTTCCTCACACGAAAAGGTCAGGGAATGAACGTGGAGCGGCGGAGTGCCTACAAGTATGAGAGCCTTGCCAGCGGCTTCAGGGGAAGGAAGGCAGACCCCTTCATCGTCACCGTGGAGCCCAAGCCCGCCGACACACCCAAAGAGATGAACTCACACAGCGGGCAGGAATTCAACATGGTGCTCGAAGGCACCATGGAACTCACCATCGGCCCCAAAGCCCTCATACTCAACGAAGGAGACTCCGTATATTTCGACGCCACGCAGCCCCACGGCATGCGCGCACTCGACAACCACCCCGTCAGGTTCCTGGCCATCATTTTCTGAGACGACCAGTCATACCTAAAACAACAAAACAATGGTAGAAAGATTTTTGACGCAGACCTCCTTCACTTCAGTGGAAGACTTCAAGGAGCACTTGCATTTCATCATCAAGGAAAACTTCAATTTCGCCTACGACGTGATGGACGAATGGGCCGCCACGTCGCCCGACAAGACAGCACTGCTGTGGACCAACGACGAAGGGGAGGAAATCATCCTCTCATTCAAAGACCTCAAGGAGCGCAGCGACCAGGCGGCCGCCTACCTGCAGTCGCTCGGCATCAGCCGCGGCGACATGGTGATGCTCATCCAAAAGCGCAGGCTGGAGTGGTGGATCACCATGCTCGCCCTGTGCAAACTCGGCGCCGTGGCCATCCCCGCCACCCACATGCTCACCAAGAAAGACATCGTTTACCGCAACACACGCGCCTCGGTGAAAGGCATCATCTGCGTCGGCGAGGAATATGTGCTGCAGCAAGTGGCGGCAGCGCTCCCCGACAGTCCCACCGTGGATGTGCTGGTGAGCATCGGCCCCATCGTGCCGGAGGGCTTCCACGACTGGCATGCCGAAATAGGGAACGCCCCCTCGTTCACACGCCCCAAGCATGTGAACACCAACAGCGACACCATGCTCATGTATTTCACCAGCGGCACCAGCGGCGAGCCAAAGATGGTGGCCCACGACTTCCTCTACGCCCTGGGGCACCTCACCACCGGCGTCTTCTGGCACAACCTCGCACCCGACAGCATCCACCTCACCGTGGCCGACACGGGATGGGGCAAGGCCGTGTGGGGCAAGTTCTACGGACAATGGTTCGCCGGAGCCACCGTCTTCGTCTTCGACCACGAGAAATTCGACGCCGCCAACATGCTCCAACAGATGGCGAAATACCACGTCACCTCCTTCTGCGCACCACCCACCGTCTATCGCTTCCTCATACGCGAGGACTTCTCCAACTACGACCTCAGCGCACTGAGATACTGCTGCACCGCAGGCGAGGCACTCAACCCCGCCGTTTATGACAAGTTCAAGGAACTCACCGGCATACGCCTCATGGAGGGCTTCGGACAGACGGAGACCACCATGACCCTTGGCACCATGCCGTGGATGACCCCCAAGCCCGGCAGCATGGGAATGCCCAACCCACAATACGACATCGACCTGGTGAAGCCCGACGGCACACGCTGCGAGGACGGCGAGAAGGGAGAGATTGTCATCCATGTGGGCGACCGAAAGCCCATCGGCCTCTTCAAGGAATACTACCGCGACGAGCAACTCACCCGCGAGGCATGGCACGACGGCCTCTACCACACCGGCGACGTGGCATGGCGCGACGAGGACGGCTACTACTGGTTTGAAGGGCGCATCGACGACGTCATCAAGAGCAGCGGCTACCGCATCGGCCCCTTCGAGGTGGAGAGTGCGCTCATGACACACCCCGCCGTGGTGGAGTGCGCCATCACCGGCGTTCCCGACGACATACGAGGCATGGTGGTGAAGGCCACCGTCGTCTTGGGAAAGGAATGGAAGCAGAAAGCCGGCCCCGAACTCATCAAGGAACTGCAAAGCCACGTCAAGCGTGTCACAGCACCCTACAAATACCCGCGAATCATTGAGTTTGTAGATGAACTGCCCAAGACCATCAGCGGGAAAATCAGAAGGGTGGAAATCAGGGAGAGAGACAAATGAGCAAGCACCGCATCGTGGTGAAAGTGGGCAGCAACGTGCTCACGCGCAACGACGGCAAACTCGACATCACACGCATGTCGGCCATCGTGGACCAAGTGGCGTGGCTGCACGCCATGGGCTACGAGGTGGTGCTCGTCTCCAGCGGAGCCGTGGCCAGCGGCAGGGGCGAGGTGAAGGTGTCGCGACGCCTTGACAGCGTGGCACAGCGACAGCTCTTCTCCGCCTTGGGACAGGCGAAGCTCATCAACCACTACTACGACCTCTTCCGCGAATACCGGCTGCCGGTGGGCCAGGTGCTGACGATGAAGGAGAATTTCAACTCCCGACGCGCCTACCTCAACCAGCGCGCCTGCATGGAGGTGATGCTCGAAAACGGAGTCATACCCATCGTCAACGAGAACGACACGGTGAGCGTCACCGAACTGATGTTCACCGACAATGACGAGTTGTCGGGACTCATCGCATCGATGATGGGCGCAGAGGCGCTCATCATCCTCAGCAACATCGACGGCATCTACAACGGGCCTCCCGACGACCCCGCCTCACGCGTCATCACCCAAGTGGAGCCCGGCACCGACCTGGGAGAATACATACAAACCGGGCGCAGCGGCTTCGGAAGGGGCGGCATGGCCACGAAATACAACATCGCCCGCAAAGTAGCGGAGGAGGGAATACGCGTGGTCATCGCCAACGGCAAGCGCGACAACATCCTCATCGACCTGGTGGAGCAGCCAGCAGACACCCCGCACACGGAGTTCACACCCACACCGGGAGGGGTCACAGGCATCAAGAAATGGATTGCACACAGCGACAGCTTCGCCAAAGGCCGCCTCACCATCAACGACCGAGCCGCAGAGGCACTCAGCGGGCACCGTGCCGTGAGCCTCCTCCCCGTCGGCGTGACCGCGGTGGAGGGCGACTTCGAGGAGGGCGACCTGGTGAGCATCACCGACCAGCAGGGCACACGCCTTGCCATCGGACGCACCGCCTACGACAGCGACACCGCACGCCAACTCATGGGCCAGCACGACCAAAAGCCCATCATCCACTACGACTACCTCTACATGGAGTGAACACACCCCTATCAACCCACAACAAAAAAGACATGAAACTGCAACTCATAGACACATTCGAGCGCGCCAAGGCTGCCAGCCGCGAACTGGCCCTCATCAGCGACCAAAAGAAGAACGAGGTGCTGCTCGACGTAGCCGACACCATCATCGCCCAACAAGCCCAACTCCTGGAGGCCAACGCCCGCGACCTGGCACGCATGGAGCGCAGCAACCCCCTCTACGACCGCCTGATGCTCGACGGGAAGCGCCTGAAAGGCATCGCCGACGACATGCGGCATGTGGCCGCCCTGCCATCACCATTGGGGAAAACCCTCATCGACAAAACCCTCGACAACGGCCTGCACCTGCGCCGCGTCAGCGTGCCCTTCGGCGTCATCGGAATGGTGTACGAGGCAAGGCCCAACGTCAGCTTCGACGTCTTCTCGCTATGCTTCAAATGCGGCAACGCTTGCGTGCTGAAAGGCGGACGCGACGCCGACGACTCCAACAAAGCCATCGTGCAACTCATACACGAGGTGCTAAAGGCCCATAGCGTCAACCCCTCCGTCGTGGAGTTGCTGCCCGCCACACACGAGGCCACGGGCGAGATGCTCAACGCCGTGGGATACATCGACCTGTGCATCCCACGTGGAGGCAAGCGCCTCATCGACTTCGTGAGAGACAACGCACGGGTGCCCGTCGTGGAAACCGGAGCCGGCGTGGTGAACACCTATTTCGACGTGGAGGGTGACCTGGGCATCGGTAAGCTCATCGTCAACAATGCGAAGACACGACGCGTCAGCGTGTGCAACGCACTCGACTGCCTCATCATCCACCAGGCACGCCTCGACGACCTGGCCGAACTGTGCGAGCCTCTCATCAAGAGCAACGTCGTCATCCATGCCGACGAGCCGGCCTACGCCGCCCTCACCGGCAAATACCCCGACAACCTCCTGCGCCACGCCACGCCCGAAAGTTTCGGCACGGAGTTCATGGACTACGCCATGGCCCTGCGCACCGTCTCCTCCGTGGAAGAAGCCATCAAGCACATCAGCCAATATGGTAGCGGTCACAGCGAGTGCATCATCACCGAGAACCCACAGACTGCCGCCACCTTCGAGGCACAAGTCGATGCCGCCTGCGTGTATGTCAACGCACCCACCAGCTTCACCGACGGCGCACAGTTTGGCATGGGAGCGGAGATTGGCATCAGCACACAAAAACTCGGCCCACGAGGCCCCATGGCCCTCGAGGAAATCACCACCTACAAGTGGCTCATCGAGGGACACGGACAGGTGAGAAGTTAAACCCCATACCCAAAAGAAGAGGTATTTCAGGGAAAACTCCCACAAGAAAACCAGCTCTCATGGAAAACCAGAAACAATAAAAACATGCGAACCTTTTTCAACGTAGAAGACCTTGGCGACCTGCGCAGCGCACTTGCCGAGGCACAAGCCATCAAGCGTGACCGCTACGCCTTCCAGCATCTTGGCAAGAACAAGACGCTGCTCATGATATTCTTCAACAACAGCCTGCGCACACGCCTCTCCACACAGAAGGCTGCCACCAACCTGGGCATGAACGTCATCGTGCTCGACGTGAACGCCGGGGCGTGGAAACTGGAGACCGAGCGCGGCGTCATCATGGACGGCGACAAGAGCGAGCACCTGTTGGAGGCCATCCCGGTGATGGGCAGCTACTGCGACATCATCGCCGTGCGCTCCTTCGCCGGCCTGACCGACCGTGAATTCGACTATGCCGAGACCATCGTGGGACAGTTCGTGCGCTACAGCGGACGGCCTGTCATCGCCATGGAGACGGCCACGGTGCACCCCCTCCAGGCCTTCGCCGACCTCATCACCATCGAAGAATACAAACCGGTGGCACGCCCGAAGGTGGTGCTCACCTGGGCGCCCCACTGCCGCTCGCTGCCACAGGCCGTGCCCAACTCCTTCGCACAATGGATGAACGCCGCCGACGTGGACCTCGTCGTCACCCACCCCGAGGGCTACGAACTCGACCCGAAATTCGTGGGCGACGCCCGCGTGGAGTACGACCAACGCAAAGCCCTCGAAGGCGCACATTTCGTCTATGCCAAGAACTGGAGCTGCCCCGGTGTGACACGCCCTGAAGACTATGGTAAAATCATCAGCCGCGACATGTCGTGGACCATCGACACGGAACACATGTCATGGACCGACAACGGCTATTTCATGCACTGTCTCCCCGTGCGCCGCGGCCTCATCGTCACCGACGACGTGATAGAGAGCGACCACTCCATCGTCATCCCCGAAGCCGCCAACCGCGAGATTTCGGCTGAGACCGTCATCAAGCGCGTGCTCGAAGGACTGGCCTGACAGCCGTCCCGCTCATCCCACCGGCTTCGTGGCATTGGCAAGCCACAGCCGCTCCTCTTCATCAAGCAGGGGGGATAGTTCGGCATATACCTTCCGATGGTAATCGTCGAGCCATCCCCTCTCCTCGTTGTCGAGCAAGGAAAGGTCCACCGGCGCCAGGTCGATGGGACACAATGTGAGGGGTTCAAACTGCAAGAAACGTCCGAACGCCGTCTCCATGTAAGGGGTGATGAGCAGCGTGTTCTCTATCCTTACGCCAAACTTCCCCTCCACATAGATGCCCGGCTCGTCGGTGACGGTCATGCCAGCCCTGAGCGGCGCCGGCCACCACTCCATCCTGATTTGGTGAGGCCCCTCATGCACGTTGAGATAAGCCCCCACCCCATGGCCTGTGCCATGCAGGAAGTTGAGTCCCTCGCGCCACAGCGGTGCGCGGGCGGCAGCATCAAGTTGCGAGCCACAAGCCCCATCGGGGAATTTGAGCATCTGCAGGCGTATGTGCCCCTTCAGCACGAGGGTGTAAATGTGCCGCATCTCGTCGGTGACGGGTCCCAAGGGGATGGTTCGCGTGATGTCGGTGGTGCCGTCGAGATACTGTCCTCCCGAATCAAGCAACAGCAGTCCCTCCGGCCTCAAGACAACGTCGGTGGCCTCCGTCGCCTCATAGTGCACGATGGCCCCGTGCGCCCCATAGCCGGCGATGGTGTCGAAAGAAAGTCCCTTGAAGAGCGGCTGCTCCGCCCTCAGGCTGGTGAGTTTCCTGTCGATGGAAAGTTCGGTCTCCCCTCCCCTCTCCACGGCCTTCTGCAACCAGCATAAAAATTTCACCATGGCCACGCCGTCCTTCCGCATCGCACTACGATAGCCGGCAATCTCCACCTCGTTTTTCACCGCCTTCATGGCAGGAATGACTGACTTCTGGGGTTTGAAGATGCACTTCACAGCCTCGAAGAGCGTATGATTGACCAAGGCGGGGTCAATCGACAGCACCCCGTTGGCATATTGCTCCAAGCGCGCCGGCACGCGGTCGTAATCCTCCACTTCCACTCCTTCGGCAAGCAGGGATGCCCTCACCTCGCCGTCCACCTTGTCCGGGTCGATGAAGAGGACGGCCTCCTCCTGGGTGATGAGCAAGTAAGCCACGAACACCGGGTTGCAATGCACGTCGCTGCCACGAAGGTTGAGTGTCCAAGCGATGTCGTCAAGCGTGTTGACAAGGATGGCCTGTGCGTGCTGCGCCATGAGTTTTTCCCTGATGCGCCCTATCTTTCCAGCAGCCGACTCCCCGGCATATTCCACCGGATGGATGTTCACCCGGTTCTTGGGGATGGACGGGCGGTCGGTCCATATTTCAGCAAGAGGGTCGAGACCTGTTTCCAGTTGCACACCCCAAACCAACAAGTCGGACTGCATTGCCATCACCTTTTCGTGGCTGCTGACAAATCCGTCCATGCCCACTGTCGGCACGTCATCGGAGAAGGCTCCCTTGCTTTTCATCTCCTTGAAAACCTTTCCAAGCCATTCGGCGATGGTGGGCGTGCCATCGATGCGCTCCCGCATAAGTTCATATCCGGTGCCTTCGAGTTGCTGCTCCGCTGCGATGAAATAACGCGAGTCAGTCCAGAGGGCGGCTTTTTCGGCTGTCACCACGGCAGTGCCAGCCGAACCGTTGAAGCCGGAAATCCACTCGCGCCCCTTCCAGTGGTCGGGCACGTATTCGCTGTTGTGAGGGTCGGTACTTGGGAAGATGAATGCGTCGAGCTGCTCCCGCCGCATCCAGGCGCGAAGGGCTTCCAGTCTCTCTTGTATGGTCTTGTTTTGCATGATTGGTATTTTTTTGGGTTTGAAGGACTTTAAGGTCTTTAGGGTCTTTATCTTATCACTATCTTTTTGCCATCGATGATGTAGATGCCCGGGCGCGAGGGATGCTCCACCCGCTGGCCTTGGAGGGTGTATGTGCCCCTGATGGCCGGTCGTGGCGGCAGGGGAGTCTCGATGATGGCGTCGGGCGTGTCGCCGCTACCGAGAGCACCTGTCCATGTGAGGCGGAAGTTGTCGGCCTTGAACCATTTGCCCGGAGCCACTCCTATGAGGAGCGTCCCGGTGCCTCCGTCCACCGCCTTCACCTCCACGCTGTCCACCACTCCCTCTGCGAAGTAGTGCCGTCCGAAAGGATGGGCGGTCACGACGACAGTCTTGTCACCCGCGAAAAGCGTGACGGTGTTTCCTTCGTCAGAGGCGAGCAGTGCCGTCAGGCGGTAGTAGCCCGGCACCAGTCCCTCCACCTCCTGGGAGAGTCCCACTCCGAGGGTGTCGCGCACCCCCTCCTCGTTGGTGAACATGTATGACGAACTGAGGATGTAGCTTCCGTCGGCGTTGGCAGTGAAGTAAGTGTCTGAGGAATTGAGGTATGCCTTTGCCGCCGTTGTCGCAGTGATGTTGGGATTGACGGGTTTGGTGAGCGTCCAACCATTGGTGTTTTTCAGTTCAAACGACGGGTTTTTGATGCACGGCGTGAAGTCCACCTCCATCGTTCCCGGCTTTTCTATTTGTCGCATGTAGTCGCCGCCCTTGGCGAGCAATTCCTGTGCATAGGCGGTGATCTTGGCGGGGGTGTTGAGCGTCGTGCCCTCGCGGTTCGAGAACTCCTTCTCCGCCTCCTTGATGCATTCGAGATATTCGTCGTATGCCGTCTCTGCTGCCATGCCACGGTATTTCTTCAGGATGCCGTATGCCTGGTCGATGGCAAGAGCCAGGGTGCGGTAGGATGGGTCGAGGGTGGCGTTGGAACTGGCAGAGAAGGCCATGGGCACATCCTCTGCCGCGAAATAACCTCGCAGGGCCTCCACGGTGACTCCCTCCTCTGTAAAGATGAATTTCTGGTTGTCTTCGTTGTTGAGAATCATCGAAATTTCCGGAGCCTCGATGTTGGCATAGGTGCCCACCAAGGCTGGGTCGGCATTGGCAACCGGAGCCATAGCCACCGGGGTCGTCTCCCCCTCAACAAAGGCCTCGAGCACCTGGTTGGCATGATAAGAAGTCATGGTGAGGTACGTCTTCCCCGCCTCCATCATCTTGACATCTGTGGTCCTCCCACTGATGCCCATCGATGCATGGCTGTCGATGCTGCGAGCGATGACCCCATCAGGCACCTGTACATTGAAAGGCGTCGTGAGCAGGCACCATTTGCCCACCTTCTCTTGGAGCGAGATGTCGCCCCCTGCCACACGAAACTCCACCGGCGGACGGAAATCATAGCCCGGCATGAGGGAGAGACGGGCGCACACACCATCGCACACCACGTTGACACCCTCCACATCGGCGTCCGACGGCACCAAGTAGAGTGCGTTGGGATTGGTCTCAAGCCTCGGCACGCTGCCAATGGAGGTGACACCCCGCAGGTCGTAGGCGGTGGCCCCGGCGTAAGTCGCCCTTCCCGCCATGGTGTTGGAGGCGAAGAGCGTGGGGTCCCAATGGCCGGAGAGGCGCAACACGCCATCCTCGAAGGAGTCGATGGCGAGGTCGGCAGGGTGCAACACGAAATGCGCCACGGTGTCGCATCCCTCCTCAAAGGAGACGGGCGTGTCGGACACCGGCACGGGGCGCACCATGGTGACGCGGTAGAGCACGCCCTCCTTCCCCGGGGCCGCCGTGGAACCGGCGATGGAGAAAGCGACGTCGGCTGTGGCACCGGCTGGCAGGTTCGCCCTACCGGTCTTCATGCCCACCTCCTGCCAGGAGGCCCCCTCGTCGTCGGTGCGCCACAGGCG
>CADBBP010000059.1 GCA_902792855.1 uncultured Prevotellaceae bacterium
GCTGCTGCCGGCCTGGTCAGGCAAACAAGCAATAGTATGCAGTATGCGGCGTTTTTCATCGGCTTTTTAAACGGTGATTGTAGTGAAAACAGCCAAAGGGAGGCTCGTGGCTTCCCCTTGGCATGTTGATAGGTTGTTATTAGCTGCCGTAGCCGGCGTTCTGTTTCCAGTTGGTGTTCTTGTTGAGCACGTCCTGGGGGATGGGGAAGACACGCATCTCCTTGTCGAAGCGGGCGGTGGGGAAGCCCCTGCGGTGGAAGCCGTACTCATCCTCGAAATGGCCGAAACGAATCATGTCGTTGCGGCGCCAGTTTTCGTCGAAAAGTTCACGTCCACGCTCGTCATAGATGTCCAACAACGATGGTGAGCCTGCAAGGGTGGGGGCGTTGACGTAAGAGCGGATTTCGTTGAAGAGACTTTGTGCGCTTTGGCCGTTGGTGGCTGTGGCTCCACGGGCGATGGCTTCCGCCTTGGTGAGGAGGATGTCGGCATAGCGGAAGATGGGCAGGTCGTTCGACTGGTTGCGCCCGTTGATGAAATCTTCGCGGATGACGAAGTATTTCACAGATTTGTAGCCTTGGCTCCATCCTTTGACGTCCTTTCCTGTATTGAGGATGGAGCAGTCGGCGGGATAGAGGGATGGGTTCTTTATGCCGTCCTCATACTCTATGAAGTGGGCGTTGTTTTCTGCATCGGTGTATTTCAACCGGATGGTTTTGTCCAAAGCAATCTCCTGGTCCTTGTATTTGTAAGGAGTGGAAGTCTTGGCATAGGTGGTGGGGTCGAACATGTAGATTTGCCCGGCAAGGATGTTTTCTTGGCGGTCGTCGGTGGAAAGGGCCATCAAACGGTCGGCCATCTCGGGGGAGATGGAGAAGTTGCCACCCGTGGAGTTGCCGATGTCGGAGCCGAAATACCCCGGTCCGCCATTGCCGTCGTTGCGACCCTGGCGCCAAATGCGGGGTCGGCAGTACTGGAAGCCTTGTGCGTTGATGGCATCATAGGGCATGGCGTAGATGAAGTCCTTGATTTGCTGGCCGTTGTTGGGCCAGAACTTGGAACGGTAGCCATTGGCGCCTTCAGAGAGGCTGAACTTGCCGCTTTTGATGATGTCGTCGCATAGGGTCACCACGTCGTTGAGGTGCTCGTTGTTGTAATTGGAAGCGTCGTATGCTGTCACGCTGCTGGCGGTATAGACAGGCCAGTTGATGTAGAGTTTGGCGAGCAGGGCTTCTGCGGCATAACGTGTCGGTTTGCCGTAGGTGCTGGCATCCACGTTGGTGGGCAGCAAGTCGATGATGGTTTTCAATTCGCTCTCTATCCACTGTGCCACCTGGGGACGAGGCGAACGCTCGATCTGCTCGTCGTCGGCTGCCAAATGGTCGAGGATGGGCGAGTCGCCATAGCTGTCCATGATGATCCAGGTATAGAAGGCACGCATGTAGCGTGCTTGTGCGGTGGCGTCGTTCTCCTCGCCGCCCATGTTGACAATGACGCGGTTGGCCTTGGTGATGCCGGCGGTGACGTCTTCGTACCATCCGGTGGAGGCGCTGCTGGCATCGAAGTTGTGGAGTGAGCATTGGGCATAGATGCCTCCGTCGGCGTAGTCTCCGTCGAAACTGATGCCCACCCATTCGTCAGAAGAGAGGGCTTGGGCCTCCATGTAGCGTCTTCCGAGTGTGCCGCGCAGGTGGAAATAGACGTCGGCCATCTGTGCCTCCACGGCGGCTTCGCTGTTGGGGTATGAGGTGTATTGTGCTGCCGGGGTGACATCCAAGTCGGTGCAGCTGGCAGTCAGTGCCACCACGCCAGCTGTAAGAAATAGCTTGATATTTGTTTTCATGTCTTGTCCTTTTTTAGAAGTTGATCTTCGCACCAATGATGAACGAGCGAGTGTGGGGGTAGAAGGTCTCACGATAGTCGATGCCGGGGGTCAGGCCGCCGAGGTTCACCTCGGGGTCGATGCCGTCATAGCCAGTGATGGTGAAGAGGTTGTTGCATGTGGCATAGAGTTGCAGGTTCTGTGCCCATTCTCCCAGCTTGTTGAATGTGTAGCCCAAGGTGAGCGTCGAGAGGCGAAGGTATGAACCGTTCTCAATGTACTTGTCTGAGGGGATGTGAGCATTGGCATCAGCCTTCCACTTGGGGTCGTTGATGACCTCGGAGAGCACGTTCTTGCCTCCTGCCAGGTGGCCTTGGAAGCTGTAATGTGCTTTGGTGGCGTTGAGAACCTTGTTGCCAAGTACGCCTTGGAAGAAGGCGGTGAGGCTCCAGTTCTTGTAACTCAGTGTGTTGTTCCATCCATAGACGATTTTGGGCTGTGCATTGCCGCAATTGGTCTTGTCGCCATAAAGGGGATTGGAGGTCACCCAGTTGCCGTTGGCATCTTGGTAGGTGTCGGCCATGATGTTGCCGTCGGAGTCTTTGTGGCTGTTGAGGTCGAAGACGTGGAAGACGGAGTTGCCGTTGGTGTCGTAGCCGGCATGCTTGTAAGTCCAGAAGGTACCGAGTGGCTCGCCCTCCATGATGCGTTGCGTGTCGGCGTTGGAGGAGATGCCTCCGATGTTGGGATTGCCCTCGTCCACGTAGTCCACGCTGTAGGTGGAGTTCGACAGCTTGTCCACCGTGTTCTTGTTGTGCGAGAGGTTGATCGTGGTCTGCCACTGGAAGTCGTTGGTTTTCACTGGTGTGGCGTTGATGGATAACTCAATTCCTTGGTTGGTGATGTCGCCCACGTTGGCGCGAATCCAACTGAGGGGATAGATGTTGGTGGAAACACCGTAGCTCCAGATGAGGTCGCTTGTCTTCTTGTTGTAATATTCGATGCTTCCGTTGATGCGTCCGTCGAGGAAGGCGAAGTCCACACCGATGTTGAGCATGGCGGTGCGCTCCCATTTCAAGTCTGGGTTGGCGTTGTTTTGGGCCTCTATGCCATACATGGTGTATTTTGTTCCGTCGGGGAGGATGTACTCGAAGGAGTTGGTGTTGAGGCCGTAGGTGGCGATGGCATCGTAGGCACCAAAGCCCATGGCATTGCCGCTGACACCATACCCAACGCGCAGTTTCAGTTGATGGAAGATGTCCTGGTTGGCCATGAAGTCCTCCTCGGTGATGTTCCAGGCTGCGGAGATGGAGGGGAAGGTGCCCCAGCGGTGGTCCTTGCCGAAGACGGAAGAGCCGTCGCGGCGCAGGGTGGCCTGCAGCATGTAGCGGGAGTTGAAACTGTAGTTGGCACGACCGTAGAAGGAGATGTTGCGGATGGTGGTTTTCGACGAACCGGTCACGTCGGTGATGCCGTTGATATTGTTGGCATAGCGGAGGTTCCAGAAAGAGGTTTCGTCGTTATAGAAATTGTTCACGGTGACACCGAAGCCGTCGTTGTCCTGTCGTTCCTCCCAGGTGTAACCCAGCATGAAGCCTAATTTGTGTACCTTGGAGATGGTGAGGTCGTAGTTGCCGTAGGTCTCGAAAGTTTGGTTGTGACGCATGTAAGTGTCGCGGTGAGCGCGCCCGTCATACCCTTTGTCCATTTGTGTCTGGTGGGTTTGATACCAACTGTAGGTGTTCTGCCCGCTGTCGTATGAGTAGTTGGCGTGCCACACCAGGCCGTCGATGATGTTGAGCGATGCTTTGGTGATGTATTGTATGCGCCGCCATTCGTTTTGGTTGTTGTCCTCGTGAATCATCGATAGGGGGTTGTAGTTGGCGGAGCCGATGTATGACTCATACCACGTACCGTCGTTGTTGCGCACGGGGTTGGTGGGCGAGTAGTAGTTCATGGCATCGAGCACGCTCTTGCCGGCATTACTGCCCGTAGAGGTGCTCATTGGCACACCCTTGTGTTTTCCCTGCATGGCATTCAATCCCACAGAAAGTTCGAGGCGGTCCTTGAGAATCTTGGTGGTGAGGAGCGTGCGGGCGTTCACGCGGTTCATGCCTGTTCCTTCCACCACACCTTGGCGGTTCATGTAATTGATGGAACCCATATACTTGGTTTTCTGGTTGCCGCCGGAGATGCTCACGTTGTGGTTGTGGCTGAAGCCGGTGCGCAACACTTCGTCTTGCCAGTCGGTGTCGCCACCACCATCTTGCTCGTTGCCTATCAGGCCAGAGGAGCGCAATTGGCTGGCGGAGGCCATGTCGAGGGTTTTGAGAACGTTGTCGAAGGCTACAAAGCCGTTGTAGCTCACATTGGTGTGACCTTCCTTGCCGCTTTTCGTGGTGATGATGATGACACCGTTGGCGGCCTTCGAACCATAGATAGCTGTTGCGGAGGCGTCGCGAAGGACGTCGATGCTCTCAATGTCGTCGGGGGCCACCATGGAGATGTCCACGCCGGGGATGCCGTCGATGACATAGTAGGGTTGCATGGCTGCACCTTCGCGAATGGATGATGCACCGCGAAGGGTGATGCTGGGAGAGCCGGAGGGGTCGCCGGAGGTGGTGACGGTAAGGCCGGCCACCTTGCCTTGGAGCATGGATGCCGGGTCGGTGAAGACACCCTTGTTGAGGTCTTTGGCTTGTACGGTGGTGATGGAACTGGTGACGTCCTTGCGGCGCATCGTTCCGTAACCCACTACGACGACCTCGTTGAGAAGGGTGTCGTCTTCCTTCAACTGCACACTCTGGCCTGCGGTGATGGTTTGGTTCACATAGCCCACGTAGGAGACGTTGAGCTTTGCTCCATTTTTCACGTTCAACTTGTAACGACCGTCGATGTCGGTCACTGTGGCGTTTTGAGTGCCGGCTTCCACGACGGTCACTCCGACGAGTGGCTCACCGTTTACATCGGTAATCACTCCCGTGACATCGTTTTGTGCCATCGCTGCGCCACCAAGTAGGAGCAAGACAGCCGTAAGTATGGATTGGCGCCATGCTCTCTTCAATTGGTTTCGTTTTCTCAGCATAATGTGTTTTTTAGGTTAGTGATAAGTTATTAATTGAATGTCAATTCTTAGGGGAGGCATAGTCGATGCCTGACGTGGCGTAAACATGATAGTTGGTGGTGGTAACATTTTCGGCCTCTTCCACGTAAAGGCCATACACATGGTCGCGCACGAAACCCTCGCCCCGACATGGACGTTTGTCGTAAACACCTGTGGGATAAGCCGTGATGCGCTTGAGGTGGAGGTGGATATTGGAGAGGTGAATGTCTTTCACCTTGCCGGGAACGTCGCCACCGATAAAGCAGCCGTTCTCGCTCGTGGCGGTGATGTTGTTGAAATAGATGCGGCTGACTTCACCACATCGGCCGACGGTCTCGCCTTTGGGGAAGCGCCAGTTGGCATCCTTGTGATTGCCGTTGGCGCGAGGGTAGGAGGTGACATAGATGGGCTCCGCCTTGCCCCACCATACGTCGGACCACAGTTGGCATTGCATGATGATGTTGGAGAACACCACGTCGGTGACGGTGCCTTCGTCACGGTTTTGGATGCCAAGGCCGCGGTTGGAAGCGGTAATGATGCAGTTGTCGAAGGTGACATTGTAGATGGAGTCCATGTTCTCGCTCCCTATCTTGATGGCACAGGAGCGGCTCGTCATCACGCAGTTGGTCACCACGATGTCGTGGCAGGGGCCGTATTGCTCGAATTCACGGCGGTTCTTCAGGCAGATGCAGTCATCGCCGCTGGTGATGTGGCAGTTGGAAATCCTGACATTGCTTGAATGGTCGAGGTCGATGCCGTCGCCGTTGCGAATTTTTAGGTTGTTGAGAAGGTTGATGCCGTCGATTACAGCGTCGTTGCATCCCACGAGGTGCACTGTCCAATAAGCTCCCTCGCAGATGGTGACATCGCGAATGACGAGGCCGCGAACATCGACAATGGTGAGCACATGGGGGCGGGGGTCGAAGGTGGTGACGGGCTTCAGTTCGTAGGAGTCTTCCAACTCGCCACCCATGAAAGCGATGCCGTTGCCATGGATGATGCCACGGCCTGTGATGGCCACCTGTTCAGCGTGCTCGGCATACAGCCACATCATCCCTTCACCCTCATTGGCACCAAAGGCACTGAGATGATACCGGCTCTCGTCGGGGGTGGCTTTCAGTGTGGCGGTGGCTTCCAAATGAAGTTCTACAAACGACTTCAGACGTATGGGTGAGGCGAGGAATGTGTGTCCGCCTGGCAGCAGCACCATTCCACCGCCGCTGGCTGAGCACCGGTCGATGGCACTTTGGATGGCGGCAGCATCGTCGGTTTTGCCGTCGCCCACAGCACCATAGTCGGTCACATCATATACGACTTGTGTTTTGGCGGAAACAGATGCCAATAGCATGAATGTGAATAGAAAAAGTTTGGTCATTTTGTCCTTACAAATATTGGATTTAAGATTATCAGCGACAAAAATAGCAATTATTTTTGAAAGCAGAAAATCTTTTTCGACTTTTCTTTTTGGAATGTGAAGATTTGGTTTCTATTCTTCGATATTTTTTCAACACAAATTTCCACCTATTGGACATAAATTTTAATTGAATTTGACGTAAAGTATAAGTTTCCCCTACTTTTTGTACACCTATGGGCGATAATTAATGTATAATTATATGGTAATTATATGGTTTATTCGACTTTGTTTTGTACTTTTGCATCAAATTCACCAAAATATGTGGCTGAGGATATGGACGAGAGACTGATGTATGAGCACTGCGAGGCGGTTTATAACGAGATAAGCAATGTTGTCACCGCTTTTGCCGGCAAGTTGGAGGCCTGCCCCGACATTGCACGACAATTGTTTAAGACGAAAAACCGTGCCATGGAATACAAAAGTGGCTCCTACATCATTATTGTCGTTGGACCGGTGAAGTCGGGAAAGTCAACATTGGTCAATCTCATTGCAAGGTCGTATGTCAGCCCCACACATTTCTTGGAATGCACGGTGAGGCCTTCCATCATATCGCAGAAAAGACCAGGGGAACAGGAACGCATCGTGGTCTATTCGTCCAAGGGAATGGAAGACAAAGTGGAACTGATAGATGCCATCATCGACAACATCAGAGGAATGGGGCAGGGCGACACATTGAGCAGCATAAAGAGCGAGACCTTCCCGCTTACGCCGGAAATGGTGAAGACAAAGGTGGAGATGGACCTCAGGGCCAGCAATGACGAGCAGACACTACTCACATCAATCGCCACACCGGGAGGCTTGCTCATGCAGCAGGATGTCTTTATCATCGACATGCCGGGCTTCGATGGGGGAAAGGCCAACATCGACAATCCCGT
This sequence comes from uncultured Prevotellaceae bacterium, assembly GCA_902792855.1. Taxonomy (GTDB): domain Bacteria; phylum Bacteroidota; class Bacteroidia; order Bacteroidales; family Bacteroidaceae; genus Prevotella. The sequence continues at coordinate 7,215 of CADBBP010000059.1, forward strand.
CTATGACACCATCGCTCAGCGGGCAGACCTCGTCATCTTTGTACAAAGCTCCAACTCGGCCATTTCCAAAGTCTCCGGACAATTCCTCTCCATGCTGAGCCGCAACAACAAGGACGTGCCTGTATGCCTCATTCACAACGTCTTTGAGTCGGCATGGTGGAGACCGCTCGCCACACGTGAGGAAAATGTGAAAAACCAGATGCAATTTGCAATCGATGAAATTCGGAGGCAGGGCTTCAACATACATGAGAGTCTTTGCTACTGCATCAACCTCGGGAAGGTGGAGGACGCTCTTGGGAAGGGCTTTGAAGGAAATGAGATGCTTCAACAAGAAAAGGGACGTTTCGAGGAGATGGAAAAGGTGTTGCGCAATCGCGTCATCAACCACAGGGATGCCATGCGCCTCAAGGTATGCATGGGAAGGACGCAAACGCAGTTGCAGCATTTAATGGAGATGACAAACAAAGAATTGGAGAGGAGGAAAGCCTTGAAGGAGGAGTATCGCAGAGCCATGGCGGTGTTCGAGGAAATTGCTCCTGACCATCTGTTGAAAGAAGCGAGACTGGAGGTGAATTGCGACTTGGAGGGCATGAAGACCATCGTCTCCAACGAAATCACAAGAAGGATAGACACCGTGCAAGACAATTTGCACCTGATGAGAAGCGAGGTGAGGGAATTGCTCGACGATGCCGTGGACAACTGCGAGCAACGGCTTGCGACAAACCTCGACAGGCTGATGGGCGTGCAGCTCATCGAAAAGGAAATGGAATTGCTCTACAGACAACGGCTCGACGAGATAAGTGGCGCGGCCATCAAATGCGGCCAGACGCCAGCGCCACATACGCCCGTGCATTACACCATCGGGGAATTGCCCGAAGTGAGTCTGGGCGAAGCCATTGGAAAGTGTCTCACTTTGCCAAGAAAATTGTTCATTCCCGGCATCAACTACGGCGGGCATGGTAGCGAGGACCTCGTAGGGTATCTCCGGGCAGTGGGAAACTTCCTCGTGGGTAGCAAAGAGGAAGGGAATGATGGATACCGGGGCTTCCTGGAGACAACTGCCATGCCACCTGTCGTCAAGGAAATGGAGGCGAGGATTGAGCAAGTCCGGCAGTCGTATGCCAAGGATTGTGACATATATTACATGGAGTGCAAGTCGAAGGTGTCAGACAACATCATACCCGACATCGATGCGTTCGACCGAACTACCAACGACCTTTCACTTTTGTACAACCAAACATCCAATATCAATTTGAGGCCATGAAAAGAAATCTTGCCATCATTGCTGCCATCTTTTTGGGAGTCATCGTCGTCATTGTGATGGGCAACATCATCATAGTGGGAGAGAAAATTGGGGAGGTCACACATCTTCCGGTTTTGGAGTATGTGTTTTATGCCATCATGCTCGTCGCTTTCTTCATTGCTTTCATCATGCCACTTATCAGAATACACCGGGCGCCGGAACTGCCCGCGCTCCAACCAGGGGAAAGCTATGACGAGAGACAATTGGCTGAAATGGGAAATCTTCTGGCAAAAAACTGTGGATACATTCCCGGCAAGGAAGGGAAGAGAAAAGAGCACCAACACCAACTGAAACTCGACCTGCTCCATGCGCGGGGGGATGTGAAACAGATGAGGGAGGTGGTGCAACGGGAGATGGACAACCGTCTGGAAGGCAATGCCAAACTGGGTGTCGTAGGTATCAACCAACTCATCAAGGATTGGGGAAAGACCGTCTTCATGGTCACTGCCGTTTCGCAAAGCAGCAAACTCGACACCATCGGCATGCTGTTCATGAATTACAAAATGATAGAGAGCATCATCGCTGCCTCGGGCTTCAGGCCCACGCACAGCCAACTTTTCAAACTCTATGTCAATATTCTGGCTACATCCGTGCTCACTTTCGCCATATCCGAATCACTGACCAACGTGGGCGATGTCGCTCCTTTCAGTGTAGGGAATCTCGATGCAGCCGACTCGGCCGACATCATCGATGGGGCCTCCGATGGCGGACTGACATGGACCAACGCATTGAAAAACTTCAAAATACCCGGTATCGTGGTGGGGTCGGCCACCGACGGAGCCATCAACCTGCTCCTCACCCTTCGCATAGGGTACATCACAAGGGAATACATCAAGAAGGGGGCCTCGCAAATCAAGGGAATCAAGGCCAAGCGGGCCGTAAGGCTCGAAGCCATGAAAGAGGCTTTCAAAACTGCTCCCGCCATCGTTGCTGCAGGGACGGCTGACATCGGGAAAAAGGCTGGGGCAATGGCCATGGAAGTGATGAAAGGATGAATGCTGACGTGAACCGCAAACGGCAAATTTTGCTCCTTTTAGCAAATAAGTTATAAAAAATCGACTTTTTTTTCTTCATCTCCAGTTTTTTTACTACTTTTGGGGTGAAAATCCGAAGAAGAAAATGAAAATTGGAAAATTGACACTAATCATATTCTTTCTCGCTTACGCGGCGGCGAATGCGCAGAAAGTCACCATAGGCGACTGCATCACCAAGGACGGAGCCGCCTACCATGGCGAAATGCTTGGAAACAAACCCCACGGAAAGGGGGTTGCCAAATTCAGCAACGGGGACGTGTACAAAGGAGAATACGTCAAAGGAAAAAGACAAGGAAAAGGTGTCTATACCTTCTCTGATGGGGAGAAATACGAAGGTGAATGGTACCTCGACCAGCAACATGGGAAGGGGACTTTCTATTTCATGAACAACAACAAGTATGTAGGATATTGGTACAGGGATTACCAAGAGGGAAACGGGGTGATGTACTACTACAACGGAGATGTCTATGAGGGAGAATGGCACCAGGACAAAAGGAGTGGAAGGGGAAAATACACCTTCTCGTCCGGACAATATTACGAGGGACAGTGGAAGAACGACAAGAAAAACGGACATGGCGTCTTCAACTGGGGAAACGGCATCTACTATACTGGCAACTGGGTGGACAATGAACGCTCGGGAAAAGGAACCAACTATTATGAAGGTGGAGACAAGTACGTGGGCATGTGGGCCAAGGACCTGCCACAGGGTAGGGGAACATACTACTATGCCAACGGAGACGTGTATGAAGGGGAATATTTACAAGGGGCGAGAAACGGCCTCGGTGTGCTGAAATACCACGACGGAGATGTGTATAACGGCAGGTTCGTAGCCGGAGAAAGGTCCGGAGCGGGAACATATTACTGGAAAAACGGAGACATCTACACCGGCTCGTGGTACAAGGACAAACAACATGGGAATGGCAAATTGACCAAAAAAAACGGAGACAGATTTGAAGGCGAGTTCAGGGATGGTAAATTCGAGGGACTTATGACCATTCACTATAGCGACGGAACAAGATTCAAAGGATATTTCCATAGAGGAATCAAGCATGGCGAGTGCGCAGAGGAGAACAGCCAGGGAACTGTCTTCCATGGAACCTACAAAAATGGGGAAAGGGACGGGAATTTTGTGGAGAAAAACAAAAACGGGCAAATAGTGGCCAAAGGACACTACGAAAACGGACAAAGATACAACGATTGACAATAAAACACCTAACTTTAATAATACACACTTATGATCATCGACACACTGCAAAACTTGGAACAGTACATTTCGGTCAACCCGCTCTTCGCATTGGTGGCCGACTTTCTGAAAGAAAACGACCTCAACACCCTTGAGCCGGGCAAACACGCCATCAAGGGCGACGATGTCTTTGTCAACATACAAGTGGCCAAGGGGAAGAAACCTGAAGAGGCTGTCATGGAGACGCACCGCGTCATGACCGACATCCAAATCCCCATCAGTGCAGAAGAGACATACGGCTACATTCCCGCATGCTTGCTCCCCGACGTGGAATACAATGAGCAAAAGGACATCACCAAGTTCCCGGGCGTGAAGGCCCAAAGCTATGTCACATGCCAGAAAGGAATGTTCGCCATCTTCTTCCCACAGGACGGCCATGCACCATGCATCTCCGAAGAAGCCGAAATCAAAAAGGCCATCTTCAAAGTCAAAGGATGAACTACTAAATACATTCAACTAAACATCATACATCAAACAACTGTTTTTATGGCTGAGAACAAGACCAACAAGGCCGACAAGGAAAAGGAGAAAGCTCCTAAGACGGCCGTCAAAACCACCAGGAAGCGCACCCCCAAACACATAGGACTGGTTGCGCACGATGCTTATCTCGAACCATTCGAAGATGCCATCAAGGGAAGGCACGACCATGCCTTGTGGAAAATCAACCAACTCACACGCAACGGGAAGATAACTCTCAGGGACTTCGCATCCGGATACGATTATTTCGGACTGCACAAGGCTCCGAGGGGATGGGTCTTCAGAGAATGGGCTCCCAACGCCACAGACATCTACCTCGTAGGTGACTTCAACGACTGGAAGGAAGACGAGAAATACCGGGCCAAGCGCATACAAGGCACGGGAAATTGGGAACTCAAACTGCCATCGAAGGCCATGAAGCATGGAGACCTCTACAAAATGCACGTCCACTGGAATGGTGGCGAGGGAGAGAGGATTCCTGCATGGGCACAGAGGGTGGTTCAGGACGACAACACCAAAATCTTCTCCGCTCAGGTGTGGAACCCCAAGGAGCCGTATCAGTGGAAAAAGAAGAAATTCAAGCCAAACACAAGCCCGCTGCTCATTTACGAGTGCCATGTGGGCATGGCACAGGATGCTGAGAAGGTGGGAACTTACACCGAGTTCAAGGACAACGTGCTGCCAAGGGTCATCGCTGACGGATACAACTGCATACAGATAATGGCCATTCAAGAGCATCCCTATTACGGCTCTTTCGGATACCACGTCAGTTCTTTCTTCGCACCTTCCAGCCGTTTCGGCACACCGGAAGAACTAAAGGAACTCATTGACACAGCACACCAAAACGGAGTGGCTGTCATCATGGACATCGTACACTCACACGCTGTGAAAAACGAGGTCGAAGGTCTTGGAAATCTTGCCGGAGACCCCAACCAGTTCTTCTATCCGGGAGACAAGCATGAACACCCGGCATGGGACTCTGGAAAGGATGACGTCATACATTTCCTGCTGTCCAACTGCAAATACTGGCTCGAGGAATTTCATTTTGACGGCTTCCGCTTCGACGGTGTCACTTCCATGCTTTACTACAGCCATGGGCTGGGTGAGGCTTTCGGTGGATATGGTGACTATTTCAACGGACACCAGGACGACAATGCAATATGCTATCTCACATTGGCCAACCAACTCATACACGAGGTGAATCCCAATGCCATCACCATTGCAGAAGAGGTGAGCGGCATGCCGGGACTGGCTGCCAAATTCGAAAATGGAGGCTACGGCTTCGACTACAGAATGGCCATGAACATACCCGACTACTGGATAAAGACCATCAAGGAGCTGAGCGACGAGAACTGGAAACCAAGTTCTATCTTCTGGGAGGTGAAAAACCGCAGAAGCGACGAGAAGACCATCAGCTACTGTGAAAGCCACGACCAGGCTCTCGTGGGTGACAAGACCATCATCTTCAGGCTTATCGATGCCGACATGTACTGGCATTTCAAGAAGGGAGACGAAAATGACATGGCCCACAGAGGCATCGCTCTACACAAGATGATCAGGCTCGTCACCGCTGCTGCCATCAATGGTGGATACCTTAATTTCATGGGCAATGAGTTCGGTCATCCTGAATGGATTGATTTCCCAAGAGAGGGGAACGGATGGAGTTACAAGTATGCGAGGAGGCAGTGGAACCTTGTGGACAACAAGGAACTGTGCTATCACTGGCTTGGTGATTTCGACCGGGAGATGATACACCTCATCAAGGGGCAGAAAAACTTCCAGAAAACACCTGTGCAGGAGATTTGGCACAACGACGGCGACCAGGTGCTCGCCTTCATGAGGGGAGACCTCGTCTTCGTGTTCAACTTCAGCCCCACACGCTCATTCACCGACTATGGCTTCCTCGTGCCGACTGGTTCCTATGACGTCGTGCTCAACACCGATGCGAAGGAGTTTGGAGGTAATGGGTTGGCTGACGACAGCATGACACATTTCACCAATTATGACCCGCTGTATGTGGAGGACCACAAGGAGTGGCTCAAACTCTACATCCCAGCACGCTCGGCAGTGGTGTTGAAAAAGAACTAAACACTACGGCCAACGGCATATACATTGGAAGGCGTGACGGCTCATACCGCCACGCCTTAACTCAACTACATCCCAAACATGCCCTTCCTCTTCCAAAGCAGTCCGACATCATCCATCAAGGTCCACACGCAGGTGGCGTGTGCTGTCACTTTCGTGCTCTTCTCTTTCTGCTACCTGCTCTTCTACCAACCCAATGTGCTGGCGGCCGGGCAGCATGTCCTCTCCAAGGGACAGACCACCTACGTGGGGTGGGTGGGGGCGGTGCTCATCACCATCACACTGCTGCTCTTGCAGAGAGTGGTCTTCGCTTTCACGAAACTGTCGAAAAGGGCGCACGCCATCACATTCTTCCCCTCGATGCTCGTGCTCACCATCATCACGGATGTCAGTTCCAACATCGACTTGGGATTCTCGTTTGGGGGATGGTATGTCGCCGTGCCTTTGCTGATGGCACTCTTTGCGGCCGTTGTATGGGCTGCCAGGCAGATGGAGCCTTTTGAACCCGAACCTGCCACAGACGGCTTCATGTCGAGAACCATCTGGGTCAATCTCCTTGTCATGATGATAATGATGGTGGCTGTAGGTCTCTTCTCCAATACCGACGAGGCCTTCCACTACCGCATGGAGATGGAACAATGCATTGTAAAGGGAAAATACAACAAGGCGTTAAAGGTGGGAAGAAACTCACAAGTAAGAGATCCGCAGCTCACCATGTTGAGAGCATTCGCACTTACAAAAAAAAGACAGCTTGGAGAACGTTTCTTCGAGTACCCCTTTATTAAAATAGGTGAAACCCTGTTGCCCGACACCATTGGCAACAGGGTCATTCTGCTCGACGACAGCACCATCGCCACCGTTGTCAAGTCGGCAAGGGCAAGACTTGACTACAAACTAGTCGACATGCTCATCGACAAGGACTTGGAAAAGTTCAAGGCAACCGTGGTGAAGGCTTATCCCGACTCCCTCATGCCCAAGCATTACGCAGAGGCGCTTGCTCTCTACAAACACTTGACAGGAAAGGAATGGAGGACCGTGGAGAAGAAAAAAGACGAGGGGAAAAAGGATAAGAAAGGAAGGAAAAAGAAGAAAGAGAAACAGCAGCCTGTCGAGGAGGAAGTGGCAAAGGTGGACCCCATGTTGTTGCGTCTGCAGGATTTCTTGAAACTGAAGCAGGAAAAAGGCAAGAAAGAAACCAAGCTGCTACTCTGGAAGCATTTCCGAAAAACCTATTGGTATTATTATTTCGATTGTCAGCCATACTGACAAAAATGACATTTTACGACAAGCTCCATCGTGCCAAATACATTTTGGCACGATTTTCGCTATAAAAAGGGCAGAAATTCAATTATCAACAAATAAAAACTTCAAAATCATGAACATCAAACCATTGGCAGACAGAGTGCTCATACTCCCGGCGCCAGCAGAAGAGAAAGTCGGTGGAATCATCATTCCCGACACAGCGAAGGAAAAACCCCTCAAGGGCAAGGTAATCGCAGCAGGAAAAGGAACCAAGGATGAGGAAATGGTGCTCAAGGAGGGCGACACCGTGCTTTATGGAAAATATGCCGGCACGGAGGTGGAGCTCGACGGAGAGAAGTACCTCATCATGAGGCAGAGCGACGTTCTCGCCATTATCGGTTAATCAACAACTTTTTTAAATTTTAAACATCATGGCAAAAGAAATCAAATTCAATATCGAGGCAAGAGACCTCCTCAAAAACGGTGTGGACCAACTGGCCAACGCTGTGAAAGTGACACTTGGACCTAAAGGTAGGAATGTCGTGCTGGAAAAGAAATTCGGAGCACCTCAGATTACAAAGGACGGTGTCACGGTGGCCAAGGAGATTGACCTTGAAGACCCCTTTGAGAACACTGGTGCACAACTCGTCAAGAGCGTGGCATCGAAGACCGGCGATGACGCAGGTGATGGTACGACAACCGCAACCCTGCTCGCACAGTCAATCATCAACGAAGGACTCAAGAACGTAACAGCTGGAGCCAACCCCATGGACCTCAAAAGAGGTATCGACAAGGCTGTGAAAGCTGTTGTGGAGTTTATTGGAAGCACTGCCGAAAAGGTGGATGACAACTACGACAAGATAGAGCAAGTGGCTACTGTCTCTGCCAATAATGACAAGGAAATCGGCAAACTGCTCGCCGATGCCATGAGGAAAGTCTCCAAGGACGGTGTCATCTCCATCGAGGAAAGCAAGAGCCGCGACACACACATCGACGTGGTGGAGGGCATGCAGTTTGACAGGGGCTACCTCAGCGGATATTTTGTCACCGACCCCGACAAACTCGAGTGCGTCTTCGACCAACCGCTCATCCTTATCTATGACAAGAAAATCAGCAACATCAAGGAGTTCCTGCCCATTCTACAGCCGGCAGCAGAGAGCGGAAGACCGCTGCTCGTCATCGCAGAGGATGTGGACTCTGAAGCCCTCACAACACTCGTCGTCAACCGCTTGCGTTCCGGCCTGAAGATTTGCGCCGTCAAGGCTCCTGGCTTCGGCGACCGCCGCAAGGCCATGCTCGAGGACATCGCCGTGCTTACAGGTGGCGTTGTCATCAGTGAGGAGAAGGGGCTCAAGCTGGAGCAGGCCACCCTCGACATGCTCGGCACATGCGAGAAGGTTACCATCTCAAAGGATAACACAACCATCGTTGATGGAGCAGGAACCAAGGAGGCTATTGCCGACCGTGTTGCTGCCATCAAGAATGAAATCGCCAATACTACCAGCTCCTACGACAAGGAGAAGCTCCAGGAGCGTCTTGCCAAACTTTCTGGGGGCGTTGCCGTACTCTATGTCGGTGCCAACAGCGAGGTGGAAATGAAGGAGAAGAAAGACCGTGTGGACGACGCACTTTGTGCTACACGTGCAGCCATCGAGGAAGGCGTGGTGGCAGGTGGTGGAACCACATACATCCGCGCACTTGATACACTGCAGAACGTCAAGGGCGACAACGCCGACGAGCAGACCGGCATCAACATCGTGGCAAGGGCCATCGAGGAGCCGCTGCGCCAAATCGTCTTCAATGCAGGTGGAGAGGGAGCCGTCGTCGTGCAGAAGGTGCGCGAAGGCAAGGGCGACTTCGGATACAATGCACACACCGATGTTTTCGAGGACCTGCGCCAAAGCGGCGTCATCGACCCGGCCAAAGTGGCTCGCGTGGCATTGGAGAATGCAGCATCCATCGCAGGAATGTTCCTCACAACAGAGTGCCTCATCGTGGACAAGCCTGAGGAGAAACCCGCAATGCCAATGGGGGGCGCACCAGGAATGGGTGGAATGATGTAATTTGACATTTCTATATGACAAAAAGTGGGGTGGAAACAACTTCCACCCCACTTTTTTTAGGGAAAATACATATTTTAGACATTTTTTTTCATAAAAATTTTGCACAAAACAATTTTTATTGCTAATTTTGCAAACCATACATCAGATACATCATTGTTAAGAATATTTTTTTGATTTGTTTTAGTAGATTAGTTTTTAAGTAGTTTGTTTTTGAAAGTCGGACGTCGTGAGACATCCGATTTTTTTTGTCCCTTTCTTCTCCTTTGACAATATAGAAAAAGGTAAAACAAGCAAGATTTGCTACACGACCAAAACTTTTAGGCGGTTTGTCAAAAAATTAGGGTGACATAATGACTTTTCATCGTATATTTGCAAAAACAATCTTTCAATCATGGAAAATAACAAATTCTTTTTCGCAGTTGACCTTGGGGCTACCAGTGGTCGGACAATCATCGGAACACTAACCAACGGGAAATTCTCACTTGAAGAACTCACGCGTTTTGACAACAACCTCATCCAGACTGGAGGACGGTTTTATTGGGACATCTACGCCCTGTATTTCGAAATCATAAAGGGACTCAAACTGGCTGCACAAAGGCAGATACCAGTAACGTCCATTGGTATCGACACCTGGGGGGTGGACTTTGTCTTCATAGGAAAAGACAAGGCCATCTTGAGAAATCCGAGGGCATACAGAGACCCGCATACATTCGGAATGATGGAGGAATATTTTGAGAAATGCGTCGATAAGAAGAAGGTCTATGACATCACTGGAATACAATTCATGAATTTCAACTCCCTGTTCCAACTTTATGCCATGAGGCGTAACGAAGACAGTGCCTTGGAGCAGGCAGAAAAGGTGTTGTTTGTGCCAGATTGCCTCAGCTACATGCTCACTGGAAACATGGTGTGCGAATACACCATTGCATCCACGTCCCAAATACTTGATCCGAAAACAAAAGAATTGGACAACCAACTCTTGGAAAGCGTCGGTCTTTCAAGAGACAAGTTTGCTCCCATGGTAAATCCTGCCTCTGTCATCGGGACGCTCACACCGGAAGTGCAGGAGATGACCGGTCTTGGGGCCGTGCCTGTGGTGGCTGTGGCAGGGCATGACACAGCAAGTGCTGTTGCTGCCGTGCCCGCAAGTGACGAGCGATTCGCATACCTCAGCAGTGGCACATGGAGCCTCATGGGTATAGAGACCAAGGATGCTGTCATCAATGACAAGAGCTTTGAATACAACTTCACCAACGAAGGCGGCATTGAGGGAACCACACGCTTTTTGAAGAACATCTGCGGCATGTGGTTGTATGAAAGGTGCCGCAAGGAATGGACCGATGCTCCCAAGTCGCACTCTGAGCTTCAGGCAGAGGCAATCAAGGTGAAACCTTTCCAGTCGCTCATCAACCCCGACGACCCGACATTCGCCAATCCGGCTTCCATGGTGGAGGCCATACAGGACTATTGCCGAAACACCGGGCAGCATGTGCCACAAGGGTATGCCGAGATTTGCAGGTGCATCTTCGACAGCCTCGCTCTCAGGTATCGCCAGGTATTCACCTGGTTAAAGGAGTTCGCGTCTTTCCCCATCGAAAAACTGCACATCATCGGTGGAGGTTCGCTGAATGCTTACCTCAACCAGTTCACAGCCAACTCCACAGGCGTGGAAGTGCTTGCAGGACCGCAGGAAGGTACGGCCATCGGCAACATCATGTTGCAGGCCAAGGCATGCGGTGCCGTTGGTGACATTTGGGAAATGAGGAAAATCATAGCCCAAAGCATTGAAATGAAACACTTCGTTCCCCAAGACAAGCAGTTGTGGGACGAGGCTTACAACCACTATCTCGAAGTGGTGAGCAAATAATCAATACCTTTATTCCATCAAATAACAAAAATCAAAAGACATGAAAGCAGAACTGATTGAGAAAGCCTATGCCGTGGCGAAAGAGCGCTACGCTGCCATGGGCGTGGACACAGACAAGGCCATCGCCGAACTGGAAAAACAGCAAATCTCCCTACATTGCTGGCAAACTGACGACGTGATGGGTTTCGAGCGCAACGAGGCCCTCTCCGGTGGCATCCAAACCACAGGCAACTATCCCGGACGTGCACGCAACATCGACGAGGTGAGAAAGGACATCGAGTTTGTAAAAACATTGCTCGCTGGCAACCATCGTCTCAACCTACATGAGATTTACGGTGACTTTGGAGGAAAGTTTGTTGACCGCGACGAGGTGGGCGTGGAGCATTTCCAAAGTGAGTGGGCCAAGGAAAACAACATGAAGCTCGACTTCAATTCCACTTCATTCTCACATCCAAAGAGCGGCGACCTGACACTCTCCAATCCCGACAAGGGCATTCGCGACTTCTGGATTGAGCACACCAAGCGCTGCCGCCGTATCGCCGACGCCATGGGAAAGGCACAGGGCGACCCTTGCATCATGAACATCTGGGTACACGATGGCTCAAAGGACCTGCCTGTACAGCGCAAGAAATATCGTGAAATCCTTGCTGCTTCGCTTGACGAAATCATGGAGGAGAAACTGCCTGATATGAAGGCGTGCTTCGAGGCCAAACTCTTCGGCATCGGACTGGAAAGCTACACCGTGGGCTCCCACGACTTCTACACAGCTTATTGCGCCACTCGCAAGCAAATCTACACCCTCGACACTGGTCACTATGAGCCTACGGAGAATGTCTCCGACTTCGTCTCCACCCTCCTTATGTACGTGCCGGAGTTGATGCTCCATGTCAGCCGTCCAGTGCGCTGGGACTCCGACCACGTGACCATCATGAACGACCAGACACTCGACCTCTTCAAGGAATTGGTGCGTGCCGACGGACTCCATCGCGCACATGTGGGTCTCGACTATTTCGATGCAAGCATCAATCGCATCGGTGCATACATCATTGGTTCGAGAGCTACACAGAAGTGCATCCTGCAGGCTCTCCTCGAGCCGGTGGCCAAACTCCGTGAATATGAGGACAACGGTCAGTACTTCGAGCGCCTCGCACTCATGGAGGAAGCCAAGTCGATGCCTTTCGGCGCCGTCTTCGACTACTTCAACCTCAAGAACAACGTCCCGGTGGGAGAGGAGTACATCCCTGTCATCCAGCAGTACGAGAAGGACGTCACATCCAAGAGATAAGAGATGGAGATTGTCATAGGATTGCTTATCATCGCCATCGGAGCCTTCTGCCAGTCGAGTTGCTACGTTCCCATCAACAAGATCAAGGACTGGTCATGGGAGAGCTACTGGATTGTGCAAGGAGTCTTCGCATGGTTGGTGTTCCCACTGCTCGGAGCACTGCTTGCCGTGCCGGAGGGGCACGGTCTGTGCGAACTGTTCGCCGGGGCTCCATCGTTCAATATTTGGATGACGGTGTTCTTCGGCGTCTTGTGGGGAGTGGGCGGACTCACTTTCGGCCTCTCCATGCGGTATCTCGGCGTGGCCCTCGGGCAGTCGATAGCATTGGGCACCTGTGCCGGACTGGGCACCATCATGGGCCCCGTGCTCCTCAACATCTTCTTCCCTGAACTCAACGCCTTGCAGTCGCTCACATCGGCTGTCATCATCGGCGTGGTGGTCACCCTTGTGGGTATTGCCATCATTGGCGTGGCAGGTTCCATGAAGGCGGCGTCGCTTTCCGAGGAGGAGAAGAAGGCGGCGGTGAAGGACTTCAACTTCCCCAAGGGAATCGTCATTGCACTGCTCGCAGGTTTCATGAGCGGCTGCTTCAATGTGGGTCTTGAATTTGGCAAGAACATCAACTTTGGTGAACTCACCGACCCAATGTACCGCACACTACCGGCAACTTTGCTGGTCACTTTCGGAGGTTTTGTCACCAATGCTGTCTATTGTTTCTTCCAAAACCAGAAAAATGGTACGTGGGGAGACTACAAGAAGACAAGTGTGTGGGGGAATAACTTGCTGTTCTGCGCCTTGGCCGGTGTACTGTGGTACAGCCAGTTCTTCGGTCTGTCGCTCGGACGAAGCTTCTTCGAGCCTGGCAGCACGATGGATGTCTTGTCGTTCTGCATCCTTATGGCACTCAATGTTGTCTTTTCCAACGTGTGGGGAATTATCCTCAAGGAATGGAAGGGATGCTCGCAGAAGACCATCGCCGTGCTGGTGGTGGGCATCGTGGTGCTCATCATATCCACATTCCTGCCTAAACTCTTGTAACTGAGAGATATGCACATAAAACAAGTCCCCGATGGCTTTAAAACCACGGGGACTTGTTTGTTTCTGTTGGAGCAAAGCCTTACTTGGGCAAGTTGAAGGCTACGCTCATTTCCTTCATCTGCTCTTGGCTCATTCCTTCGGGCTCGAAGCCCATGGCTTTGGCATTGAAGTAAATCTTTGCACTCTTCACCAACACGTCAATCTGGTCGAAGGCGTCCATCACGTCAAGACCTTGGGCGAACACACCATGCTTCTCCCACAGCACCACGTCGTAGTCGTCGAGTTCCTTGAGGGTGGCGTCGGCCAGCTCCACGCTGCCTGGTAGCGTGTAGGGGATGATGCCCAAGCCCAGCGGACAGAAGGCCTTCGTCTCAGGTATCATGCTCCATAGCAGGTTGCTCAGCACGTCTTTCTCCAAGAAAGCTTTGTTGTGGCTCATCGCCACCAGTTCGATGGGATGGGTGTGCACCGTGGCATTATATGATGAACCTTTCTCTATCAGGTGGTTGTGCACCGTCAGGTGAGAGGGAAGCTCGCTGGTGGGTTGCACGGGGTTGTCGGCTATGATGACATAGCTGGAGCAGTCGTCGAGGATGCGGATGACGCTGCCGTTGTCCATGGGCCAACGGGCAAGGTCGCGCATGCGCTTGCCGGTGCCTTTGCAGTAGAAATAGTTGCCTTTAAGTAGTGGAAGGGTTGTTCCGATGGGTTTCACCTCGCTGATGGCGGGCATCTGACGCACTTCGTCATCTATAAACTTTGTGATGTTCACAGTGATGTTGCCGCCGTTGCGCTCGGCCCATCCATTTTGCCAAAGATAGCCGGCCACTTCGGCTATCTTTTCAACCTCTTGCCGCAGAGCGGGACGGTTTTCAAGAATACTTTTCATACTTTTAGTTTGTTTTTGATGATGTTTGGGTTATTGCTGTCATGAATTCTGCTCCCTGAAATCGCTGGGTTTCATTCCCGTTTTCATACGGAATTTGGAAGAGAAGTAGTCGGGAGAGTCAAAGTTGAGACGATAGGCTATCTCCTTAATGCTGAATTTGGTGGTGGATAGCAATTCCTTGGCACGCTGCAGGCGTAGGTCTTGTTGGTAGAGGGCAGGAGAAAGTCCCGTGTGCTCCTTGAATAGTTTGCGGAAATTGGAGTAGCTCACACCCATGTCCTCGGCCAGTTGCTGGATGGTAAGGTCGCTCTCCAACGCCTCGCGTATGCGCAGTCGGGCCCGGCTGATCATTTCCACATGTGTCTGGTTCTTGTTGAGCACAATGTTTCGCTCAAGGGCATACATCGTGCCGATGAGGTGGTTGACAATGCCGGCGAGCAACTGCTGCGAGTAGGCGGCCTCTTCCTGAGCGGCACGAAGGGCCTTCTCGTATAATTCCACGATTTCTGCGGAAAACCCTACTCGGTAGATTGGCTTTTCTGGGCTGAGAAAACCTCCATGCACGCGGTCGTCCATGTTGCGGCCCTTGAAGCCTATCCAGTAACTCTTCCAAACGGAGTGCTTCCGGGGGCCATAGCTGTGCCATACACCTGGAAAGAGCAGGAAGATGTCGCCGGCCTTGATGCTTTTCTCGCCAGTGATGTGCGAGCGGAAGAAACCATCGCCCTCAAGGAGATAAAGCATTTGGTATTCGTTCAATTCACGGCCTTTGTCCATGTCGAAATAATAGCCGTCGGCATGGCCTTTCGTGGGGTAGTGTTCGCTCTCGCCCACGTCATCATAGCCCACGGTACTCACCGTAAGGCCCCATTTGGCATCGCGCTCATTGGCTACAAGGTATTTGCTGTTTTGCATGGTTTGATGTGTTTGATGCTTTGGAATGCCTGTGCCTGATATGCACTTGTACTCTTTTATTTTGCAAAAATAATCTTTTCTTATGACATTTGCAAAAGATTGCCCCTTTTTTTCTATCTGATGGCGTATGAAATCCTTGCAGCAGTTGTGCGAAAAAAATATCCTATTGAAAACGTTAACGTCAAAAAACAGCTGTTCAGAGGTACAATAAGTCTTGAAAAGGATTACCTTTGCACTTGAAAACAAATTACTAACAACATAAAGAAAAAGAAATGGAAAAGATTTTCGTTATCGGCGACAGAGAGAAAAACGAGTGGCTCGCAGTGTTCAATCCCACTGACAAACTGATGTCATTCTGCAACGAACTTGACAAGGCCAAGACTTATGGAGACCCCAATGAGGCTTTCGACCAACTTCAGCAAATGCAACTCACCGGCTATTTCACCGACCTGGGCATCTACCTCGTTGAGGATGGAAAGGCTTATATAGCCGGAGAACGTGACAATTTCCACCCTGTGGATTAATGGCTCACACCCCCCAACAAGGCCGCCCCGTTGTTCTTTTCAGAGCACGGGGCGGCCTTGTTTTCGTCCATCATTGGCTGATGATGGTTCTGTTAGTTATGCTGGCTTTTGTGCAGTTTCTTGTCCAACTTGAATTCCCAGCGGAGTTGCTTGAGCGCTGATTTTGAAAGGTAGGCCTCTGCTTGGTGCTTGCCGCTGGTGAAGATAAACTGCAGGCGCTTGCCACCGATAGCCTTTTTTTTCACCACGCAGGTGATGGTGGTGGGCTTGCCCAGTCTGTCGGAGCCTGTGGCGGCCCTGCCCTGGAATTCCATAGTTGTCTCCTCATTCTTGTCAAAGAGGTCGAGGATGTTGTCGAGTGTGCCAAAGGCTTCGTCGGATGTTGCACCCAGCCAAAGGCAACACTCCTTGACCTGTTCGAAAGAAGTATCGGTGATGTCATCGCGGAAAACCTTCAAGATGTTGAAATTACGTCCAAGGCCGAGGTAATAGCTGAAGGTGCCGTCTTCGTCCTTGTAGGTGAAGATGGTAAACTCGTTGTCGTTCTGTTCCACTTCGGCTACTTCCATTCGCATCCCGACGGGGATGTTTTGTGCAGTCGCCACAACGGTGGCGAGGGTTGCCAGCAGAGTGAAAATAAAATGTTTCATGTTGTCAATGGTTGGTTTTGTTTTCTTTTATGTGGCATGTCGCCTCTCTCTTTATAAATGATGTATTATTTATGTCCAGAATTCCTTTTTCCCAGTGTCTGCCATTTTCCCTCCGCATCGTGGGCAGGTTTTCTTGTCCCATATTTTGATATTCTCGCTTCCGCATCTCAGGCATAAGCGTCCCACTTCGCTGCGAAATGATGGAGCCACGTCGGAAATGATGCCACCCACCACCAAATGTTGGATGGTTTTGCAGTCGGGGCAGCTCACCGCCGTGATTTCCTGTCGGAAGAGGCCGCGCCCCTCGTAAAGCTCAGCCTCATAGCCACATTCACGGCACTGGAAAGTCTTTTTCCACGACATCTCTCACCCGAAGAGCCGCTGAGCCTCCTCGTAACTGTCGAGGGAGCCGATGTCGTAGCGCCCGCCAGGCATAGGCCAGGCATGCATCGTCGTCACCTCTACCAAGTAGTGTGCCAAGTTGCCGGGTGCGTCGAAGCCGCAACCGTGAGCCATGCAGTCCCTGATGAGAGGGAGGTCTTCGCGTCGGTAGATGTAGAAGGGCGGGACGGCCCATTCGGAGACGGGCTTTTCCGGCTTCTCCTGCATCTGTAGCACACGCATTTGGCTGTCCACCTCTATCACGCCTGTGCGCTGTAGGCGGCGCAGCTCCGGTTCGTGGTAACACATGATGACCGATGACTGACGCTCCTTGAAAAAATCCACGAAGCCTTTCAACGAGAATGTCAGGATGTTGTCGGCTGCCAGCACCATGATGTCGTCGTCAACGGCGCATTGTTCTATCGCCAGAAGCAAGTCGCGAACGGCCCCGAGACGGTTGTCGTTGCTTGTCGTTCCATCGTCGATGATGCGTATGGGGTGTTGGTAGTGGACTGTCGCAAGCCATTGCTCAAAGATGGGAGCGAACTTGTGGTTGGTGACGATGATGTGCTCGTCGATGTCGGTCATGGGGTCGATGTCGTCGAGCAGACGCTCCAAGATAGACCGGTTTCCTACTTTCAAAAGGGGTTTGGGGTAGTTCTCTGTAAGTGGGTAGAGCCGTGTGGCGTAGCCCGCTGCGATGATGATGTTTTTCATTTTGTTGATTGGTTTTTACAAAAAGTCCACGCCACTGCTGGTATTGCAGAAGAACACCTTGAAGCCTTCTTCGTATTGGGGGAATACTTTCAGGTATTCTTGGGTGACGTATTGGCGTATGTACTCTTCTTTTTCCGGGTCCACCAAGGCGATGCAGGCACCTTTGAAACCGGCTCCGCTGAAACGGCCGCCATAAATGCCGTCGGTGCGGCGCATGATTTTGTAGAGTTCAATCAGTTCGGGGGAACCGCACTCATAGTTGTTCATCGAACTCTCGCAACTCTCGAACACCAGTCTTCCAAATTCGTGGATGTCGCCGCGTTTCCATGCCTCCACGCCGGCTTTCACGCGGTCGCATTCCGAATAGAAGTGCCGGGCACGTTTGGCAAAACGTTCCGGCATGCGCTCGACGTATTTCTCCAAAAGACGTTCCTCCACGTCGCGAAGGCGTGTGTCCTGCATCTTCTTCAAGGGGATGTCCTCGTATGCCTGCATGATCCAAGCGGCAGTCTTGCATTCTGTCACGCGGAGGTTGTAGTCGGTGCCGGTGAGTTGGCGTGTCACGCCGCTGTGGAAGATGCCGATTTTGAAAGGGGGCTTCCTTCCGTCGCCGAAAGGCAGGAGTTTGTATTCCGACGTGTCGGTGTCGAGGTAGAGCAGGTGGTCGGCCTCGCAGAGCACCACACAGGCTTGGTCGAGAATGCCGTTGTTGAGCCCCACGTATTGCCGTTCTGCCATCGAGGCATATTGGATGACTTGCATGTTGTCCAACCCCAAGCCGTTCACCTTGTCCAAGGCTTTGACAAAACCACAGAGGAGGGCGGCGGAGGAGGAGAGACCACCGATGGGCATGGAACCTTTCACCACGCCGCGTATGCCTTTTTGCAACTGGAAGTCCTTTTGCAGCGACCAAACTGCTCCGCGGAGGTAGTCGCCCCAGTTGTGCTGCTTGGAGTCTATCTCACGGCGTACGTTGAACGTCATCAACCCCTCGAACGACAGCGAACACATCTCCACCTTGCCAGTGGGGGTCTCTGAAAAGAGGAACTCGATACCGCTGTCGAAGGCGAAACCGCTCACCAAACCGTGCTGGTGGTCTACATGGGCGCCGAGTGGACAGATGCGGTACGGGGAGAATAATTGGTAGAGTGCGTCGCCCTTTCCAAAAAAGGTGCGATAAGCTTGAAACAGGTCTATCATGTTTGGATGTTTTTAATAAGGTGGTGCGGCATCCGTGTCGCAAAAGATGATATTCAAGGGTTGCCGGTCAGTTTTTCTCTCATGACATGGTAAAGGAAGAGCGGGTTGCCTAATACATACCGCCGCCACATGCGTCCCGGCTCCATGCAAAGGCGGTAGAGCCATTCCAACGAATGCTCTTGCCACCATCGGGGGGCACGGCGGGAAGTTCCGGCGAAGAAGTCAAACACTGCCCCTATGGTGCCCACATGGCAGTCGATGTCGAGTTCGCTCCAGTGTTGCCAAGCCCATTTCTCCTGCTTGGGGGCGGTCATCCCTATCCACAATAAGTCGGGGTGAGCGGAGTTGATGGCCTGCACGATGGCTTCGTTCTCCTCTTGGGTGAATTCTGCTTTATATGGGGGCGAATAGGTTGTCACCTCAACGGAGGGGTACTTGTTCGCAGCCTGCTCCTTGATTTTTGCAAGCACTTGCTCGCTGCTGCCCATGAACATGCAGCGGCCGCCTCGCTCGTTCAGACGTTGCATCTCCAACTCGAAGAAATCCCAACCGGCCACGCGCTCCAAAGGATGTGATACGCACCCTTTCAGCCAGCGGCAGGCCATCACGATGCTCGCTCCGTCGGGCAACAGGTAGTCGCCATGGGTCAAAGCCTCGGCGAAAGCCTTGTCCTTTTGTGCCACGTTGAAGGAATGGGCATTCACCGTGTTGATCAATTTCTTTCCAGGTGGGATTTCAAGTACCGCAGCCTTGGAAGGCACGATGTGTAGGGTGGAGAGCTTCATAGTGATTTTAGTTCTTCTGTAATCCTTGGGTTGACGGCATCATAGGAATATAAATTCCTTTCGCGCTCCAATATTTGTAAGGCAATAGCATCGTATGTTCCGTCATTGAGGATGCTTTCTACTTTGTCTGCAAAGGAACGAGGGGAGAGATTGTCCACTACCAAATGCTCGTCACCCACGATGGACTTGTTGAAGTTATGGTCGCTCACGATGGGCACAAGACCTTGACTCATGGCCTCGCTGAGAGCGTTGCTGTGCCCCTCGCATGGTTCGCTTGTGGGAAAGATAAAGAAATGATGGGTTTGCATCTTTTCCTTGATGAAGGAAAAAGGAGACAGGCCATGGCGGGAGATGTGCGAACGGTAGGGTGATTGTGCTATCATCTGGTCGATTTTGGCAACATATTCCTTGCTGTTGCCTGGCCCTCCGATGATGGTTAGGTAGATGTTGTCGCGCTTCTTGCAAAGCTCTTCGAAGCATCCTATCACCACGTCCACGTGCTTGTTGGAGTCTATCCGTCCGAAAAACAACAGGCGGATGCTGTCCATGGGACGGTGTGGAGGTGTTGGGGGGATGTCTTTGTTGAATGTGTAACTGGGAAAATGGGAGAGGGGAGTGGTGCATAGGGGGCGGGCCAATGCCAACCCCTCCTCGCCTTCGAACATCACGAGCGACTGCATCTCCAATACCTTGGCAAACAGGCGTTTGTAGGCTGTCCCTTCCTTCCTGTAGTAATGCAAGAACTGTCCGCCCTGCAAATACATCACACTTTTGAACCCCATCATTCTCACCATCTTTGTAATGATGTATTCGTAGGGGAGCAGGGGACCGGAAAATGTCATGTGATAAAACAAGGTGGTCTTCCTGTCTTCCTTGCGTAGATGGATGAATATCTTGAACAAATCGACGATGGCGAAAAAGAGAACTTCTATGACATGCAAAAACTTGCCTTCCCACTCTGCAAAGTGTCTCGAGACATGGGATATTTCCAGTCCGGCTTCGCGGAAACCTTGCATGACACGACGGCAGGAGGTTTGGCCGCCGCCACCCTTGGGGAGTTGGTCCAACTTGCCGATGTTGCCGAAAACGAACAGTTTGCTAACCATATTTCATTCTTCTATGCTCTCTCGAAGATGGCCGAACTATGATTCGATGGGTTGTCAGGAACCTTCATATAGTCGCCATATAGTATTGAAAGATATTCGTCGGCTTTTGCCGGTCCGTTGAAAGTGGTGTCCTCGAAAATGTAGGATGTTGGATTCCCAAAAATGGTTTTCAGGACAATCTCTTTGCTTCTGTAACGACCGAAAAGATTGCCATAATGGTTACCATTGTTGATGGAAAGGGTTAGCTTCCATAGTTGATGGAGAAGCCAGTCTTGGCTGAATGGCGTCAACCCCTGGAGCACTTTTTTTATATGATGCCTCAAGCGACTTCCCGAAATGGGTTCCGTGAAAATGGCGGAATTAAGTCTTGTCATCAACAGGTGCAAGCATACTTTCATACCTCGCCGTTTGCAACTGACGAGTGGAAAAATGTCGATGTTGACGCCCAATTTTTCCTCTATGGGCAAGTCCACGCATTTGTCATCCATACAGCTGTGAGTGTCGTCCAATTTAAGGAATGCCGTACGGCAGCCTTTGATGTTTTGGAACTCACAGACACGAATGTCATTAGGAAGGCTTGATTTGAGCAACACTCTAAGTCTTTCATAATGCTCCATGGGCACGCCAAAGTCCATATCGTCGTCCCATGGGATGAAGCCATGGTGGCGGATGGCACCGAGCATGGTGCCGCCAAGCATGTAATAGGGGATGTCATTGCTCTCGCACGTTTGCTTGAAATGATTGGCTATCCTTAGCAGCCTTCTCTGGCACTCTTTGATGTCGATGGCTTTGCCGGTCATGCAACGGTGATGGGTTGGTTAGTTGGACAAAATCTCTTGATAGGCTTGCAGGTATTTCTCTGCTGTATGAGTGATGTCGTATTTCTCACAGACCATGTCGCGGGCTTCCTCTACCATGCTTTGGGGATAGCCATGGAGCAAGATGTGGCGGATGGAAGACGCAAGGTCGTCGGCATCGTTGCAATGAAAGGCCATGCCATATTTGCCATCCTCGATGATTTCCATCGGACCCTCTATGTCGCTTACCAGTACCGGAACTTTTGCAGCCAAGGCTTCGGCCACCGTCAGGCCGAAGCCTTCGTACAAGGAGGGCTGTACCAAGAGGTCGAAGTCTTTAAGGTGACCTTTCAAATAATCTTGCGGCTTCACGCCCTCAAAGATGATGTACTCTTCAAGTCCCTTGTCTTTGACCAACTGACGAAGCATCTGCTCGTCATCTCCCGCGCCGATAAAATGTACGAAAAGGTTGGTGGCTTTGTAGTCCTTTACTAATTTCTCCATGGATGAGATGAGGACATGCTGGCCTTTTTGGCGGACATCCAATCTGCCGATTTGGACGATATGAAGTGGGTGGTTGGGTTCCCATGGCTGGTCTTTCTGGCTGAATGCACCAACGGGTATGCCATTTTCAACTAATTCACTTTCATAGCCTTGCGACTTTGTATATGACTTAACTGCTTTGGATATGGAGAACAGTTGTCGCATCTTGCGATATTCACCACAAGGGTTGTTGGTGTTGTGGATGGTGCGGACCATCGTGCATGGAACAAAGATTATTCGTGAGAGGCCCGTGGAATGCAGGTGGACAATGTCGGGGCGTGAGCACAAGAGGTGGCGGTTGAGCTTGAGTATGGGGATGGGATTGCGGCTGCCCACTTTCCTCTTGCATCTCACCAATCGGCACTTGTCTGACAGTTGGGCGAGGAGAGACGAGTCGTAGTAGTCGTTCACCAACAGCAACTCCACATCATGCTCTTTCACTTGGTGATTGATGATGTTCACAAGCATCGTCTCTATGCCACCAGATGTCAAACCCCAAAGGATGTGAGTAATCTTCATTGAAGTGGAAGGAGTATGTGAAACTCAAAAATGGTGAGTGGTGTTGGTGTATTTATCTGGTGAGCAAGTTATTTTCTCGGGATTGGTGTTGAGGTAGGCTGCCCACCAGCCAAATGAACTTCTGGTAATAATCTGATGCTTGCATGATGCCATCAATTGCATGTCTCTCCAACTTTGCCCCCCTGTGTTCCAGTCAACGAAACTGACCTTGTCTTTCTTGAAATCCAATCCCAAGGTCTTCCCATGATGCTTTGCCCATTCCACACTGCCAGTATCACAGAAAATAAAGAAATGAGGGTTGGGCACAGTCTTTTTGATATGACTCATGCACCTTTTGAAATAACCACCATAATAGCAATCGAAATTAAAACTAAGCATGTCTCCACGACGTGTGTGAACAGCCACAGACTCTACTGAAGTCATCTCCTTTTCGGCAGTGATGTTCTTTTCGTCTGTGAATGGTGGAAAAGTGAATGCATCCCTTATCTCTTGTTCTATTCGCTCAATGCCGCTGCCCAAATTCTTGAATGTCAGTTGCTGGCCTGTGAAAATGTTTTTGTCCGATTTGATGAACAATTCGGGCGTGGCCTGTGGGTGACTTACATTTTTCTTGATATATTTTCTTCTGAGAAAGTTCAGATATTGGAACCAAAAGGTTTTTTTATATCGAGGGGTGCTCAGTGTGGTCTTGTATGTGCTGCCTGGAGCCTCAAAGTCGCCACGACGGTTTTCTATGTCTATCCCGGCTCGATTGAAGGCCTTGCAGAAATAGACAGGATAGTTCCAGTTCTTCAGCCAAAATTCCGAAGATTTGATGTCTTCCATGATGGTCTCCCATTCTGAAGAAGAAAAATAGTTCCTGATATTGGGTGTTTCAAGACCAAAAATCTCATCCAATTCATATCCATTCCATTGGCATATCACATCATTGCAAGCGGGTATGTCATAGATGATGGTCTCTATATAGCAATCATCATCAGGGTTTACCTTCTTGATGGCAAGATACTCACAATAACTGAGCATTTGATTGCCTAACCCTGATTCTATGTGTATGATTTTCATTGGCTGTTAGAATAAACCATGGCTGCTTTTTCCTCATCATTGCCTTCTTCATCTTTCCAAACACCTTTAATTGTGTTGTTGACATAAATGAAAATCATAAAAGGAAAGATGAGATTTCCTTGGTCGGAAACGGATGTTCCCGCTATGGATATCAGCATGAGGTCCAACACCAAAAGGAAGCCTACAAATGCATAATCCAAGTGTTTGCGATGGATGAAAAAGAAGCCGAGCAGGTAAAACCATACGAAAAGGTATAGAAAGCCGCCCACATATCCATATTTGGACAAGAGGTTTCCGTATGAAATGTCAGGAGTGGTCATTTGTTGTTTGAAACCGTCCTCGTTATAAAGTCCAAGGTTGAAATGATACATGGCTTGAACCGTCTCTGTCTGGCTGTCACTGATAAGGCCAAGCCCGAAGACACTTTCACCAAATGGCCTGTTTGAAAGATACAACATACGTTCATAAATCCAAGCAAAGCGATAGGTCAGTGTGCCCTCGTCGGTATAGTCACCATTGGCCATGTCGGCTATGCCACCAGAGAAAATCGATTTCACCTCACTCTCGGTGTCATTGCCATATTTGCCTTCAAAACGCAAGTTAAGGATTTCCATAAAGGGAACGGACAGGATACCAGAAATAATCAAGACCTTGAGCAGCGTATTTGCTTTGCCCTTGAGAAGCAAGCCTAACAAGACCACACCAAATGTCATACCTATTTGAGTTCTGCCCAAGGTGGCTATCAAGGCGACGCTGAAGACGAAAGAACCAATGGTGGTCAGGCGGCTGTTCAAAATCGAAGGGTACAAGATGGTGACGATAAGATACCAGTATAAGAGCGGGGGTGAGTTGTAGTATCTCATGATGCCTGTGAAGTCATCTACTTTCACGGTCATTGTATAAGGCAATAAAGGTAAATTGTAGAAAACTTCCAAAATAAACAAAATGGACGTGACAAGCGTAATATAAAAAAATGCCTTGTTAAGCCATATAAAAGTTTCTTTCTCCATTCGTCTAAGAAAGAAGTAGCATAGAATGAGAAAAGATGCTCTACTACCCTGAAGTATCTGATATGGAGTGAAATTATAGTGATTGTAAGAAAATCTTATAACAAAGAATAAAAAGACAATGAACAGCACTATCAAAGTGATGATGGTCATGTCAATGTATCTTATTTTCCTCTTGTCTAAGAATATATTGATAATAAGGACACTGATGATGTATATAAACGCCAAGTCATAATTCTTGTATCCCAATATCGTGTCTGTCAATACGCACCATCCATTCAGCATAAATGTCACGAACACAAAAAAGCTGAGCTTGTGCTGACGGATGATATAGAGGAATAGGGATATGCCTAAAAGGGAAAAACCAAACATACTTGTGATTGACTATTAATTCTTATGGGTGCTGGCTTTCTTGATGAATTTTGCTGGATTGCCACCCCATATTTCACCTTCGGGAATATTGCAGATGACAACGCTGCCTGCTGCAATCATCGATTTATCGCCAATTGTTACTCCTTTGCAAATAAGGCTGTTGGCCCCAATAAACACATGGTTGCCTATGAAAACAGGAGCCTTGTCTGAGTGTAAAATGTCTTTTTGGCGATCTTCCCTCATTTTCCAGTCTGTGCTGTGAAAATTGGAGTCGAATATCATCGTTCCTGCACCTATGTTTACATAATTTCCTATGACTATTTTTGAATGACAGAGAATGCAACTGTTGGAAATGCCAGAGTTGTTCCCTATCACTAATTCTGCATCAGGGCCGACACATATTTTTGAGCATATACCATTATCTATGCTATGATAAAAACCTGAATTGCAGATAAAACTGTCACCGATGGTGATTTTTGAACTTTTGTGAAACTTGAGGAGTGCTCGTCCCTTAAACCGGATATTGCTGCCCAATTGGCAGTGTGATGTCTTGCAATATCCAATGGCATGCTGATGCCATAAGAAATCCATCGTCCTTCTGAATAAGGAGAGAATAATTCTTGTAATATGATAAATGATGATTGACATGGGAATATCACTTCTTGATGAAGTGTGTTGATTTTTGCACAAAACTGCTAATTTGTGAAACAATCATTTGTTGTCTCACTACGTAATATTCTATCAAAAGATAATATACACATGAAATGGAGCAGCCTGCAAAGAGTACAATGATATAGTTGTTGATCAGCAACTTGATGAGTATGCAGAAAATGACGATGGGAATGCATGCCAGCAAGTGCATCGAATATTCTTTAAAAGGAAATGATATGTCAAGGGATTTCTTGGCATATCTGTAAAGCAACAGCATTTCCAAGAAATGGGGCACTGCCACCGCATAAGCTGCGGCCACTTCTGCATAACGCGCTGTGAAATACAAAAGGATGAATATGGAGAGAGAGGTGCTGACAGCAGTACATATCAAGACTTCCTTGAATTTCTTTAAGGAAAGAAGGATTTGATTTTCAAGTATTTGTGCTAATCCAATGAAAATCACTTGAAATATGATTATTCTAAATGGCAAAACCGATGATTGATAGTCGGAGCCAGCTATGAGGAGTATGATTTCAGGACCGTATATCACGCAAATGATGACAAGCGGAATGGATACAAATCCCACAATGGAAAAAGAGTGCTTGATCATTTGCTTGAACTTGTCAAACTCCCGTCTTCCAAATAAATCGTTGAGGTATGGCACAAACACACCATTGTATGCATTGAGGAAAGACAAAAAAATGGCGTACAACCGAGTAGCGGTGGAAAAATATCCTACAGCCAAGTCGCCGCAAACAATACCCAAGAAAATGACATTGAAAGTAAGATAAAACGATAGGAGTATCCTGTTGACACCCATTGAGAAAACAGGAAACAAATACTCTCTGCATCCTTTCAACTGAAATCTAAATGAAACGAATTTCTTTGTATAGTGCCAGTTTATGAGTGCATTGACAATCACCTGGGCGATGGTCAAGTAAAAATAGATGTCGTAGTCTTTGCTTTCTTGAACAAAGACAAAAACGCATATTACATATAGAACACGAGTGAAAAGGGTGCGAAGAGTGATATAGCGGAAATCTTGCATTCCTTGAAACAACCATTCCACCAAGAAAATGTTGAAAATGATTTTTGTGCTCCCTATGAAGAATAGCAGCTTATTGCTTGATAATTGGGGAATAGTAAATACACATATTGCATAAACAACTAAAATGAAGATGGTTAGCAAGATGTGAAGGGTTACCAAATGGTTGAAAACATCCTCTCTCTTCTGTCTGTCTTCATTGCATTGTGGGATGTATCGATAGCCAATGGTTGCCAACCCCAAAGTGGAGAACAAAATGGCATAGTCAACGATGCTCATTGCAAAATTTGCTTTGCCAAAATTCTCTGCACCCAAGACCCGGGTGATATAAGGAAATGTCAATAAGGGGAATACGTAACCTGATAATGTCAGTGCACTGTTCCAGAAAAAATTCTTCTTCAGGGATGGCATAACGGGGTTATCTGATTATATAATCCACATCATGGTGATGGCGGTCTTCTATGGCTGGCAAATCCATGAAGTGATTGCCATAATGTGCCACACAGTATTTTTCCGGTTGGGCTGGACCGGGGAAAGAATGGCCTTCAAAAGTCATTTCCTTATAGGGCAAAACCACTTCTTTTGGGAAAATGTATTTAAATGGCGTGCCATAGGCATGCATGTATTGCTGACTGTCACCAAATAAATAGGAGATGCCATAGAAAAGGGGATGAAGCAAATACCTCTGAAGGTCGAAGCAAAATTTTGCCAACAAATATGACTTGGGTGTCAATCGGGGTACTGTGTAACGGTAGATGATTGAGGCGATGCTGTATAGCCATGGGATTTGGCGGGGATGCATGCAAAACAAGTCAACTTGGAGCCCACGATATTTGAAAGTGTCGTTGAAGGCGTTAGGATGCTTGTGTATGTATTCACTGTTGGTATCCCTAAGCGTGAACCAGAATCTCAAAAAACATTTGTCGGTCTCATGACTTTGCAGGACATATTGTGGATGGGGGTGGGCTTTCAAGTAGTTGTACAACTTCTTGTAGTGCTTCTTTTCTATAGCCAAGTCTATGTCATCGTCCCAGGGAATGAAACCACCATGGCGCAAGGCTCCCAACACATTGCCTCCTTCAAGACGATAGGGTATGCCTGCATCCTTGCATGCCTTGTCTATGTATAGCAACATGTCAAGCAGCCTTTCTTGTACGGCTCTGCGAACAGAACCTTCAGGAGCATATTTTTTCCTTAGCTCTTCTTCTGTCTCGCCTGTGTTAAAGCGTTTGCTCATGGAATGAGGATTTCTTGTTGCTCTCAATGGCCATTTACCAATATCTCGCTCAAATCATCTGAGGTGATGCATTCAGCGTAAGGAAGATAGTTCTTGTATTTTTTCTTCCAGTTGATGGTGAAAAAGCCATAGTGGACGTTCTCTTTAAGTAATGGCTTGTATTTGATGAGGCTGTCTATTGGGTTGGCACCGTGTTCCAAATCAAGAATGATCTTGTTGTATGGAGTGCTGATGGAATTGGCAAATTCCACCAAAGGCATGTCTATTTGCTTAAAATATAGTATTCCAATGGTAGCGCAAGAGTCGTATTCCAACACTTGG
>CADBBP010000060.1 GCA_902792855.1 uncultured Prevotellaceae bacterium
CCCCCTCTTGAGCCATCAATTAAAAAATGTCAAAATGTTGTTGGATTGGATGAAAATGTCTAATTTTGCATGTTGAGTATTAAGGTAAAAGAATGGAAAAGAAGAATTCCGGGCATCATTCACACTCCCACAGGGATTATTATTCATCCTTAAGGGAGAGGGAAGCTCGCCGCAAGTCAACCACCCGCAGGGTGAATTTCTTTGACGGCGTGTGGGCAGGTTTTGCCTTTATGTTCAATTTTCAGGGGCGCATGCGCAGGTCGGAGTATTGGTGGTTTTTCCTCTTCTCCATTATGTTTTCCATTGTCTCTTACTTTGGTTTCCTCGTGTGGGAGGACTATATGGAGCAGAAGATGATTGAGCGATTCCAGTATGCCGAGCCATGGAGGTTGTTCCCCTATTTATACACCACCTACTCGATGCCTTGCTACATCCTCGTCGCCTTCATCTTTTCCGCCCAGGTGAAACGCTTTCACGACGTAGGCATCAAGGCATGGCTGCCCTACGGCAAGACTGCGGCTTTCGTCTTGCTCGCCTCTTATCTCTGGATGATCACCCATTCCGCCAACTCCTTTGATGTGAGTCTGGGCTTTTTGGGATGGTTGTTGCTGCTTGCCTATCTCGGATTGGCCGTTGCCGTGGCCGTCATCGCTTGCCGCGACAGCGAGAAAGGCCCCAACAAGTATGGCAAGTCTCCCAAGTACCGGCGTAAGATTTATGAGACCTTGCCGCCGCCTCCGCCAGCCCCCAAGAAGAGTGATTTAAAGAAGCTGGAAAAGAAATGATAGCCGACGAGTTGGCTTTCCACATACGCCAAGCCATGGGGCTGGAACCCACCGGGGAGCAGCAGCATGCCATGGGAGTATTTTGTCAGTTTGCTGCCGACCCCGACGCCCATGCCGTGATGGTGATGCGTGGCTCCGCCGGCACGGGCAAGACGACGCTCGCCTCCGCCATTGTCAGGGCATGGGTGGCTCTGGGGCAGAAAGTGATGCTCCTCGCACCCACCGGGAGGGCGGCCAAGGTCTTCGCACTCAACAGCGGTCACGCCGCTTTCACCATCCACCGGAAAATCTACCGTCAGAAAGCCTTCACCGGCGACATGAGCGGCTTCAACCTCAACGACAACCTCCACCGCGACACCCTGTTCATCATCGACGAGGCCTCCATGGTCTCCAACCAGGTCGGTGCCGAGGCCTCCTTTGGCAGCGGCAGGCTTCTCGACGACCTCGTGGCATTCGTCTATGGCGGTGCCAACTGCCGCTTGATGCTCATTGGCGACAAGGCACAGCTCCCGCCGGTGGGAGAGGCGGAGTCGCCGGCGCTCATGCCACAGTTCCTTGAAGGCTACGGTCTGAAGACATATTGCTGCGACCTCAACGAGGTGATGCGGCAGAGCCGGCAGTCGGGCATCCTTTACAACGCCACCGTCGTGCGCAGCATGGTGACCCACGACAGGGCCACCGCACTGCCCCTCATACGCTTCCGTGGCTTCGCCGACATCCTTCAGGTGCCGGGCGACGAACTCATCGAGAGTCTCCACAGCAGCTATGGCGAGGTGGGCATGGACGAGGCCATCGTCGTCACCCGCTCCAACAAGAGAGCCAACATCTACAACCGTGGCATACGGGCCTCCGTCCTGGGGCGCGAGGAAGAACTGTGCACCGGCGACATGCTCATCGTCGTGCGCAACAACTACCACTGGGCGGCGAAGGAGAAGCAATGCCCCTTGGAGTTCATCGCCAACGGCGACAGGGTGCGTGTGAGGCGTGTGCGCAACCACCAGAAACTCTATGGCTTCCGTTTCGCCGACGTGTGGCTTGAGTTTCCCGACTATGACAATTTCGAGTTGGAAGCCACCATCATGCTCGACTCGCTCCTCTCCGAGGCGCCGGCTCTCACGCGAGAGCAGGGCGACGCACTCTTCCAGGGTGTGTTGGCCGACTATGCCGACATCCCCCTCAAGCACGACCGCATGCTCAAGGTGCGCGACGACAGGTATTTCAACGCCCTTCAGGTGAAATATGCCTACGCCGTGACATGCCACAAGGCGCAAGGAGGGCAGTGGGAGCACGTCTATGTGGACCAGGGGTATATGACCGACGACATGCTCACGCCTTCATACATCCACTGGCTCTACACCGCCTTCACCAGGGCCACGTCGAAACTCTTCCTTGTCAACTGGCCCCGCACGCAGACCGAGGAACCCGTGGACTGACCTCATTTTTTTATGTATTTTTGCCGACAAACGGACAATTTTGTACAACAACCATCAAAACAATACGACAATGAAGAAAAGAAACATGATTGCCATGGCCGTGGCTGCCATCATGATGGCCGGATGTGGCGGGATGGGCACCGGCACGGGTGCCGATAATGGAATCCTCAATGGCGTTGATGCCTCCAGTGCCTTGGGAAACATCCTGGGTAGTGTGCTCGGAATAAACAAGGTCTCGGAGACGACCATCCTCGGCACATGGAAATACGCCGGTCCGGGATGCGCCTTCACCAGCGACAACCTCCTGGCAAAGGCTGGGGGAGAGGTGGCGGCACAGAAGGTGAAAGCACAACTGCAGAGCCACTACTCCTCATTGGGCCTCAACAGTTCCAACACCTACATCTCCTTCAAGGAGGACAAGACATTCTCGGGAAAGGTGGACGGCAAGACACTCAGCGGGACATACACCCTGGATGTGAACACCGGTCAAATCACGCTCAAGACCTTGCTGCTGACCATGAACGGCTATGTCAACCTCAACACCACGGGCATGAGCCTCCTCTTTGAGTCGCAGAAACTGCTCACCATCCTCCAAGGGCTCGGGGCTCTCAGTGGGAACACCACCATGTCGGCCGTCGGCGAGCTCTCCAAGAACTACAAAGGTGTGCGCATAGGCTTTGATATGGCGAGATAACAGCCTCACCCCCAGCCCCTCTCCGAGGGGAGAGGGGAGTAAAATGAAAGATTAAAGATTAAAAATTAAAATTATTATATGAAAGGGAATGATGATGAAGAAAGTGATTAGTACAGGAAAGGCCCCTTCTGCGATAGGGCCTTATAGTCAGGCAATACAAGTGGGCAATCTCGTCTATACCTCGGGTCAGATACCCATTGACCCCGCAACGGGTGCCTTCGTGGAAGGTGGCATCAAGGAACAAACCCGTCGGTCGCTGCTCAACGTGAAGGCTGTCCTTGAAGAGGCGGGCCTGACCATGGGCGATGTGGTGAAGACGACGGTGTTCATGGCCGACATGAATGACTTCGCCGATATGAATTCCGTCTATGCAGAATTCTTTTCCGAGCCCTATCCGGCAAGGTCTGCCGTTGCCGTGAAGACTTTGCCAAAAGGGGCATTGGTGGAGATAGAAGTGGTCGCCATTGCAGCGGCTTTGTGATGGTGGCCTTTTTTTGGGGGGGGAGGGTAGGAATTGCGGAACAATTCCGAACGGTGGCTCCCTTGGGCGCGGATGACGGCGGAGGGAGGAGGTTTTGAAATAAAAAAAGGGATGCCCGGTATTGGGCATCCCTTTTATTGACAAAGACGTGGGGAAAAAGTTGCTATTCCGGGTAGTTGCCTTCGATGTAGGCCTTGATGAGTGAGGCGTGTGAGAGTGCGGACTCGGGATTGTTCACGTCGGCATTGGTGTTGTAGTCGAGCAGCACCACAGGCTTGTTTTTCGAGATGATGCGGACAGCGGTGACCAACTTCTGGAGTTTGTTTTCCAACACCCACTTGTAGCATGGCAGGTAAATCTGCTTGCGAGCCTCAATGTAGCCCAAGAGCTCTTTGCCGTAAACACCCTTGCGATGTCCGAGACAATGGCCATACTTGCGGACGGTGCGCTTCAGGTTCTTCATGTCGCACTTGTAGAAGAACGAGGTGTCCACATCATCGTTCTCGAAGACCTTCAGGCCTTGCCAGATACCCTCGACACATGCTGCAACCTTGCCCTCGGAGAATGGAACAGGAATCCCGCCATTGGGAAAGAAGGGACTGAACTTGACGAACTCGTCTTGGGCCTTGCTCGTCACGTCGATGATCATGGCATCAGGATACTGTGCCTTCAGCTTTTCAATCGATTTTCTTTTGGATTCAATGTAGATCATTGGCTTTTTGGATTTTGAATTTGCAACAAAGTTACTCTTTTTTTCAGACTTGACAATAATTCTCATCATAAATAACAACTTTTTTTAAATTCACCCAATAGCAGGCGTATTATATTGCCAAAAAAGAGAGAAAAGTAATCTATTGCGTAAAAAATACGCAGAAAATTTTGTGGGAATGAAAATTCTTCGTACTTTTGTAGCGTAAAAAACACGCAATAATTAAAAATTGAAGGGTATGATTAGAATTATTAAGGTGAGTGGTTTTGAAGAGAGTGTTGAGAAGTTGCCTCTGAAGGATGAAAGGAGTGAACTTCTGAGCGTTCGTAGCCTTATGTTTGATAAGGTGGTGGATGGAGAGCGGGAGTATGTGTTGAAGAAGTTGGTGGGATGTTTTAAGGGTTTGAGGTATGAGGATTTGGAGGAGGTGTATAATGATGGATGTTTGGTGTTGTGGGAAAAGATGATGGATAAGGAGTTTAAGATGAGGGAAAAGAGTTTGGTGGGTTATTTGTTTGTGATTTGCCGGAATATTGGGATGCACTATTTGAGGAAGGTGAATGAGGATGTTGTGAGTTTGGATAGGATTATGGAAAAGGGATTTGGTGTGAGAGAGGATGATGAAAATGGGATGAAGGAGATGTTTGATGTGATGGATGAGAAGGGGAGTGAGGATGAGAGATATGAGAAGTTGAAAAAGATTTGGGGTAGGTTGAAGGAAGTGGATAAGATGATATTGGAGAGTTATTATGTGGATGGATGTAAAATGGAGGAGATAGCGAAGAGGATTGGGTATAGGAATGGAAATAGTGTGAAGAGTAAGAAGAACAAGGTGTTGAGGAGGATGATGAAAATGATGTCGTCGGATTTTAAGGATTTGAGAGATGCTGCTTAACATTTAACGGCTTTACGAGCTTGGCGTAGCCGTGTAGAGAAACCTTTTATTTGAGGTTTGAGGTTTGAGGTTTGAGGTTTGAGGATTGAGGTTTGGGGTTTGAGGATGGAATGACAAGTCGTTTTTAACTCTATTTCGTAGGGTTCTTTGGGACGAATGGTGTTATGGTTTGATGTATTCGAGGAATTCCTTCTTCAGTCCCCTTCCTGCACCCTTTTGCATCAGCACCAGTTGCCCCCAGTTGCCCTCCACCAGCACCCATCCTTGAGCGGTATGGGCCATGTCGAAGGCCACGTAGCGATGATAAGGCGGCATGGCGCGGTGAATTTCCTCGATAAGGCGCATCAACTCATCCCATTCGGGCAGTTGCCACCCCATGTAGGGCACACCAGAGTCGGGGTGCTTCTCAAAATGATGTCCGTGCTCGTCGAACCCCTCTGTGCAGATGCGCCCGGTCTTCAGGTCTATTCCCGCTCCGACGCCACCGCTGACGCCATTGTCCACGACGGAGCCAACGCGCCCCGCTCTGAACAGAGGTGGGAATTTGTGGTGTACGCCCTCTCTTGTGATGAACGAAGCCACCCTTACCGTGTTGACCGAGGAGGCGTTCCATGAAGCCATTTCCTTCGACTGGATGATGGGCTCCTCGATGATCCATGATCCATAGTCAAGCATTTTCTTGAAGACAGCCTCCGCTTTCGCCTCGTCCTTGGGTTCCAGCATGTAGGCGTTTCTCCCGAAACAGCCGGTGAGTTCTTTGACGAAGAAACGCGGATGACGGGCGTAGAAAGCCATGAATTCCTCCTTGGTGGTCTCCGGTCCCACCTTGCATGCCTCACGATGGAAATAAGGCTTCATCAACTGGTAGAAGCGATATTTGTCGGCATGCTCCTCGCGCACCTGAGCCCCGAACGTCTCGTGCAGCACCCTCCAGCGCTCGACATCAGGAAGATAGGTGGCTCGCTCTTTGAAAGACAAGTGAGGAAAGTCGAACACAAAATATTCCAGAGGCGTGATTTCCATTGCCAACTTGCACTGTATCATGTCTTTCTCCAGCTTTCTCCGCTCTTTGGGTTGAACACCTTCCGGCATGTTCTCCTGGATGGCGGTGTCGATGAATTTCATGAGGCTGAGAAACACTTTTCGGCCAAAGTAGTAATTGTTCCACCTGAGAAATGCCCCCTCCATGGGCAGGATGCGGGTGGGATAAAGACCTTCGGTGCCGTCGTTGCTGCTCATGGCTTTGTGCATGCCTTGGTCGAGTTTCAGAAATGCCGTACGGAAAAGGCGATTGACAAATTGTTTCATCGGTTGTTTTTTGCTTGAATTGAAAGAATGTGCAAAAGTATGAAAAAAATCTGATTTCAAAAGCTTGCAGCGCATAAAAAATACATGTTGCCCCTATTCATCGACTTTAGGGCATTCTTGGTTGCGAAAAACTTGCAGAAGCGAAAAAAAAGATTTAACTTTGCATCCAGATAATACCTTACAATTATGAGATACCTGTCTTTATTCTTTGTTTTCGCCCTGTGCTCCATGAGCCTGTCGGCGCAGAAGTCCGTCCCCCTGGTTTATGACGTGGAAAACACCGGTGCCGACGCCTCCCCTATTTTGCCCGGCAGGCAAGAGGCGCGTCAGGTGAAGGCCCTCACCGACCCCTTTGAGTGGTCGGATGGCAAGGGCAGGGTGAAGAAGTTCGCCGACTGGCGGAAGCGTCGTGGTGAGATTGCCAAGGAGATACAACATTACGAGATTGGTGAGAAGCCCGTTGTTCCCCCGTCGGCTGTCAAGGCCGAGATGTGCGGGCAGACGCTGACCGTGAGCGTGAATGTCAACGGCGAGGTGATACATCTTTGCGCCACCATCAAATATCCCAAGACCGGCGAGGCTCCCTACGCGCTGATGATAGGCACCAGCGGCATCTCCTTGCCGGCGGCCCTTTTTGCATCAAGGCCGGTGGCCACCATGGTGTTCAACGAGAAGCAGGTGAACA
Organism: uncultured Prevotellaceae bacterium; assembly: GCA_902792855.1. Taxonomy (GTDB): domain Bacteria; phylum Bacteroidota; class Bacteroidia; order Bacteroidales; family Bacteroidaceae; genus Prevotella. The sequence continues at coordinate 6,991 of CADBBP010000060.1, forward strand.
ACTACTCACAGTTTGGAAAGCCCGACGGTCGCGGCAAGTATGAGTTCGACCGTCTCTATCCCTCGCTGACGCAGAACGGTGCCTACAGCCAGTGGGCATGGGGTCTCAGCCGCTTGCTCGACGGTTTGCAGCAGCTCGGTCCTGAGGTCACCAAGATAGATATGAAGCACATCGGTGTGACAGGTTGCTCCTACGCCGGCAAGATGGCCCTTTTCTGCGGTGCCTTCGACGAGAGGGTGGCCCTCACCATCGCCCAGGAACCCGGTGGCGGCGGTGTCGCCGCTTGGAGGTATTCCAGTTGGATGAACGCCCGTCCTGACGCCAAGGCCGTGGAGGGCATCGACAACACTGACTACAACTGGTTTAAGGAGAGTTTGAAAGAAACCTACGGCGGCGAGAATGTCTCATGGCTTCCCTACGACCACCATGAGTTGGCTGCCATGATTTGTCCCCGCGCCCTCCTCATGCTTGGCAATCCCGACTACGAGTGGTTGGCCGACCCCGCCGCCTACGTCTCCATGAACGGAGCCATGAAGGTGTGGGAGCAGTTTGGCATCGACGACCGCGTGGGCTATTCCATCGTGGCCGGCCATGGTCATTGCCAGCTTCCCGAGTCCCAATATCCCGAGGTGGAGGCTTACATAGACAAGTTCCTGCTGGGGAAGGAGAATGTCGATACCAAGGTGAGGATAGCCCCGGAGGCATATTCCGACATCAACCTCGACGAGTGGATAGGCTGGTGGGGCGGCAAGCGATGAGGCAATTTGTCTTCCTTCTTTTCGTCGGCTTGTCTGCCTGTCCGGACTTGTCGGGGCAGATTGTCGTCGATGGGATGCACACTTGCTATGACGGCCGTGAAGGCACCTTCCTCGTCACACTGCCCGACCAGCAATGGGGCAAGGACTGGCAGGCATGGGTGGCCCTGGATGACCACACCGCCTGGTGGGATGTGCAGGTCAACAACCAGCCGGTGGACACCCTCGTGACATTCGAGGGAGTGACCCCCGGGAAGACCTATCCCGTCACGGCCATGAGTGGCGACTGCCTGGTGAGTGCTCAACTCGAATTCACCTCCCTGCCCATCCTCCACCTCCAGGGGGAGTTTGGCAACGAGAAGTCGCTCGGCGCCATCACCCTCCAGGTGCCCGGCGATGGGGAGCAGCAGTTGCTGGCCGAGGTGAAATGGAGGGGGTACACCACCAACCAGCCCGACAAGCACAAGAGAAACTACAAGTTGAGTTTCGTGGACAAGAAGGGCAAGAAAAACGACCTCCAGTTTTTCGGCCTTCGCAGAGACAACAGCTGGGTGTTGGATGCCGGTCAGACGGACCTTTTCAGAATGAGAAACCTCATCGCCAGCAAGCTGTGGGACGACTTTGCCACCAAACCTTATTACGCCGACAAAGAAGAGGATGTACACACTTCGTCGAGGGGGGAAATCGTGGAAATGTTCCTCAACGACCACTACGAGGGAATATACAACCTCTGTGAGCCTGTGGACCGCAAGCAGATGCAGCTGAAGAAATTCGACGGCGACACCGGCGAGATCCATGGGGGGCTGTGGAAGTCGGAGGGGTGGGAGGACACCTCCTTCTGGACGCTTACCACGGAATATGACAACCGGGAGCCAAGGTGGGCTGACTTCCAACTCGTTTACCCTGAGATTGACGACCTCTGCCCTTCGGACTACAGCACGCTATACAATGCCATCGACTTTGTTGTCAACTGTGAGGACGAGGAGTTTTATGCTCAAATCGCCGAGTACATCGACGTGCCGGTCTTCATCGACTATTACATCTTCGTCAACCTGCTCAACGCCATCGACCTTGTGGGAAAAAACATCTTCTGGGCCGTCTATGACAAGCAAAGCGACAAAAGACTCACCATGGCCATGTGGGACCTCGACACCACCGTGGGGCAAAACTACAACGACATGCCGCCTCATCCCGAGACGGTGGCCTACGACAACTTCCCGATGCTCCCCACGAAGATAGGGTGGCAGTTGATGTGCCTCAACCCCGACAACTACAACCAAAAAGTGCGCGACAGGTATTTCTCCCTCCGGGAGGACATCTTCTCCGCCGACAGCCTCGTCAGCCGCTATCGGTCATACTATGAAAAGCTCAAGCACTGCGGAGCCGACAAGAGGGAGGAAAGGCGGTGGAGCGGCGACAGCGACATCGCCGGCCTCACGCTGGACTTCGAGCAGGAAATGGCTTACATAGAGGAATGGCTGAGGCTCCGGCTCGACGTGCTCGACGAGTTCTTCACCAACCCAAGGACGGCCGTGAAAGGCATCAGGATGTTTCCCGGCATGGATGATGTGCTCTACACGCCCATGGGCCAGCGGGTGAATGGGACGTACAAAGGATTGGTCGTCAGCAAAGGAGGAAGGAAATACATCAGGCGATGATCGAGGTGCTTGGTACATCCCAACGTGCGCACCGGCATTTTGGCTTTTCCCCCTTGGCGTTAGGAATTACATGAAGTAATTCCCTACGTGAACACCGCTAATGAAAAAATATAAAAGAAAATAAAAAGGATTGTCTGCAAATGATTTGAAACGCGATGCTTGATAAAACGCCCAAGGGCGGGAAAAAAGGGGGAAAACATTCTTGCCATGAAGGGAGGATAATCATATAAATAAAACTTTTACGTGATTTGTGAGGGTTGGGATGGTCATAAGGCTGCAACAATGTTGCAGCATAGCCAACGGCCTCTTGGTGTTAGGATGCGCTTTACGGACGAATGTGGATAATCATCAAAAATGTTAATGGAATGGACGTAATATATGAGTTTCTCCCATTTTGAGCATCAATATCTCATTCACAGTTGTCGTAGAAACCGCCACGATGTTGTAAAAAAGCCGGTGGGGTCGGATGTTTTGTGATTTTTCATATAGTGAATCATACTATTTTATCGAATAATGCGTTTTTCATAGATAATGGCATCCACTGGAACTTATCTATCAATCTGACAACAGAGCATGAAAACTACCATCACACCGCAACAAGCACTTGAAGAAATAAGGCGTGGGCATCTCGGCCAATTGAAAGGACTGGATGAACATGGCTTCACTTTTGTATTCGATGACGCAAACGAAGTGTTGCTGCTGACCTATTACATAGACCGCGAGACAATCCCGATGGCTGTCATCGAAGAGAATGAAACGGAAATCCGTGAGCATGCTGACCATGCAAAAGGCGCCATGCTCCAACTGATATGTGGCAAGAACTACAAACTGTCCATGGATGACATGCCTGTTGTAAACATGGTCGAGACCCTTTTCCCTGAACACACAGCCTTCTCTTGGGATGTGGATTACTCCGAAACCATGGACTACAAGCTCCGCATCGACCTTTACATCGTCACCAAATAACGCTCCAAAAAGTATAACGAAAGATAACTTCGGTTAACACCAGCTTATTATTGCTTGCAATGAATATGAAATGGACTGTGTTGTCAGACAACCGTGCCAAGGACCCGACGTTCAAGACGGAGCACGGGCTGTCCATCCTATTAGAAACCGGGCGACATAAAATCCTGCTTGACACCGGAGCCAGTGATGTGTTCATCCTCAACGCGAAGCGGCTGGGCATTGACCTCGGGACGGTGGATTATGTTTTCGTCTCCCATGGTCACAGCGACCATGCGGGAGGACTGCGCCATTTCTTGGAAGTCAACAAAAAAGCGAAAGTCATCGTTTCCCCGGAGGCAGTCAACGGGAAGTTCTATTCCATGAGAAATGGCATGCACAGCATCACCACGGTGTGGCCGGAGGAAATAGGGGAGCGGTTCATCATGGTGGACCACACCTGTGAGGTCGCCGATGGCATCCATGTTATGGCACATATTCCGCAGACACATCCCATGCCCAAGGGAAACCGTCATCTGTTCATCAAGGATGCAGAAGGGATTTTTATACCCGATGATTTCCGGCATGAGTTGGCTCTCCATACAGACGGGTTGCTTTTCACAGGTTGCGCCCATAGTGGCTTGGAGAACATCCTGGCGGCATGTCCCTGGCCTGTCGGTACGGTCGTGGGCGGGTTCCACCTGCTGGACGGCCATGAGACGAGAAACGACCTGGTCGGCCTCGCTCAAAGGCTGGCGGACAATTATCCCCAGACCGTGTTCCATACCAGTCATTGCACGGGCGACATCGTATTCGGCATTTTGGAAAAGGTTATGGCCGACCGGTTGCATGCCTTCTGCTGCGGCACAACTTGTGATTAGCAATTCCGATTGCAAACCAATCGGGAACGCGACGCATACGTTGAAAGCATCACTATTTCATTTGTTCCAACATCCTTGCCATTCCTTTCAGGTCGCGAGGGTCGGCATTGACATCGAGTACCAGTCCATTGCGGTCGATGAGGCGGTAGGTGGGGAAGGCCTGCACGTTGAGGAAGTTCTCCACCGTGTTCTGCTGGTCTGCGGGTAGGTTGTAATGCACCACGTTGTCACCCAGGATGTTGTACTCTTTGATGACAATCTTCCACGACTCGTCCTGACTTCGGGAATTGATTGAAAAAATCTGACATATGGAAACCGACCATTGATTATCAGCTAGTTACAATCTTTTCTTGTGTGATTTGGGTGACGCAAGGAGATTTTGTTACCTCTGCACCATATTTGTACGTAAGAAGAAGAACAAGTCGGGTACCATCAGTGTGGTGGTGGATAAGAGGCATGGCTTCAAGGAGGTGAAGAACTTCGGTGTCGTGACTACTGACGAGGAGGCCTAGTCAGCAGCCGCCAAGAATGTTCAGGCGGATTGCAAATCACATGCAGGGGTACATCCCCCGCTGTGGTCTTATCGCCCCTTCGGGGCTTGGTTTCATCAGCTATATTGAGGTGGGCAACTTCAGTTAGATAATAGTATTTTATGATTTATTTGGGTCACATCGGTCACGTTGATGCCGCTGTCGCCGTTCATATAGGGAGAGTTTGGAGTTAGGAGTTTTTGAGGGCTGGCTTTTCCAAACCCTCGACGACTGCATTGGAGTATCTCACCAAAGAGCGGTTTCCTACAATGCTGAGTCGGGTACCGGTCATTTGGTTCATCTTGAAATAGTCGGGGTAGATTTTGGTAAAACTATCACAAACCTTGTCGGCAATGCCAAAGAGAGTGGCGTAGATGAGATATTCTTTCCACAGCACCATCTCTTTGATGTCACGCTCACCGACAAGCGAGAAATCAAGAAGGAATTTTTTGAGAGCAAGTAATTGGGCGGCTGTCACTGGTTTGTTGGCAGCCGCTTTTTCTGCTTCGGTGAGGGTGCGTAGCGATGCGATAAAAGGTTCATCGGGATGTGTCCGCAGATAATGCCGCATTTCCCGAGGTTGCAGAATCCGGTCGCTACCAGCCGCCCCTTCCATCATTTTAAAGAACAAATGTTCCAGGTGTTCCCCGTCTTTGTTCAATTGTGGGTTTTCCGAGTTTTTCTTGTCTGATGCTTTCCATACCCCGACATACAAAATGGTATGTGGCTCGGCACCATACATATTCGACCTGAATTCGATACGGAGTGCATCTCTGTCAATCAGTCTGAGAATCAGAGCACCAAACATCCCCTCGTAGTCGGCGACCAAGGCAGAAGAGACGGAGTTCATCACGTTGGCAGCCACTTTCAGATTCCCATCGGCCGGTACGTCGCGGAAATAGTCCAATTGTCGGGAGATTTTATTACGCAACAGTTTTCTTCTGAGGGGTTGTAATGAGATGACATACCAAATGGTGCTGAACACCTTTTTATACATACCCACAAAAAGCACGATGACAAGCACGGGCCCCGCTATGATGCCAACGAAGAACAGCAACATATTGACCCATTCCGGCAGGAAAGGAATAAAATCGTAACTACCGTCGTCGGCATGGGCAAATATGACGGATGCCAGTCCTATGAAGATGGAAATTATTTTTTTGCTCATAACGGATTGCTTAATTGGTTGAAATATCATATAACTCCTCTGCATGCCAGGCCTGTTTGAGACGTCCTTTGTTGATGGAGACGGCATCGTCGGCATATCGGGATGCGTTACTGGCCGTTTGCATCAGTTGCCGCAGCAGTCGCCGGTGCCGGTCGCTGGAAGACAACAGATTGAGAAGTGGCGGATAACTGTTCTGGGGAATCATATTCAGCAGTTTATTGAACGTGCTTTTCTCGATTCCGAAGAGATAGGCGTAAGCCATATACTCATTCCAGACACGCTGCAGGTCAAGTTGGGCGGCCTCACCTGTCAGTTGTTCGAAGGAGGAAGGAAGACCATCGAGAAACTTTTTCATTCCATAGATATTGCGTGTCTCCTGCTCGTTGTAATCCTGCCTGCTGATACCCGTGCTGAGAATTTCCGCAAACCGGAATTGATTGTTGAGGTCACAATTCAGTTGGTTTTTTTTTCTTCCCTTGTGATAACTAATCACTTTGTAGAATAGTTTGATATCAATGAAGCCTTGTGGTGTGACACTTTGCCGCATGAAATTGTAGATGGTGTATTCCAATGCCTGGTCAACGCCACTGCTGGGCGAAGCGCTCCATTCACCCACGGTAAAGACAATGGAGTCATTGGGTCCGAGGCCAAATTCCAAAATCCTCCGTGAGAGCAGCCGCCAGATGGCGGCCCTCACTGCCGGTGTCTTGTCGTGCCAGAAAGCAGACGAGTAGTTGGCCTTCATCGCCAAGGTGTCGGTGAGGCTTCCATATAAGGCCAAATACGGATATGGCTCGGGGGAAGCCCCCTTCACCTTCTGACGGATAATCCATCTCCGGAGGGGTTTCAAACTGATGACATACCAAATCCATTTGCCAATGTTGACGATTGCCCCGATGATGGTCATAGTAGTCTTCAAGGAGCCAGACTTGGCAGAAAAAATAATAGTCAGCATAGTGGTGAATATGCCCAGACATGAGGCCAAGAACATACCGTCGTTGAAATTTCCCTCGGATGCCCAGCCAATAGCGATGAAGACAACAGTCATCAACAGCCCTATCCAGTATTTCTTGAAAAAGTATTCAATCATTTTTAGATTTTTAGAAGGGTGAAAACGATGATTCCTTAGTATCGATGCAAATATACGATTTTTCTTTTGAATAATCTTTTTTACAGTCAAAAATATCGGCAATTGATTTCTAATGATTTGGGGTGACCTTCCCGAAGTCAGGGGAAACGCGACGTATGCGTTGAAAGCATCACTATTTCATTTGTTCCAACATTCTTGCCAGTCCTTCCAGGTCGCGCGGGTCGGCATTGACATCAAGCACCTGTCCGTTGCGGTCGATGAGGCGGTAGGTGGGGAAGGCCTGCACGTTGAGGAAGTTCTCCACCGCGCTCTGCTGGTCTGCGGGCAGGTTGTAATGCACCACGTTGTCGCCCAGGATGTTGTACTCCTTGATGACATTCTTCCACGACTCGTCATCAGAGCGGTTGGCAAGGTAGAGGAACACCATGTCGATGTCTTTCAGCCGTTCGTATTCCTCGGCGGAATGCGAGAGTGCTTCCTTGCACGGACCGCACCAAGTGCCCCAGACGTCGATTAGCACCAATTTCCCCTTGTAGGGTTCGAGAATCTTGCGGAGAATCTGTTCGCCATCGCTCATTTCGGCCATGTCCTTGGCAGACTTCAAGCTGGGTGAATCGGAGATGTCCCGCTGCAGGATGGCGAGGTATTTGTCGTTCAGGTTCTTCACCCTGCTGAAAGCTGCTGGCAGTTGGATTTCATTTTCCGCAAATTTCAGGACATTGTCACTCACCGGTTGGCGCGTGGCGTCTATCTGCTGATGGATGCGCTGTGCCAGGATGATGTCGCGCAGGGTCTTGTCACAACCGATGGAATCGACGATATCGAGCACTTGCATGAAACCATAGGTATCCATCAGTTCTTTGTTTCTTTCCAGCAACCCGTTCAAGACGGTCACCATCTTTGAACCATTGAAAGCCTCGACAACGGCTTTCCGCTCGTTTTCGTCCTTCGCATTTTGGAAATCTTCCTGCACCTTCTTGGCAACAGCGGGGTAGGCGGCAAGCTGCTCTTTTTCTTCGTCACTCAGGGTGACCTTTCCCTCTCGCTCCAACCGTTTCATTATCTCAGGCAAGTCCTCGTTTCGTCCCGTTACAAGTTCGCTCAGGAAGTCGTTGTTCATCGTCGTGAAGTCACGGTAGAGGGTGTAAGGCTTGGGAGCCTTTTTCCAGAATTCCCGTCCTACATAGTCCAGGTATTCCTTGGGCACGATGCGTTCCTTGGCATGGTAACGTGCCTGCATCATGTTCCGCCCCTGTAGCATGCGGTAGTACCCCGTCGTGTAGTCAGCGTACCGTTGCGACAAGGTGGGATGGCTTTGGAGCAAGGTCTCCAAATGTTTCTGTTGCACCTCCCTTGTGCTGTCGGTCTCCACGCGATAGGCCAGAAGGTCCACATCGTTGCGGTCGTAAGGAACCCTTGCTTCAGCCCTGGAGCGTGGATGCGTCAGGATTTCGTTTTGCACCCGTACATCGTCACCCATCCAGAGTTTATGACCTGTCTTGAAGTCGAACAAGAAGAAATAGGTTTTTCCCGGCTCGAGAAAGGCGTTGACGGTGCTGCGTCGCCAGTCTATGAACACCTCCGAGGTGTTGAGCAGCGCCATCTTCAGCGTGAAGCGCCCCAAGGAGTCCATCTTGGTGTATGCACTCTCTTCCTTGTTGGTGATGATGTCCTCGTAGTTCACCTTGAACTCCTTCCCTGCTTGCCAGGCCTGTTCGGGCATGTCCTTCAGCCATCCGATGATGGTCACGCTGTCGGTGGGGTTGTAGCCGTTGTCTGTGAATCCCTTGCGGGTGTCCTTCGCCGGATAATCGGGCAGCGTGGCAGTGGTGATGGGGCTGCATGTCATGGGCTTTCCGCCATCGATGGTGATGGTGCGCAGCCCCTTTTTCATCTTGCCCACCTTCACCACCTTGACATTTAAAGAAAGGCCGTTGGGATTAAAAAATTTCACACTTATCTTGTTGATGAAGAGGGTGAGTGTATAGGCATCCTTTTTCTCCTTGATATCAGCAATGTCCCACACCTTGTTTTGATAGACGACGTGGTCTTTTGCAAATCCGATGAGCCAGTCGCCCGTCGCCTCGTCGCGCCAGTAGGTGTCGGTGATGCCTTTGGGCAGGAGGCTTGCGTCGCGGATGTTCATCACGCACCATCCTCCCGGTTCCACGAGGTCCAACGTTTCCGTCTTTGCCGGTATGGGGTCGAAAGTCAGCACGAAGTCCAACGTGTCCTCCGGCAGGGTGAAATGCTCTCCAAGCGTCAGCACGGTGGCCTTTCTCACCATGTATTCTTTGCCGTCGGCTTTGACCACGGTGTTTGGTGCGATGGCTATCCATTGTCCTTTGATGAAATCGATGTGTATGGACAGTTCTGTTCGATCTTCGTATATGGCCACGTGTGTCACTTTCACGGCGTTGGTGTTGGCGTAGCCCGACACGACATTGCTCCACACTTTAGTTTGTGCCCGTCCCGTCATGCTAGAAAGGACAAACAGCATGACGGCCAAAATTGCCGGCCTGAAGAGGTGCTTTTCCCAATGGTTGTTCATAATTTTTGATGTGTATTGCATTGTTATACAGAAGGGACAATGTAGGATGCAAAGTTAAGGTTTTTTTGAAAAATCAAGAAACAAGCAACCATCTTTTTATCTCTTTTATTTCAAAGAATCGGCATAAATATGGAATTTTGATTGAAAAGGATTATCTTTGTGTGCTCAAATGGTATGACAGAATTGACCGAACGACTACAGAGAGAGTTGGAGACGCTGCCTGTGGCAGCGTTGGTGAAGCCGCTGAATGAGACCCTGCGGAGGGAGTCGGCGGCGATTGTGACGGCAGCACCCGGTGCCGGAAAGTCAACGGTGCTGCCATTGACCATTCTGGGAGGGCTGCGGGAGAGCGGCGGCAAGATAGTCGTGTTGGAGCCAAGACGTGTGGCGGCACGGCAAATCGCCTCACGCATGGCGTGGCTTCTTGGCGAGACGGTTGGCGAGACCGTGGGTTACCGCATCCGTTTTGAGAGCAAGGTGTCGTCGAAGACACGCATAGAGGTCGTGACGGAAGGCGTGCTCACGCGAATGCTCTTGGATGACCCGGCATTGGAAGACGTGGCGGTGGTTGTCTTCGACGAGTTTCATGAACGGAGCCTGAACACCGACGAGGCGTTTGCGCTGGTCAGGCAGTGCCGGGATGTGTTGAGAGAAGACCTGCGGTTGGTGGTGATGTCGGCAACGATAGAGACGGATGCCCTGGCGGATGCATTGCACTGTAGTGTGTTGAAGAGCGAGGGGAGGATGTTTCCTGTCGAGGTCATCCACAACAAGGAAGAAGCCGATGTGTCAAACGTGTCGCAGATGGTGGCCAAGACCATCCTACAGGCCCATCGTCTGCATGAGGGCGACATCCTGGCATTCTTGCCCGGTGAAGGGGAGATACGGCGTGTTCAGGAACTGCTCTCGTCGGGCGGACTTGGCGAAACGAAGGTCTTCACCCTATACGGCCGACTCTCCAATGACGAGCAGGCGAGGGCCATCGCGCCAACCCGTGCGGGCGAGCGGAAAGTGGTGCTGGCAACGCCTATCGCAGAGACCTCTTTGACTGTCGAGGGTGTGCGTGTGGTTGTCGATAGCGGTCTCTGTCGGAAGATGGTGTTTGACGCACGCAGCGGCCTGAACCATTTGGAAACGGTGCGGATTTCATTGGATATGGCGGCGCAGCGCACGGGACGTGCCGGGCGTGTGGCCCCTGGCGTGTGTTACAGGTTGTGGACAGCCGCCACAGAGTTGCGCATGCCCGCTGTGCGCATGCCGGAAATATTGGAGGCCGACCTTAGTTCGCTGGTGCTTGATGCCGCCATCTGGGGCGAGCACGACGTGGAGAGACTGCCGTGGCTGACCCCACCGGCGAAGTCGGCCGTAGCCCATGCCCGCAGGCTGCTGACATCGCTTGGCGCCATAGACGAGGCGGGCAAGGTGACGGAGTGGGGGCGCAGACTCTCAAAGCTGCCTTGCCATCCACGTATCGCCCGCATGCTGCTGATGGCAGACACGAAGGAACGTCAAGCCCTTGCTGCCGACATCGCCGCGCTGATAGAGGAGAAAGACCCCATGGCAGGAGAGGGCGACGTCGCCATGGACCGCCGGTTGGATGCCCTCCGCCGGGAGCGCAGAAGCGGGAAGTCCGGCCGATGGGGGCGCATCGCGAAAATCGCCCGTCAATATGCCGACATGACACACTGCAAGGTGGACAATGCCGCCGTCAACCCCTACGAGGTGGGTGCTCTGCTTGCATCGGCCTATCCTGAGCGTATCGGCAAGGCATGGAAAGAAGGGGTCGGTGTGTTCCAGTTGCCGGGAGGTGAACTGGTGGCGGTGGATGCCTCGGATGCCATGGTCGGCGAGGAATGGCTTTCCATCGCCTCGATGCATCGGAAAGCAGGTGGCGTGGGGAAAGTCTTCCTGGCCAGTGTCGTTGACCCCGCCGACCTAAAAGAACATGCCTTTGAGCGCGACAACATCTTTTGGGATGGCAAGGCTGGAGCCGTGGTAGCCAGAAGGGAGACTCGTATCGGCACCATCCTGCTGGCTTCGAAACCATTGGCAAATTGTGCCCGTGAGCAGATACTACAAGTCATCTGTGAGGCAATCGCCAAAGACGGCCCGTCGATGCTGGATTTCTCCGATGCGGTGCACAACCTGCAGCGGAGGGTCGCTTTCGTAGCCACCCGTCATCCAGAACTGTCCCTTCCGCCAGTAGATACGGAGGCAATCTGTAGGAGTGCGGTGGAGTGGGGGCCTCTCTTCATCGGCAAGGCAACAACAACGAATGAACTGAAGAAGATGGACCTTTGCGAGGTCATCTGGAGCCGGCTCACATACGAGCAGCAGAACATGGTGGAGCGGTTGGCTCCCACCCATGTCGTCGTCCCCACAGGGAGCCGGATACGGCTCGACTACCGCATGGGAGCCGAAGTGCCAGTCTTACGAGTGCGCTTGCAAGAGTGCTTTGGCCTACTGGAAACTCCACAGGTGGACGGCACCCCTGTATTGATGGAACTGTTGTCGCCTGGCTTCAAGCCAGTGCAGCTCACCACCGACCTGCATAGCTTTTGGCAATCCACCTATTTCGAGGTGCGCAAAGAGTTGCGCCGACGTTATCCGAAGCATTCATGGCCGGACAATCCCATGGAGGCAGCCCCCGTAAGAGGGGTGAAGAGGAAGTGAGGCTTCTCGAATCTCTATCATCAGGTCATTGACAAAGTCCGTGTCAATCTTCTCACGGATGGTGGACTGCTCCATCAGTTGGCTCATCCTTTCCTTGTCACGCTCCAGCATCTCGATGATTTCCTCGTACTCAAACTTGTGGTTGCGCACGTCCATCAGGAACTGCCTGTCCTCGGTGCGCTGCAGAATCATCCCCCTGCCCTCCGCTATCTCCGCAGCCATGTGCATCAGCCGGAAGCAGTGCATCATGTTCTTCGAGTCGTAGTTCTTGTCAAGGTTCGACTCATAGCGTTTCGGATTGCGGTTGCTCACCCACTCCTGGTACTCTGCATACTGGCGGCAATGGGTGGAGTATCCACTCTGGTTGTAGGAGATGAAGCACATCGGACGGGTGTGCTTGTCGTCGATGGAGGAGAGCCGTATCTCATCGGCCTTGGCATCGTTCTTGATGACACCACGATAGCCTATGGGCACCATCTGCGACAGCCTTTCGATGACAGCGACCCTTTCTGTTTCTCCATAGTACTCTTGGCAGAAAGATAAAAACCGCCCGTCTTCTCTCCATTCCGGATAAGCGATGGTGTGCGCTCCAAAGTCATAATACACGCCGTAGATGTCGTGCATGTTGGGCACGTTGACAAGTCCGCAGAACTCCTGATGCAGGCTGCGGTTGTCGAGCCAGTCGCTGAACTTCGTGCTGCCCTGCCCTTTGAAAGTATAGATAAAATCGTATGGGGTCAGGCGCTCCGTCACGGGGTTGACAATCTTCTTGTTCAGTCCCCGTGCCTTCTCAATCTGTGACTTGGCATAGCCGAAGAAAGGATTGAAGCACTGCTTGCTGACGAACTGGTCGCGTTGGTCGATGACCATCTGCATGATGGGATGGATGTCACCGAGCACCTTATCCTTTGGAACAAAAAGACTCTCCAACACCGTGGGGTTGGATTTCAGGAGCAGACGGACCAGTTCTCCTATCTCATACCATGTGTTGTCGTGGCGGCTGTCAGTCACCTGGGGCTTGTAGCCGAAGCAGCCGAACAGTTCGTCACGCGTGCAGACAAAGACACCGCTTGTATCAATGTCGCTGTCCTCATTGTTGAGGCCGTAGAGGTGACTGCCCCGGATGTATTCATAAAGCAACCTCCCGTCCTGACGGATCATATCAAAATTGTTCATCTCAAATCCCTTTGTGTTCAATGGAAAAGCAAAGATAGGCATTTTCTTCGCATTCTATTTTCGTTGAACCATAAAAATGTGTTTTTTGATATGTATTTTTTTAACTTTTACTGAGCTACGCAAAAAGAACGCGCAGTGGTGTCATAACTTTGCACCCAGTTAGTAGAATTGAGGTCTTTGAAAGAGGGAAACAAGAGTAGCAAGTGCCGTAGATGAGACTTACTTCGCCTATCACGACGATGACGCTGGTTCGAGCCCAGCCTGGACCGCAAATGCAACAATGATGATGGTTCGGTAGCTTAGTTGGTTAGAGCATCGTAAAAAGTGTCTTTTCGCCTGTCGCCTTGCTTTTCATCGCGGAGTGGAACTGATGGAAACTTGCAAGTTTCCATCTCTCGCTCCTGCCCCATAACGGTTGCCGTAGTGAAGAGATACTTCAAGAGTACAACTGATCATTGGACAGGTTTTCACAACCAAGTCTCTCCACGACTGTCGCACCGTTTCAATAGATGTTTAACTATAAAAATGTAAGAAGATGACCTTGCGCCTTGTAGAGCCCGATGTCTGTATGATTGCAGGTAGGAGCAACCGTGTGTTCGACGTGCTCTCTGCCATCGGCAAGTGAACAGGTCTCTCTGCCTAAGTTTAACCAAATGGCTCATTCTCTTGATACGATATTGAATTTGAGTGGCATATTGTTGTGCAAAGATAAAAAAACAAAAACCTGTACTAATGATGACTACAATTTTTTCCAAAAAAGCAAAGATTGCCTGATTTGAAGGTGAGTTTTCCGGAATTTTTCGTATTTTTGCGGCAAAATGTTTAGACATCACCATTTTAACTTTTTTGGAATAATTCATACATCAACCTTGAATAATATGAGAAAAATAGTCCTTTTCAGTCTGTTGGTGCTTGCTACGAGCCTTCAGGCGCAGACAGCGAGAGAATTCAAGCTCAACCTCACCGACAACGGTGACTCACACATGGTGGCCTTTCTGCCCGAGAAACCCACTGGAAAAGCCATTGTAGGCATTCCCGGTGGCGGTTACTCCATGCTCTCCAACACCCACGAGGGAGTGCAGTGGTCATCCTGGCTCAACAGCCGTGGCATCGCCTATTTCGTCGTCAATTACCGTTTGCCCAAAGGCGACCGCACGCGGCCCGTCGGCGACGTGGAAAAGACCATGCGCATCGTGAGGGACTCCGCAGCCACTTGGGGCATCAACCCCCACGACGTGGGCATCATGGGCTTCTCCGCCGGAGGACACCTGGCGTCGGTCATCTCCACGCTCTCCCCCTTTGAGTTGCGCCCCGACTTCAGCATCCTCTTCTATCCCGTCATCTCCATGGACGAGAAGGTGTCGCATGTGTATTCCTGCCGCAATTTCCTCGGCGAGGACCAGAAAGACCCCGAAATGGTGAAGAAATACTCCACGCAGAACTCTGTGAGGAGGCACCTCACTCCGCCAGCCGTCATCCTCTTGTCGAGCGACGACCGCCTGGTGCCGCCCGTCACCAACGGGGTGGCCTACTACTCCGCCATGCGCAACGCCGGCAACGAGTGCTCCATGTTCATCTATCCCACCGGCGACCATGGGTGGGGCATCGGCCCCTGGTTCAAATACCACGACCAGATGCTCTCCGACCTCGCCACCTGGCTTGACAACCGCCAGACGCCGAAGCCGACAGCCATCAAGGTGGCTTGCATCGGGAACAGCATCACCGACGGGCACGGCATCGACGTGGCCACACAACACGGCTATCCCGCCCTGTTGCAAAAGAAATTGGGAAGCGACTACTGGGTGAAAAACTTCGGCGTGAGTGCAAGGACAATGCTCTCCGAGGGCGACTTCCCTTACATGAACGAGATGGCCTGGCGCGATGCGCAAGCCTTCCAGCCCGACATCGTCGTCATCAAGTTGGGCACCAACGACTCCAAGCCACAAAACTGGCAACATGGAGCCTCCTTCAAGCAGGACTTGGAGCAGATGCTCAAAAAACTGTGTCCTGACCTCACGGCATTGCCCAAGGGCAAGAAAAAGAGCAAGAAGGTAAAGCCTGTGGCTCCCCTCAAGCCTCAAATTTTCCTTTGCACGCCCATCCCCGCCTTCAAGTCAACATGGGATATCAACGACGCTGTCATCACCAACAACATCATTCCCATCCTGCAGGAGGTGGCCCAGGAATATGGTTTGAACATCATCGACCTCCATACGCTCTTTGCCAACGACAGCGACAAGGTGCAGCCCGACGGCATCCATCCCAACGACAAGGGTGTGGCGAAAATGGCCGAAATCATCGCCGGCGAGATACAAGGGCATTGAGATTTGAGGTTTGAGATTTGAGATTTGAGGTTTGAGATTTGAGATTTGAGGTTTGAGATTTGAGGTTTGAGATTTAAGAATTCATAAACTGATGAAAAGAATTTTGAAGAAATATCGTCGCAAGCGACGCGAAACTTACATGATTGAGTAAGAAAATGGCTTGCCATTTCATTTCAAACCTCAAATCTCAAACCTCAAACCTCAAAATGAAAAATATAGCCATCAAGACCATGACATCACACGACTTGGCGGAAAGAATTTTTGTGAGCGGCTGCGATGGCGAGGCTGACGGCTTCGACACCCAGCTGCTCTATTTCACCTGTTCTTCGCTCAGCAGCGACGATCGGAGGCTCTATCTCATCAGCGACCGCGACGGTCACCCCAACGTCTATGTCAGGGACTTGCTCACAGGCAAGGAGCAATGCCTCACCGCCAACCGCCACGGCACCTTGAAGAGTTATGTCTATTTCGATGCCTCGCCAGGCCGGGGATTGGGCAAGGCCAGCGTATGCCTCGACAGTCAGCGGGACGTTGTCTATTTCATCCAGGACAATGACATCTGCCAGGTGGGACTCGACGGCCATGTGCGCATCCTCAACCACGTCCCGGAGGGACGGATGACCGCTTTCACGCATGTCAGTGCCGATGGCCGGTTGCTCTGCGTGCCTACTACCGATGGGAGGATTCTCGACTACGACCCTGAAACAGAGGGTTATGGTCTCGACCGCCGGCCCGTTTACAACATCGACGGGCGTGTGCAACAGGAGGGACTCAACAGTTACCTTGGAGTCTATGACACCCTTACCGGGCATCTTGTTTATGAGAAGACCGTCCCGTTGTGCTGGATTACCCATGTGCAGTTCAACCCCGCCGACCCCGACATCATCATGTTCAATCACGAGTGGCCCAGCTTTGATTGCGGCATACGCCGCATCTGGCTCTACGACCGGCGCACCGACCAGGTGAGGCGTGTGAGAACCGAAGGTGGCGACACCGAGGGTGGCGACACCCATGGCCACCACAGGAGTGCCGGCGACTGGGTGTGCCATGAGATGTGGAGCGACGACGGCAAGGCCATCGTCTATCATGGAGGATATGCCGACGGGCCAGCCATGGTGGGCAAATACGAATTGGAAACCGGGAGATACTGGGAGATTGCCCTCCCGGAAGAATACAAGGCTTATGGTCATTTCACGATGGACCACTGGCAGAACCTCTGTTGCGACGGTTATTTCATGCTGCCAGGCGATGTCAAGGTGGAGAGGGAGAACAGCACCGACAATGGTCCCGACCCGCACAAGAAGGACGGCGAGTACATCTCAAGGGTTGTCCCGCACTGGGAAGAGGGACGCCTGGAGTGGAGGCCGTTGTGCAAGCACCGCAGCGACTGGCTTGGTCAGGACGCCCATCCGCATCCCATCTATAGCCATGACGGGAGGTCGATATTCTTCAACAGCCGGAGCGGCAAATACGTCAAGGTATATAAGGCTGTACTCTAAAGAACTGCCTATGCAATCACCTCGATAATACGCTTGTCGTTCCATTCCTTCCCCTTGCGGCAAGTCGTCCTGCCGGTCTTGGGCCGAAGTCAGAGGTTGGTCAAGTGGGGAAGGATTCATGCTTGCCAGGTGCTTCCTCCGTGCCGCCGCCGTCTTGGAGAAGTCGAAGGTGACGATGTAGCCCTCGTCCATGCCTCGTGTGTCGAGGCGGTTTGCTGAGAAATAATGCCTGTTTGCAGATTTTTTTTGCCCCAAAATCCTTTTTTTTCTTACTTTTGCAAACAATTTCAGGTGTCTGTCCACCTGGAAAGGAATAGCAAGGCAATATTAAAAGACGAAATAATGAGAAGATTTCAACTGTTTTTTTGCGCCCTTGTCGTGGCAACAGGCATGATGGCGCAGACGCTCAACGTGGTGCAGGGGGATGTCATCTACGCCTTTCCTGCAGCGCAATGCGGCGACATGCAATACGCCGAGGGAGCCACATGCACCATTAACGGCAAGGTGTTCACCATCGCCGACCTCGACCAAATGTTCATTGACCAAAGCACCGTGGCCGACAACACTGTCGAGGTGACCTACGAAGGCACCACTGCCAAAGTGAGGGTTGCCGGCAACGTCGCACGATACGTCACCCCGGTGGTCTCCGGCGCACATGTGAGCATCGAGCAAAGCAGCGAGGTGGACGACGCCATCGGTGAAATCACCTACACCCTCGCTGGCAACACCGGCGACGGCGAGTTTTACATGGTTGGTTCCTACAAGACCACCATAGAACTCAACGGCCTCACGCTCACCAACGCCACGCCCGTATGGTCGGGAGCCGCCATCTGCATCATGGATGGCAAGCGCGTGGCCCTCAGTGTGAAGAAGGACACCGAGAACACCCTCACCGATGCCGCTTCCGGCGACCAGAAGGCCGCCCTCTACTGCAAGGGACACCTCGAGCTCAAGGGCAAGGGCACTCTCCATGTTTATGGCACCTTGGCACATGCCATCAAGAGCGCCGAATACATGCAGATGAAAAACTGCACCGTCAACGTGAAGCAGGCCGTCAAGGACGGCATCTCGTGCGATGAATACTTCCTCATGGAGAGCGGTACGCTCACCGTCGGCGGAGTTGGCGACGATGCCATTCAGTGCGACATCGACGGGACGGCAAGCACCGGCATGCTCGCCGACCACGACGGCGAGGACTCCGGCAATGTGTATGTGGCTGGCGGCACGGTGACGCTCACCGTCACCGCCGATGGAGCGAAGGGTGTGAAGGCCGGCGGCGATGTCAAAATCTCCGGTGGCACCATCACCGTCACGCAGAGCGGGGGCCTTGTCACCACCGACGACGACATCGACTATCCCACCAGCATCAAGGCCGATGGCAACATTGATGTCACAGGCGGCACCATCACCATCACCAACACCGCCGACGGCGGAAAGGGCATGAGTGCCGACGGCACACTCACCATCGACGAGAGCAACGCCACCACCACCATCGACATCAAGGCCAACGGCAAGGGCGGCGTGGCGGAGGTGACCACTTCCGGCACCCCCGACACCACCAACTCCTACAAGGTGTATGTCAGCATTCCCACCAGCGGCGGCGGTGGCCCTGGCGGTCAGGGTGGCGGCAGGGCATGGACCAATGTCTATCTCTACAAGAATGACGGCACGCTCGTGCAGCAGCTCACCAGCACCGTCGGAAAGTCCAACGGTTATTCCACCACCACGTTCTACTACTACGACTTTGGTGCAGCCGACAGCGGCACCTACTATTTCAAGAGCGACAACTACACCAGCCGCAACACCACTTACACCA
>CADBBP010000061.1 GCA_902792855.1 uncultured Prevotellaceae bacterium
TCGACCGTTGGTTCTCGCGAAGCGACTAAAAAAGAGTTCCCTCATCTAAGGCGACTTCCTTTGCTATTTGCTCCTTTTGTTACCAAGAGGATTTTTATCCGTACAGGTTGAATTTTGTTATATGATAGCCTCTTAAACATTTTTATAATAGGGAAGATGCGTTAGCCATATCTTTTAAAAATCATAAAAAGGCCATTATTATTTGCCTATTCGGCAAGAAATGTGTAATTTTGCATCGGAATTAAAAAGGAAGCAGTTTCACATTAGCATAAGACACGACATGAATTCCCAATTCAAGGCATTTATCATATTATTGGTCACTTTTTTAGCTTTGTTCATCTACGCAAGTTCGCCTTGGGGTGTGACCTTCGCCAAACAGATGTTGAAGAAGATCGACCTTGAGAGTTTGCTGCCCGAGCGGACCGACACCACCATGTTGACCGTGGTGGAAGAGGAACCTTTGGTTCCCGACTCCACTGCACAACGTTTCCTCTTCATCGGCGACTCCATGGTGGAGCCCCTGGCATACCGTTTCTACGACTACTGCAAGGAGAGCGGCGACACGATGTACGCCGTTACCTGGTATGGCAGCACCACGACAGCATGGAGCAGCACGACCCTCGACTACTACATCAAGGAGGCGCGGCCCACCTACCTCATTTTCTGCATGGGTAGCAACGAGCTGTATTCCAAGAATATGAAGACCATCAACGAGAGCCTTAGCCGCATGCTTTCCAAGGCCGGCGACCTCCCTTGCATCTTCATCGGCCCTCCCAACACGAAACCCGACAATGGTTTCAACGATGAGATAGCCAAGGTGTTTGGCAAGAAGCGTTATTTCAACTCCCAGTCGATAGAGATGGAGCGGCGCAGCGACCATCTGCACCCCACGACGAGCGGTGCCCGCGTATGGATGGACGAGGTGGCAGAATGGATGACGAGTGGCGACTGCATCCACCCCGTGGTGCTCAACAAGCCCGAGGGCAAGCAGTCATGGCCCATCCATCATATCGAGGTGCTTCAGGTGAAGGACAAGGCTCCCACGCTCAGCCCCCGCCCTGCCTCCGAGCAGTCGTAACAGCAAATCGCCCTTCAACACCGGTTTGCCATGCCCCTGAGCGAATACATCACACATTACCTCTCCGCCCCCGACAGCACATGGTCGCTTGTATCGCTGCCATTTGCCGTCACTTTCATCGTCTTCTTCGGCATCTACATCCTCGTTCGCCAACAATCGAAGACGGTGATGCTGGGTTATGTCCTAACCTTCAGCCTCTTCTTCGCCTATAAGGCCAACGGCGTGCTCATGCTCCTTCTGCCATTCACCATGCTGACCTCATATTACATGACACGGCGCATGATGGAGGAGGAGGAAGACACTATCCGCCGGCGGTGGATGTGGGCCACCGTGGTGCTCGACCTGCTGCCCTTGGCGTACTACAAATACACCAATTTCTTTATCAGCATCCTCAGCGACCTCACTTCGAGCAATTTCTCCCCCCTCGCCATCATCCTCCCAGTAGGCATTTCCTTCTACACCTTCCAAGCCATCAGTTACACGGTGGATGTGTACAAGGGCCGTTTCACCATGGAGGTGAGCCTGTTGGAGTATGCGTTCTACCTTACTTTCTTCCCCCTGCTGATGGCCGGCCCCATCACACGCGCCGAGACCCTCATCCCACAAATCAAGCACCGCTACCCCGTCAACGACACGCAAGTATATACCGGCATGTGGCTCATCATGACCGGTTTGATGAAGAAAGCACTCATCGCCGACTACATTGCACAATACAACAACTGGATATTCGACGACCCGGAAGCCTTTTCCGGCTTTGAGAACTTCATGGGCGTCCTGGGCTACTCCTTGCAGATTTTCTGCGACTTCTCCGGCTACAGCGACATCAGCATCGGCATCGCCTCCCTCCTTGGCTTCACCCTGCGTGAGAACTTTAGATACCCATACCAGTCGCTCAACCTTCAGGAATTCTGGCGTCGGTGGCACATCTCCCTCTCCACCTGGTTTCGCGACTACCTCTACATTCCTCTTGGCGGCAACAGGAAAGGCAATGCCCGCACCTACCTCAACAATTTCATCTCGATGCTTGTAGCCGGCCTTTGGCATGGTGCATCGTGGATGTTCGTCACATGGGGCGCACTTCACGGTCTTGGTCAGGTAGTACACAAGTTTTGCAAGCGGTGGCTTGACCAAGTGGACAACACGTGGTATGTGAGGTTCCTTTCCTGGGCGCTCACTTTCTCATGGGTGATGCTTTGCTGGGTTTTCTTCCGCTCTCCCAACATGCACACGGCCGTGACCATCATCACCAAGATATTCACCGACTTTAGCTGGGCATACCTCACACCTTTCTTCCAGACGCGCACCGTCTGGGTGGTGTTCGTCGCATTGGGCTTGGGGCTGCATGCCATCCGCGAGCGACACACCGAGCGGCTCAAGCAATGGTTCATCGACTCGCCCATCACGCTGAAGGTCATCCTGCTTTTCATTGTCATGCAGTTGGTGGTCAACTTCCGCCTCAGCGACATCCAACCCTTCATCTACGCACAATTCTGACCCTTATGAGACACCCCTTCCTTGCACTGCTGTTCGTCATGGCCAGCCTGACTGCCAGTGCCACCACTTTCATCCCCGCCACAGACTCCGCCTTCGCCTACGTGGGGCGCATCAGTTGGGAAGCCAACCCCGGTTGCGCCACATGGACCTACCCCGGCGTACAGGTGCATGCCGTGTTCACCGGCACGTCAGCCTCCATGAAGACCAACCCTGACTGCGGCTACTTCATGGTGGAGGTGGACGACCGCGAGCCGCGCAAGGTGAAAGTAGAGAAGGGCCAAACCATCACCCCCCTGGCAAAAGGGCTTGGCGATGGTGCCCACCGCCTCACCCTCACCTACCTGATTGAGGGCCTCTACAAGAAGCCAACTTTTTACGGCCTTCACCTCGACGATGGTTGCCGCCTCTTGGAGAAGCCCGTCCTCCCGGAGCGAAGGATTGAGTTCATCGGCAACTCCATCACCTGCGGCTACGGCATCGAGGGCAACGGCACAGAGAAGAAATTCCTCTTCAGCCAGCAGAATTTCTACCAAACCTACGCCGCCCGCACCGCCCGCGCCCTTGGAGCGCAATGCCAAGTGTGCGCCCGCAGCGGCATCGGCATCTACCGCAACTACGCCGGAAAGATTCCCGATGAGATCATGCCCAACATCTATCCCCACACCTTCTACACCACCTCCGGTGAGTTGTGGGACTTCTCCCGCTTCCAGGCCGACGTGGTGTGTGTGAACTTAGGCTGCAACGACACCTCCGTGGGGAAATACGACAAGGAGCGGCTCACCGAGGCATTCAAGGCGTTCACCATCACTTTGCGCGAACGCTATCCCCATGCCAAGATTGTGTACATCATAGGAGCCATCCGCTCATCCAAACGCCTGACTGACATTCAGGAGGCTCACGATGCGGCCATAGCCGATGCTGCCTCACGCGGCGACCACGAAGTGTATCGCATGGACTTCACCCCGGACGACGGCTCGCTTGGCAGCGGAGCGGTGGGGCATCCCTCCATGCGCCGGCACGCACTAATGGCAGAAGAGCTCACCGCCTTCCTACGCGGCATCACCGGATGGGAGTGAACGACGTTGCTGCGGATGTTGTCTGCTGCACGCGGTCATCAAAATGCCCATCCAAATGTTATGTAAAGTTAAGTTTTACCATTAAAAATGCGTTTTATTCAGCGGCGAAATGGGTATTTTGTCATTTCGTCGCTGAATAAAACGATGTTTTTGTTGTTTTTTGCCAATGTCATTCCACCATATAAATAATCCGTTGCCTCAAAATCAGCCATTTTTCATGAGAATTCAAAAAACGGATTTTCACCAATTTCTCTTATCCTCCATCACCTGCATCAATTCTACTCTCAACATTCACAACAGTTGCTCCTATTCGTCCACCGCATACGTGACATCAAGGTTCTCACTCACGTCAAAATCGTCATGGAAGTTGTCATCATAGCAGTACACCAGCCTCATGCCCCTATATGCCTCTGGAATAATGAGTTGGTCGAGCAGGTGCCATTTCGGCTTTCCAAAGTCGTATGAGGAGCGGTCGAGCAGGATGCGATTGGACGTGTAGTCGATATAGTAGTACCCACCCCCTATGCACTGGTCGCCCGGCTTCAACAAGTCCTTGTGCTGACTGACCATTCCCATTCGGAGGTGGCCGTCAAGAGTGATGATAAACTTTGGAAGTGTCATTACATGCGGATACTTTGGGTTGGTCTGTCACTTCACCGTCACCTTACGAGCCTTGCCCCCTTTCTTTACGATGTAAACACCTTTTGGCAAGCCCTCCACTGAATGGCCAGCGGCCTGACCAGTGATGCTGTACACACCGTTGGCACCAGCCTCATGCGCCACCACCGACACGACCCCTTCGTCCACATCCTTCAATGCGACGGTGAGGTTGAGGTCGTCGGTCTGATCGGCCATCGGCGTGCCAAGGTATGAGGTGTCGCTTAGCATACTCCTGATAGCCGGCTCTCCCATTTCAAGCATGTATCCATAGAAGGCGTATGAGAGGAAAGAACGCGTGCTCTCGTTCTGATGGTCGAAGATGAGGTTGCAGGCGGTGTCGCAGTCCTTTTCCAACTGGTCGAGCACGGCGTTGGCGGCATCCTTGAGATGCTCGTTGGCCTCCGAGTGTGTGAAAATCACCTTGCGCATCGTCTCTCCGAAAGCCTCCAAGGCGATGGCAGCCAACTCGTTGACATCCGTCGGCACGTCATCGATGATGTGTGCGAAGTCGGGGATGGAAGCGAAATCCTGGAGCATGGCGTTGAACGTGGACATGTAACGATAAGTGAGTTGGCTGATGGAAGTGTCGAGCGTCTCGTCGATTTTATCCCTTGCCGCCCGTTGCAATTCGGGGAAACTCTCCGTGGCCTTCAGCGAGCGTGTGTTCACCTTCATGGTGGCCAAGTCATTGCTGATGGTGAGTACGCGGAACTGGCTGGGATAAGATATGGTGGACGCAGAACTGATTTCCGTAATGGTGTTGTCAGTGTTGAAGCCGGTTATTCTCGACACATCGGGAATGTGCATGTGCCCGGTGACAACCACCCTGATGCCATGATCGGCGAAGAGGCGGGCGATGCTGTCGCCATTCTCCGTGGCGGCGGTCTCCATGAGCGTTTCCTGCCCCACGAAATGCTGCAGCAACTGATGATGCACGGCAGCTATCACCACCTTTCCCTCTTCGGCGGCCTTGTCAGCCTGCTCCAGCACCCACTCCAAGGTCTCCGGCATGATGCGCCCATATTCGGCGATGCCTTTTTTTGTATCGCCACGGCTGGGGATGCGACAGTCGTCGATGCCGATGAAGCGCAGGCCCTCGATGGGTTCGCAGACGTATGACAGCGAGTTAGGGTCGCGAGCGAGCGGGTCTTTGTAGCCGAAATTCGAGTAAATCTGCTCAAAAGTTTCCGGTGTGGCAGTCTCCGTATGTTCACGCCCTGCCTGTGTGTATTTGAATCCCGATTCGTTCTCCATGTCGTGGTTGCCGGGGATGACGAGGGTGGGAATGCCCATGTCGAGCAATTCCTGCAACTTTTGCGCCACCAGTTGATGGCTGAGTATCTCACCGTCCTTTGTCAGGTCGCCCGGGATGAGGAGCAGTTCCGGTTTGAGAGCCTTGATGGTGTCAAGATAAGCACAAAAGATTTCATAACTTTGCACTTGCAATTTCCTATTCATGGACAATTCCTTTAGAAAAGAGGAATTTTCAAAGTTTTCCACCAAGTCAAGATTCATCACGTGAATGTCGGAGAGCAGGCAAACTCGATGCCCCTCGGTGGGGAGCGGTTCCTCCTCCACCATGAAAGTCACCTGAGCCGTCTCATTTCCATCCTTGTTCACCAGGGCCGCCCGATAGTCGCCGGACTGCAAATTGGCAGCCACCACATATTCACCATTGTCAGCGTTCGCCGTCCCCTTCTCCTTCAAGGGCAGCATGGCCAAGTTGTGGTAAAGGAGGATTTTGTCGCCTTTGGTCGCTCCTCCATATTTGATGACAATCTCATCGCCCTGCGCAAACGTAGTCTTCCCTCCATTCATCGACAATTCCTGCGCCTCGGCTACCATGGAACACCAGGCCATGGCGACCAAGGCCGCCGTCTTGACAAATCCAATTTTCATTCTTACCTATTTATAAAGTTTTAGAAATTATTCATTCATTGCACCCCTTGCAAGCATCAGCAGCTCGTCAGGGGCATCATCTCACCACATACTTTTTCCCATTCACCACATACACCCCCTTGGGCAGGTCGCCAGGGACAACGTTGGCCGCCGAACCCACCTTCACACCACTGATGGTGTAGATATCGGCAGCAGAAGCCGATTGTTCCACGTTGTCGATGCCGTCAACCATGGAGAAGTCTCCGATGCCCAAAGAGGCCGAAGCATAGTAGCCGCCCTCAGGATGAAAACAAGCCCTGAACGGTTTCAGCATGGCCTTTTCGGTATGTGTGAACGACGAGCCTTTGCTGTTGAGCACGAAAACATCGCCAACGGAAGTCTCCACATAAGAGCCCTCGAAGCGATAGACACTCGATTTGACCATGAGTTTGGCATCGGTTCCCACCTCCACATTGGTGGCATGGAAGCGCAGCTCCTTCCCTGTGAGGTCGTGATCCGCCCCCCACCTGTCAGAAGGCACGGCGATGATGTAAGGCACATGGGGTTGGAACTGCTCCACATGATTGAAATAGACAGTTCCGCTCTCTATGTCCTGCATGGCATACTCCTTGAGCCAGAAGTCCTTTCCTCTGTCATCGGCACTATGAAACCAATCGATGGCCTTATTGTCGGTGATGTTTCTCACCTCTTGCACGGCGAAAGGCAGCACAATCGTCTCCCATCCGCCCTTGCCCGATGTCTGCAACTGAGGGGTACGCGAGTAGGAGATGTCTTTGGCATAGAAAGCAGAGGGGGTGAAGAAATCGTGGCCGTCGGCAAGAACCACCTTCTCGGCCACTCCAGCCTTCACCACGTTGCAGCCCTTCAGCCCAGAGGGCGTGGTGTCTGTCTCCCCCAAGAAATACAAGGTATTGGGATTGCTGTTTGGCGTGACAGAAGTCACTCCCGACCCATCCATATCTACAGCCACGGCCTCCTCCGATACGGTGAAAGACTTCACGGATTTCACCACCTTGTAGTGACCCTGTTTATCAAATATGGTAACCCCTGGCACCAGTTCGAAGAATCTCACTTTCCCATTGGTGATGATTGTGCTTCCTTTCATGAGCCACAGCTGGTAATAGTTGCCAGTCTCCCCCTCGTCGTATGCGAAGTCGATGGTCATGCTTTCCCCCTTACCCAGGGTGACGAGCAATTTTTCGCTAACACATCCCAAGTAATAGCTTTTTGTGGCGCCCTTCATGAGCCAGATGGTGATGATGTCCGAATACAGTGAAGCACCGACATTTTTTAGCGTGATGGTGCCTTTCAGTTTCTTGCCATAAACGGTGTTCCATTCTCCAGAGGCCACAGCGTTCTCCACAGTAAAGCCCGTAACCGACAATTCACCCTCCGTGCCAGCTTGCGTCACCTTCACCTTGCACGACCCAATGGAGTTCTTTCCCTCCGTGTCGGTAGCCACCCATACATTATATGTCCCGGCCTTCTCCGGCGAGAAATAAAGCGAGACGTCATACTGCTCTCCGTCCCTCAGATAGACGCCGGTCTTGCTGGCATAGGAGGTGGCGGTGGTTGTCGTGCTTGCAAAGAGATACACCTCGCTGCTATACTCCCCGCCAGAGCATGAGAGCGTCATGCCCACCGGCACCTTCACCCCCACCACGGGGTTTCCGGGCAGCTGGAAGCCAGAGGCAGAAAAGACCCTGTCGCTGACGGGTGAGTTGAACGAGAGCGTGAAGGTGGAGCCATCCCAATCGAGTTTGAAGGAGTATTTTGCGGAACAGTCGGCCTCATGCCACACGTTGTCGGTCTTTCGGCAAAAGACAGGTGCCACAACATATTGCCCTTTCTCCAAGGATGCCAAGTTGGTCTTCGACAAGGCGAAGGAAACGGCCCGTTTGGACCTATCGGCCATATTGACGAAAGAAGCAGACTGCTTGAGTATGGCAAGTGAGCCATCGTCGAGGATGGCAGCCAC
This sequence comes from uncultured Prevotellaceae bacterium, assembly GCA_902792855.1. Classification (GTDB taxonomy): domain Bacteria; phylum Bacteroidota; class Bacteroidia; order Bacteroidales; family Bacteroidaceae; genus Prevotella. Next base: position 8,186 of record CADBBP010000061.1, read on the forward strand.
CCCAAACTTGAAATAGTCGGCCGAGCCAGAATAATTGCTCATGGTGAATGAAAGCGTGGTACCGGAAAGAGCCAAGGCGGAGGCCGACAAAGCCGGCAATCCGTCGGAGCCATTTGCCGGATACGCACCGAAGACGGCACATTGCGACATGGTGTAGCCCTTGGTGGTGCTTCCTTCCACACTTGAGAGGGTCGAGAGACTGTAATAGCCATTGTAGAGCCCGCTCCACCCCCAGTTGACATGGAAGAGTCCGTCGCCGTCGTAGCCATCCACCACGAAGCTGTGTCTCATGCTCTCCGACTTCCCGATGTAGAGGACAGGGTGGCCAGCCTTCAGTTCGTCGTAAACCATCTCCTCCCATTGGGAGATGTCGTATGCAGAGCGGTCCTTGAGGCAGCATTCCTTGGAGAAGCCAAACTGCTTCTTCAAAGCATCAGGTATGTAGATGTCGTTGGCGGACGAATTACCGCTGGAAGGCCCCACAAATTCCGTCTTGACGGCTGCGGCGCAATAAAACATCAGGTTGGCAACAGCCTCCGCCTCCTCTGCCGTCTCCGTACCATTATACTCCACCAGAAGGTGTTGCCAGTCCAAAGCAGTGCCTTTGGGCACCCCCGGAACGGAAATCTTGCCATATCCCGACCAGTTGGTGGAACAGGTGTAGGGACTGATATTCTCTTGAAGCGTCTTCACGTTTTGCTCCCGATAATAATACAGCACCTGCGCCATAGCTGTTGCCACACAGCCGGTGGTGCATTTCCCTTCGTTCTTGAAGTCAGGACAACTGTTGGAAAACGGTTCTTGCTGGTTCCATACGCAAGGTATCATGGGAGCCAATGCTCCCCGTGTACGCTCCAGCACCTTAGCCGGGCGGTTGGAAACATTGGACGTGCCATTGTCGAGGGCCTCCAACTCCTCCCCACACGCTCTCAGCCACGCCTTCAGTGCCGGCGGCATGTTCATCAAGTCAAAGCTCCCTGTGTCGGCATATCCCAAGATAGTCTCCATGCGGTCGTCGCCGGCAACAATGACAAACCCCTCGTCACGACCAATGTCGAAGGCATAACAAGGCAGTTTGCCCACCTTCTCCATCTTGCAAGTGAGACGTGACACCGAACCAGCCTTTGCATGGCGTCCGGCCCACTCCCTTGCTTTGCCCAAAGCCTGGCTTTGGGTGACAGGTCCGGCCAGAAGGTTCACCGAGGCCCATAGCAAAAGGATGGCAGTCATCACTGCTTTTCTCGTCATGTCGAGTTGTGTTTTCGTTATTGAAGTTAATAGTGACCGACAAAAATAGGAAAAAAAATCGAAACGAGGTTTGAAAAGCATAAAAAAAACATTTTTCTCCTTGTTTTTTGAACTATTTTGTGACATTTTCACCTCTTTATGAGAACGAAAAACCCTTTGCGGCCTATGACACCCCATAGTGTCACCTTCTCGTCCGACTTCGGAGCCGTGGCAGTGAAAAGGAGGAAAAGGAGTGACAATATGACACCCTAACATGAGCTGTCATGACGTGAAGAAACGTAAAATAGTATTTAAATCAACCAAATGTAAGTTAACACGCATTGGATGATTGTTAAAAGAGGACAAATATTAGGGGTGAAATGGCAGATTAACAAAAATTGGGTCTAATTTTGCAGATGGAAAAGGGGTTTGCAACCATTGCGCAGCATCCCCCCATTCAAAGCGACAAACATCAACATCATAATAAAAAATCAAGGACAAATGAGAAAAGACAATCAGAGCATGAGGACATGGGCCATGACCCTCTTCCTCGCCGTGACGGCAGTCGGATGCAATGCAGCACCGGCACTCGCCGGCCCCGTCGATTTGACTTACGCCGCAGAAAAGGCAGTCCCTGCCGTGGTACACATCAAGTATGTGCAAAACTCCAAAATCACCACCGTGGAGGTGGAAGACCCCTTCGGAGGCTTCTTCTCCGACCCCTTCGGCTTCTTCGGCAACCCCGGCAACGGCCAGAAACAGCAGAGAAAAGTGCAAACCCCTAAACGGGAGGCCAGCGGCTCCGGCGTCATCATCTCCTCCGACGGCTTCATCGTCACCAACAACCACGTGGTGGAAGGCGCCGACGAACTCACAGTGACCCTCAACGACAACCGGGAATTCTCCGCCAAAATCATCGGCACCGATAAAAACACCGACCTTGCCCTCATCAAGGTTGACGGCAAAAACCTGCCCTTCCTCGTGGTGGGAGACTCCGAGAAGCTGAAAATCGGAGAGTGGGTCATTGCCGTTGGCAACCCCTTCAACCTCAACTCCACAGTGACCGCCGGCATCGTCAGTGCAAAGGCTCGCTCCCTCTATGCCAACGGCGTGGAGTCGTTCATTCAGACCGACGCCGCCATCAACCAAGGCAACTCCGGCGGCGCCCTTGTCAACACCCAAGGTGAACTGGTAGGCATCAACGCCATGCTCTACTCACAAACCGGAAGTTACAGCGGATACGGCTTCGCCATCCCCACCACCATTATGAACAAGGTGGTGAGCGACCTCAAGCAGTATGGCACCGTGCAACGCGCCGTCCTCGCCATATCAGGCATGGACGCCCACCGATACATCGACCAGCAGAAGGCCAATGGTGAGGAGCCCGACCTCGGCACCAACGAAGGTGTCTATGTTCAGAAGGTGGAAGAGAACGGTGCCGGCGCAGAGGCCGGACTTCAAGAGGGCGACGTGGTGACCGCCATCGATGGCAAGAAGGTTAGCAAGATGGCCGAACTTCAGGAAATCCTTGCCAACAAGCGTCCTGGCGACAAGGTGAAGGTGACCTTCCTTCACAAGAAGGCAAAGAAAGAGAAGACGGTGACGCTGAAGAACATGCAAGGCACCACCGACGTGGTGAAGACAGCCGACCTCGACATCCTCGGTGCCAACTTCCGCGAAATCACCGAAGACCAGAAGAAGCAGTTGGGCATCAGCTACGGCCTCGAAGTAATCAAGATTGGCAAAGGAAAGCTCCAGGAAGAGGGCGTGGCCAAGGGCTTCATCATACAAAAGGTGAACGACGAGCCCATGAAGACCGTTGACGACATCCAGAAGGTGGTGAAAGAGGCCTCCACAGACAAAGACCCCGTGCTCATCATCCAGGGCATCTACCCCACAGGAAAGAAGAAATACTTCGCCGTTCCTCTTGGAGAATGACCATCGGCAAAAGCCACGCAAAGCATCTGCAAAGAGCGTTAAAAACACCCTAAAAACGAACAAATGCGCAAATATTTGCGCATTTGTTTGTTGTTTTCCCCAAATATACGTATTTTTGCACCCACTTAGATTAATGCTACATGAGACAACTGAAAATCACACAATCGATTACGAATCGAGAGAGTGCCTCTCTTGACAAGTATCTGCAAGAAATAGGTCGTGAAGAAATGATTTCCGTTGAGGAGGAGGTGGAGCTCGCCCAACGCATCAAGAAAGGCGACCGAGATGCATTGGAGAAACTCACTCGTGCCAACTTGCGTTTCGTTGTCTCAGTGGCAAAGCAATATCAAAACCACGGCCTGAGCCTGCCCGACCTCATCAACGAGGGCAACGTGGGGCTCATCAAGGCAGCGGAGAAATTCGACGAGACAAGAGGCTTCAAGTTCATCTCTTACGCCGTCTGGTGGATAAGGCAAAGCATCCTCCAAGCCATCGCTGAGCAAAGCCGCATCGTAAGGCTTCCACTCAACCAAGTGGGTTCAGTGAACAAAATCAACAAGATACTCAACCAGTTTGAGCAAGAGAACGAGCGAAGGCCCAGCATTTACGAGATAGCCGAAAGCGTGGACCTCCCTCAAGAGAAGATCGAGGATGCCCTGAAGGTGAACACCAAGCACATCTCCGTGGACGCTCCCTTCGTGGACGGTGAAGAGCAAAGTCTGCTTGACATCCTCCCCAACGCCGACTCTCCCATGGCCGACACGGAACTCGTGATGGAGTCTCTTCGCAACGAAATCAACCGTGCACTGCTGACCCTCAGCGAGCGTGAGCGACGCATCATAGAGGCATTCTTCGGCATCAACCAACCAGAGATGACCCTCGAGGAGATAGGCGAGAAATACGGCCTCACACGAGAGCGTGTCAGGCAAATCAAGGAGAAAGCCATCAGGCGGCTTCGCCACAACACCAAAAACAAGCTCCTCAAAACCTACCTGGGTCAGTGAGCCATCCACCATTTTTTTAAGGTATAAAGACAAAAAGCATTGATGAGACATTTCCTTTCAGCCATTACCATAGGGGTCTTGCTGCTACTGAGCATCACGACCCAAGGGAAGGTGCGCTGCACACCCATCTACATCTTCGGCACCTCGGCATCGTTCAACGACTCCGTGGTCTATATCACCGAAATACAAATCCTCGACAGCGCATGGGTGGACGAGAAGAGCGGCTTCCTCGAGGGACGCTCAGGTTACTCCAACCAACTGAAGAACCATTTCACCAGCGCCGGCAACGACGGACGCACCAACCTCGTAAGCTTCGCCACCACGGAGAAAGCCATCCTGAAGAAGTATGAGAGGATGCGCAAGAAATTCCATGGCACCAAGAAGCACCCTCTCAACTACGACATACGCATTCTCGACGAGGAGGAGTTCCGCTTCACCACCGAACAGCATATAGGCAACGAGGAGGCCATCATCGACGCCAAAGCCAACAAGCGGGCGGAAAAGTCCAAGAAGAAGAAAGAGAGCGGTACGCTAAACACACCTCGCCGCGAAGCTTCCGACAACGAGTTGCCGCCCACCATCCCACCCCGCCATTAACAAGCAAACAACCAACCCAACCCATGAACAATCAAGAAACAAGGTATTTCTGCATAGCCGAGCACTATGTGAAAGTCAATTTCCTTGACACCACCCACAACAACATGTACCTGTTGCGCTCATACTACCCCTTCTTGGTGGAGAGCGCCGAGGGTCATGAACTGCTCTTCGAAATCACCATCGACGACGACCTCCAGCCCATACCAAAAGATAAAAGGGAGCGCGTCAGGGATTTCGAAACAGGAAATGGGAGAATTGTTGTGGACCTCATTGAAGGAGGAGGCCACCAATTCATCTTCAAGGACATGGAAGGCACAGAGTGCAGCATGTTTCAAATCACACCCGATGGAAAGCAAGTGAAATGCGCGCTCACAGGCAACTTCGACATGCGCAGCTTCGGCATACACAATGCCATGATGCTCAGCTATGCCATAGCCGGAAGCTATAAGGACACCGTGCTCATACACGCATCCTTGGTGAGGCAGAACGGGTACGGCTATGCCTTCCACGCCATCAGCGGGACCGGCAAGTCCACCCAAGTGAGCATGTGGCTTCGCCACCTGCCCAACTGCGACTTGATGAACGACGACAACCCCGTCATCCGCGTCATCGACGACCAGCCCTACATCTATGGAAGCCCCTGGAGTGGCAAAACGCCGTGCTACCGCAACATCAAAGCCCCGTTGGGAGCCCTCACCCGCATCGACCGTGACGACCACAACTGGGTGGAGCCCCTCTCCCCCATCGAGGCTTTCACCTCCGTGCTGCCGTCGTGCTCCTCGCTCAAGTGGGACGTTCCCACCTATCATCGAGTGGGCGACACCGTGTCGAAAATCGTGCAGAAAACCAAGGTGAGCATCCTGCACTGCCTTCCCAACAGGGAGGCCGCCGAGGTGTGCAACGCCGCCATCGCAGTGAAATAGTCCGCCATGGCCAAAGAACCCAAAACGCTCAGCGAACGCATCGTAGCCCGGGTGAGGCGCCACGACGGTGGCAAACGCGAAGTGGACCGTCATTTGGAAAACAACGTCCCCATTGCCAACGCCATCTTGTTCCCGCTGCTCATCGAAGATGTCCGCAGAGGAAAGACCTGCACACTGAGGCTGCGTGGCAACAGCATGCGCCCCTTCTTGGAAAGCGACCGCGACCTGGCCATCTTCACCACCCCCGAAGGCGTGAAAGTGGGCGACCCGGTACTCGCGGAGATAGAGGAGGGCCACTATGTGCTGCATCGCATCAGAAAAATCGAAGGCGACAACGTCACCCTCATGGGCGACGGCAATCTCCACTGCGAGTACTGCAAAACCTCCGACTTCCGTTGCGGTGTCATCGGCTTCATCCGCAAGAGCCGGTTGAGAGTGGACCGCACCGACGGACTGAAATGGAGAGCCTACTCCTGGTTCTGGGTGAAATTCACCTTCATGCGGCGCTGGCTTCTCTTGGCCTACCGCTATGGATGGCTCAACCTTTTCAAACTCAAGGCTTACCCGCCCCTGAAGCAAGAAACCATCGACCGTTTGGTGGCAAAATACGGACAGAAGAAAAAACAACCATAAAAAAAGACAAGACATGAAAGCAAAGACAGGATTCGCCCTGCGCGAGATTTGCGGCGAGCAAATCATGGTGGCAGAGGGCAAAGAGAACATCGACTACACCAACGTCATCAGCATGAACGAGACTTCCGCTTTCCTTTGGAAAGAAGTTAGCGGCAAGGAATTCACCATCGACGACCTGGTGAAGCTCTTGGTGGACAACTACCAGAATGAAGATGAAAGCCCGCTCGACCCCAACGCGGTGAGAGCAGACGTGGAGGCCCTCGTGCAGAAATGGATAGAGGCTGAAATCGTTGAACCGTAACATCAAAAGCATCATTTACACAAGCGGTGCGTCACCCTGGGCGACGCACCGCTTGCCATACAAAAACCATTATGAACCATATCAAGCAATTATTCACCCTGCTGACAGTCTTGCTGACTGCAGCTGTCAGCCTCCACGCCCAAGACGACCCCGTAGAGGAAAACAAGGCAGAGAATTGGTATGCCGACAGGTGCGAGGCTGCCATCACATTCTTTGAAAGCGCCAATGCCTCCACCGGGAAGCATCCGCAGAAATACTGCATCATCCCCAGCCAGCAAGCCGCTCCCTTAAACTACGCCCTCATCGTCGCCTCATACGACGAGCGTGCCTTGATGATGCTCACTCCTTCCGGCACCAACTTGAAATCCAAAGTGGTGGACAAGACTGTGCTGCCCGACGAGGTATATTGGCGCGGCATCAGCAATTTTGGCTCCTATCGCACCCATTCCAGCGACATCACCCTTTGTGAGCGCCCACTTCCCGTACGCAGTCCCTCCAAGAGCAACAACACCTTCGAAGTCGTGGTGGAAGGACCAGAACGCATCGCCGACATCAAGACCTACAACCAAATGATTTTCAAGCCTCACAAGAACAGCGTGCGGCTTGCCGACCAACATGCAGACAAGAAAGTTGACGAGGACGGTACGGTGGTGAAAGACGACATGCGCTACCTGTTCAAGCTCAACACCCCTTCCGTGGTTGCCAAGATGTTTCGCGGCTATGAAGACGAGGAGATGTGCCCATGGGTGGTGAAGAGCAGTTTCTTCAACCACCACACGCTGCTGCAATACAGCAGGTGGAAGAATGGCGAACCAGTGAAGCAAGCCAGCGCCGACGCCATCCGCATCATCAGCAAATTCTATGGCGGGCGACGCATCAAGTCAACCCGTTGGCTTGCCACCTTGGAGACAGGCGAGCGCACGTTCTACGCCGTGCAGTTCGAGCACCAAGGCACCGATGCCCTGGCAGCCCTGGTGTGCATCGCCGAGGGCAAGGTGTCCTCCACATGGGAATTTCATGGCGAGGCCAGAGAAGACTTCCAGTCAATATGGTTTGTAGATGACGAGGGCGACTTTATGGAACATGCCCCTGAAATCCACTGCATCGTGGCCACGGATAAAGGTCTGGAGCTTTACATACGCCTCTTTGGCGGCGAAAGCGTACAATACTACATCCTTCGCGAGATGGGCTCGGTGCTGATGGCCATCCAGACCGACTACTGGATATATGTATGGGATTAGCCCAGGATGCAAAAAAATGACCCCCTCCAATTCCCGCACCTCACGGTGGGGGAATTTTTGGGTGTCACAGAATTAAAAGATCAGCATTGAAAATTTTCTTTTAAATTTGAATATACCCTGAAACTAACACTCAAATATCCTTACGAGTAAAAATATGCCTATTCATGCGTATTATCCACACATACGGCGACCACAGTCCCCATGGCCGTCGTTCTTCGTCGATGACATTACGGGCAGGACATAATACGCCCACCCCTGTTTTGTATGTACCTTCAAAGATGTGTCTTTTTCTTCAATCAATTATGTGGCAAAAATAACACTTTTTCATGGATTTGCAAAACATTGCATTCAAAAAAAGTGTGATTCTTGCGTTTTTTCTCCATTTTTTACAATAATCACGTCCTTGTTCGCCTGTTTTTTGGAAAAAAACACTATATTTGCATCCATACTAACCAAAACCACTCCATCTTATGAAAAAAACACTGTTTTTTCTGTTTTGCGCCATGCTGCTCTGCTTCCAAGCACAAGGCCAAGTAATGAACACCGCCCTCCACATTGCCGACTACGCCATTCGTGTGGACATCAAGACAGCCCAGAAGGTAATGAAGCAAGAAGGCTTCAAGAAAATCACCCGCCGAGGCGAATTCATCTACTA
>CADBBP010000062.1 GCA_902792855.1 uncultured Prevotellaceae bacterium
TCCACCAAAGTGCGAATGCGCGAGGGGTAGTACATGGTTTCATGTTTCAAAGTGCTCAGGCAGTTGTCGAGCACGCTGTTTGCCACATGAAGTTTGTCGTTTTCCAATTGGCATTTTCTCATTTCGTCTTCGGCAAACTCTATCTCCACTGCTTTTTTATGGTGGTCGTCGATGCTTTTCCGCAGCGTGCCTATCAACTCGTCGGCTACGGTTTGTAGTGACTCGGGCAGTCGTTCATTGTCATAGATGGACTTCTTGCTCTTATCTATCTGAACGGCCTCTCCCCCACTCCCGGCAAGGCGTTCTATCTCCTTGAGTTTCTTCTTGTTGTCGGCGTTCCATTCAAGCACATTGTTCATCGTTCTTACTCTTTCCAGACAGAAGCGGTAATAGACGAGATGTCGGTAGTATAATAGGAAGTAAGCCAAGAGGATGAGCAATAGGAGGATGACAAGAATTCCCACAGCCATGTATTGGTTTGACTTGGTTTTCTGCATGCCGCTGCAGTATTCGGGCAAAGTGCTGTCAGCCGACATTTCCTTGTAAAGTTGGGTGTAAACTTTGTTGTTGTAGTTGTAGAGCGACCAATTATGTAGAGACAACGCCGCCACGGCAATTTCATTTCTAAGTGTGAGCAGGTTGTCATAGTCGATAGGCAATTGGTTGTGATACCATAATATCTCGGGTTGAAGAACCGACTTGTTGCTCTCCATGACGAGTGTGTCGGCTTGATCGACCACTATTTCCTTGTATGCTTGGTTGAAGCAGTTCAGGGCTGCCGCTGCTTGCACCACAGCTTCATCGAAGCGGTCATCCACGTTGCATTTTTTCACGCTGTCCACCAGTTGTGCTGCTTTGTTTAGCCATGGGCTGTTATGAGTTGCAGCGTTCACATTGGCAAGGGTCAGTAGGCATGCAATGGTGGTAATGGTGTTGCGCGCCACTCCTTTAGGCAGCCGGAAGAAAAAGCGGCTCCCCTTTCCCAACGAACTTTCCACTCCAATGTCGCAAACCTTGAAGAGATGGCTGAGTTTCTTGTATTTCTCTATGATGCCCTTGCAGTTGACCAAACCGAACCCATGGCCTTTCTCCCTATTGTGTGCGAGCGTATGTCCGTCGGCAGGTAGTGTTCCGGAGGCATCATCTGCCAAGACCATTCTCTCCACGCTGAAAGCCTCTGCTGCTTGCTCTTCTGTCATGCCTTTTCCGGTGTCTGTGATGCTTATTTCCACATAGTTGTCACCCTCGCATGCTTCCACTTTCACGGAACCTCCCTCTGGTGTGAATTTTCTGGCATTGTCGGCAATGGTGTTCACCATGAAGAGGGTCAATATTTTGTCTGCCTTCACCCACAAGTCTGTGTTTTCCACTATTAGCGAGATGTTTTTCAATTGAAAGCCTCTTCTGCTGTGTCCTACAATGTCGAAGAGTGACTGGATGGGGAAACTCTCAATGTGTAGTTTTAGCTCGCCCTTTCTGAGTTGGATCCATTGTGTGAGGATGTCGTTGTAGTCGATAATCCTGTCTGAAAGTTCAGCAACGTAAGCATAGCGCTCGTTCCTAAGCTGTTGGGACTCTCCTGGTGTCTGAAGTTTTTGTATCTCATGAAGTATCCTGTCGATGTAGGGTGTCACCATGACCACGAGCGACACTTTTGCTCTCTGTTCCAAGTTGAGCTTTTTCCCCTTCTCTATGTTCAGCTTGGCCATGGCCATCCGCTCCATCGTCTCTTCATATCTTGTCTGAAGTTCGGAGAGTTGACGCTCATTGTCTGTCTGCCATTTCCTCAATGGTTGAAGCAAGGAGTCGATGGAATAGTTCTTGTATTTTTTCCTCCTCAGATAGGAGAAGATGAAGAGCATGGCCACGCCGACAATGATGACACCAACGATGGTGTAGGTCATCGCTGTAAGTTGGTTGATTGACTGGCTTAGTTGCTCTGCCCTCGACTCATAGTAGCGGTCTTGTCGTGTTTGGTCTTGTGTGTCGAGGTAATTGTCTCTGTATTTTCTGGCACTGGCTTTGTCGTTGAGTGCGGCATGAATGACGCTAAGTTGCTCCCAAATAGATGCCACGAGGTCGGGAGCTTGAAAGATGGCGGTGTCGTTGTTGAGTGCAAGGTTGAGGTGTTTGAGGGCGTTGCCATAGTCGCCGATATTGCGGTAGCATTGAGCGAGTGTGCGATAGGAGCCGGCCGTTTGATAAACATCGCCGTAATTGGAGAACATCGAGAGGGAGCGCTGAGCGAGGTTGACAGCCAACATGCTGTCGGGTACGTTGTCAATGTTGATGTTTCTGAAGGCTACGGAATTGTCGTAAATAAGCCTTTCTGCAAGAGTGGGCACTTGTAGGTGCTCACTGATGGCTTGCAGCGAGTTGGCCGTCCAAAACCAGTAGTCGTATTGCAAGGCAAGGTTGTAGCATCTGAAGAGGTATTCCATCTCCATTTGATTGATTTCCTCTTGTGTGCCTTGTGTGATGATGCCTCCCGCCCCCACGTTGTACAGGTAGCTAAGTAGTTGGGCGGTGTCTTGCATGATTTCCCCATACGGGTCTATGCTTTCCAATGCTTCTACGGATGGTTGCTCCAGTCCCACGTAATAATAATAGGTGGATGTGACGATATCGAACTCAGTCCTGGCATATACCATTCTGCGCCGGTGATGCTCTGTGAGTGAGTTTTCCTCTTCCTCGATCCTTTTGAATTTCCTCAGCGCACTCTCTCGGAAGGTATAGAATTCCTTGTTGCGTGACTGCCGTTGGCAGAGTCTCATCTGTTGAATGTCGGCAACGAGCAGTTCTATTTGGTTGTCGGTGATGGCTGCTATTGAGTCGAGCTGTCGTGTAGCAGTGGGATAGTCCATCCTCATGATGCTTACGAAGGCTTTGTTGTTGAAGGCCTCCGCCCTTGCCCCATCATAGTTGCCCGCTCTTTCGAGAGCGAGGTTGGAATAGTAGAGCGTGGAATCAAGATTGCGGTAATGAAAATTGTAAGCCACTTCGTTTAGCCGGTCCACTTCGTCCAGTCGTGTGTTGGAGCATGCTGCTGCGAAGCAGATGAACAAGAGACAAGCGAAGGCCTTGCACCACAGCATCAGGTGGTGTAGCCTCGCCGGGGTGCCCGGTTTCTTGTTCTTGTCTTTAATTCTCATGGCTATAAACAATCAACCTTTTCTTGATTGAAAAAAGCCCCTCTCCCTGCTTTGGGGAGAGGGGCGCAGGTCGTTCCCTTGTGGGGAATGTTATCCGCGGGCCTTGGCGATGTATCCAAGGGCTTCTTCACATTTGTCTGAGATAGCTTTCCAGTTTTTGGCTGCCACCACTTCCTTCGGGAAGAGTTTGGAACCCATGCCTACGCAGAGTACACCGGCCTTTATCCAGTTGGTGAGGTTCTCTTCGTCTGGTGAAACACCTCCTGTGACCATGATGTTCGACCAGCGCAAGGGAGCCATGACGTTCTTAACGAATGAAGGTCCACCAACGTTTCCTGCCGGGAACACCTTGGTAACGTCGCATCCCATGGCTTGTGCGTTGTTGATTTCGCTTACAGAGCCACAACCAGGGCTGTATGGGACCAAGCGGCGGTTGCACACTTCGCAGATGGCCGGGTTGAAGTTGGGGCCTACAATGAAGTTTGCACCAAGTTGCAGGTAGAGGGCGGCTGTGGCGGGGTCAACGACAGTGCCAACACCCATAATCATCTCAGGGCAGTTGGCTATCACCCATTTGTTGACCTCTGCAAACACCTCGTGTGCGAAGTCGCCACGATTGGTGAACTCGAACACCCTCACTCCACCGTCGTAGCATGCCTTGACGACATTTTTCACCACCTCAGGGTCGCTGTTGTAAAACACTGGCACCATGCCTGTGGCGCGCATGGCTGTGATAACTTGTACCTTATTGAATTTTGCCATTTCTTTTTCGTGGTTTGTTGGTTATTATCTTTGAACACGTCCAGAAGCATCGCCTCCGGCGAGGTTTTCCACCTCTTCCTTCGACACGAGATTGAAGTCACCTGGGATGGTGTGCTTGAGAGCTGAAGCAGCCACGGCGAATTCAAGAGCTTTTCCTTGGTCGTCGGGATAGGTGAGCAGTCCATGGATGAGACCTCCGGAGAAGGAGTCACCACCACCCACGCGGTCGATGATGGGCTTGATGTCATATCTCTTGCTCTGGTAGAAATCTTTTCCGTTATAGATGAGGGCTTTCCAACCGTTGTGTGATGCGGAGAAAGACTCTCTAAGCGTACTGACGACGTATTTGAAGCCGAACGTTTCCATCATTCCCTTGAAGATGCCATAATATCCCTCTGCGTCCGTCTTTCCACCTTCCACGTCAGCATCGGGCTTGAAGCCCAGGCAAAGTTGTGCGTCTTCCTCATTGCCGATGCACACATCAACATATTTCATGAGGGGTTTCATGATGCTTTGTGCCTTTTCCGAAGTCCAAAGTTTCTTGCGGAAATTAAGGTCAACACTGACGGTAACTCCGTGGCGCTTTGCTGCCTCGCAAGCCAGGCGTGTGAGTTCAGCTGCCTTGTCGCTAATGGCGGGGGTGATGCCGCTCCAGTGGAACCACTGTGCCCCTTCCATGATTTTGTCAAAGTCGAAATCCTCGGGGTCTGCCTCTGCGATGGAGCTTCCTGCACGGTCGTAGATGACCTTTGACGGCCTCATTGATGCACCGCTCTCCAGATAGTAGATACCTACACGGTTTCCTCCACGAGCGATGTATTCGGTGTTGACGCCATACCTGCGAAGGGCGTTGACAGCACATTGTCCGATTTCATGCTTTGGGAGCTTTGATACGAAATACGCGTCATGGCCATAGTTGGCTGCACTTACGGCAACATTGGCTTCGCCGCCTCCATAGACGACGTCAAAGTAGTCACTCTGTATGAATCTCTTCTGTCCCGGGGACGAAAGGCGAAGCATGATTTCGCCCAATGTTACGACTTTTGCCATTTTTTGTGATTTTGATGTTTATAGATTAATTGATGTTTGTCTTGATTGTGGCGTGTCTTTCGATTGCCGTACAAAGATAGTGTATTTTCGTCGATGAGAGAAATAAAAGTGGAAAAAATAATGTTTTTTAGCAAAAATCAATGTACTTCCTATGTTGTGGAGACATTCGCACCCACCGCAAGTTGTTATTCCTAAAACTTGCCGTCGTGATAGAAGCGTGTTTCCTTGCGCTTGCCAAAGGTTTGTTGATGGAGCTGTATGCGAAATCATTATTCTATTGCCGGTTTTGTACCATTAATGAAGGCTTGACGTCTTTGGGTTCGCGTGAGATTAAATTCACTTTCCAATAAATAACGGGCAGCATGGTGACGACCATGATGAGCGAGCCGATACCTCCGGCGAAGATGGTGACCCCCACGGGCATCCAGAACGAAGACTGAGCCACAATCATTGGCACCACACCTACAGCCGTTGTGGCTGTGGTGAGGAAGATTGGAACCATACGTCTTCTTCCTGCATTGTATGCCGCTTGTTTCACTGCTTCGTTGTATGACTTTAGGTCGTAGTGAGGGTGTTCTTCCTTGAATTTCCTTACAAGGTCGTTGGCATGCTCGAAAATGAGTATCTCGTTGCGCATGATCATGCCCATCAGTGTGATGAGCCCCATGATGGATGTGAGGCCAAGTGTGCGGTTCATCAGCCCCAAACCAATCAAGGCTCCCGGCGTCATAAGACCCAGTGCAACGATGCAAACGGTGGTGATGCCATATTTCTTGAAATTGAACAAGATGAAGAAAAAGATGATGACGATGGCGATGCCAACGCCTCCAATAATTTGTGGGAGAGCCTCTGCATCATATTCGATTTCTCCTCCCACCTCACATCTCAGGCCTTGAGGAATATTGATTTCATTTTCCATGATTTCCGCTACGCGTTTCTCCACAGGGGCGGCATACACCCCTTGTGCAAACTGCGCCGTCACGGTGAGGCACCGTTCCCCTCCCCTGTGCATGATGCGGCTCTCCGACCATACCGGGTTCACCTTTGCCACTTGGCGGAGAGGAACAGTGCTGTTGGATGCGTGCTCGTCACCGACAAGCGAATGCAATCCCGACGAAGCGAGAGCCATGGGCGATGGGATGCCAAGATTTTCTATGTCGGAATAGGTCATATCTCCGTCATCCTTCACAACGATGGGCAATTCGTAGTCGTTTTCCCATATTTGACCTACCTTCAGGTTGCCTGTGATGCTACCCAGGGCAAGTGCAGCAGTTGAACGGCTTATTCCCAGCTGTGCAGTGGCCACGGGGTCGAGTTCTACGTTGATGATTGGATATGGTTGCAAATAGTCCGTATGCACCCATTCCAGCTCTGGCATTTCACGCATCTTGGCCATCAGTCGCTCGCCGGCTTCATGCAAGGAGTCGAGGTTTGTGCCATAGAAGCGGTATTCCAATTCTTGCACTTCGAGAAAGTCGAGGCGCTTGAATTTTACGTATGCTCCCGGGAACGCTTCGCTGCACAAGGGCTGGTATTCGGCAAGAAGTTCCAACGTGGCATCTTGCGAAGTTGTGTTGACAATGAACTGCGCATAGTTGCGCCCGGCCATCTGTGGTGCGTAGCATGTCATGAAACGTGGTGACGAACATCCCAAGAAACTGGTGATGCATTTCACACGTTTGTCGGCTTGTAGCTTCATCCTCACGCTATCGGCCACGATGCGTGTCTCATTCAAGCCTTTCCCCTCAGGCAGGAAAATTTCCACGGCAAACTGGTCTCTGTCGGCAAAGGGGAAGAGGCGTACTTTGAGCGTGGGAACAATGAGACAAGACAGCATGATAAGTGCCACGCCACTGGTGATGGTGAACCAGGGATGGCGAAAAGTAAAAGCCAGAACCTTGTCATATATCCCTTGCACAAGGCCGGTGATGGTGGATTTCTTCTTACCTTCCGCACCCGGTGTTTGTGGCTTGATGATGAGTACTTCCAAAAATGGAATGACGGTCACGGCCAAGAAGAGCGATACCATCAAGTTGATGGTAATAGTCCAGGGGAAGTCGAGCAATGCGTCGAGAAACGCTCCTTTCATCGTGAGCAGCAAAGGGAAGAAGATAATGCTGATGCAAATGGTGGCGAGCATCATGGGCATGAAATACTGGCTTGCCGACATCATGGCTGCTTGTCGTGGTTCATACCCCTTCCCAAGGTATTCCAAGTATCCATCGATGACGACAATGGAATTATCGACCACCATTCCCAAGACAACGATGAGGGCAGCCAGGGTGACGATGTTGAGTTCTATGCCGGCCATGTTCATGAATGCAATGGAGATGAAGGTGCTTAGCGGGATGGTGATGGCCGCCACAATCGCAGAACGGAAGGGGAAGAGAACCATCATGACGATGATGATGATGGCCATGGACATGAGCAGGTCTCGCAAGAACGATTTGACACTATCGCCCACCACTTTGGGTTGGTCGGCGATGCGGGTGATGCTAACGTCATCGGGTAGCGTGTCTTGGCGGAAATCGTCCAGTACCTTGTCCACTTCCTCGCCGTATGCCACGATGTTGTTGCCTGGGGTCATTTCAAGCGACAGGAGCACGCATGGGTGACCGTCTTGCTCGATGTAGCTTTCCGACATGTCGTACTCGCGTACCACGCGTGCCACATCTTTCACTCTTACCATCTTCCCTGCTGCCGGGTCGGTGAAGACAATGAGATTTGCCACTTCCTCCTCGCTGTTCTCCGTCGGTGCAAGGTGGATGGGTACATTCTGGTCGCTGTCGTCGATACTGCCGCTGATGGTGGTGAGACCTTGGGACTGTAGTTTGGCAAAAAGGGTTTGCTGGCCGATGCCATAGGCTTGCAGCCTCGTCCGGTCCACATAGAGGCTGATTTGCTCTTTTTGCTCCCCATACGTGCGCACATTGGCCACCGAGGGTATTCTCCGCAAACGATCGCCCAGCCAGTCTGCATAGTCATGTAGTTCACGATAGCTTCTCTCCTGGCTCTCGATGGCTATGAGTAGTGCAGAGGTGTTCCCAAAGTCATCATTGGCCACCAAGGCAAGCACACCTGATGGCAAACTTTGCTTGAAGAGCGCAAGGCCATGCTTGATTTTACTCCACACCTCATCCTTGTTGTTCACTTCGTCGCCAAGCCTTACCATGACAATGCACATGCCGTTTTGAGCTGTCGTGGTGGTTTTTGCCCGATACACCTCTCTGTATGTGAAAAGGAAGCGCTCCAAGGGCTTGGCCACTTGCTCCTCCACCTCTTCCGACGTGGCTCCGGGATAAACAGCCACCACGACCCCTTGACGGATGGTGAATTGTGGAAACTCATCCTTGGGCATGTTGTGCATTCCAACAATACCCAAGACAAAGAAAATCAAAATGATGAGCAGTGTGATGGGGTAATGGTCGATAGGCCATCTAAGCCATTTGTTGTCGTTTTCCATAATTCAATACACCACTTTTGACCCCTCGCTGAGTTTTTGGTATCCTTCTGTCACCACGCGCTGCCCCTCAGTTAGACCTTGCGTGACGGCTATCTTGTTTCCCATGGTTTTGCCAACGGTCACGCTGGTGCGATGAGCCGTACTGTCGGCAGCCACCGTCCATACGAAGAGAGCACCGTCGGCTTTTTTCTGCACACTGCTGACGGGCAACAAGAGTGACAAATCGGTGGCATTTCCTGTAAACATCACATTGGCCACCATTCCCGGCAGCAGTCGGCGGTCGGCGTTTGCCACATGCACGCGGATGTCGTAGGTGTGGGTCAGTGCATCGGCTTGAACGCCCTTTTCGATAATCCCCCCACCTACCCGGGCACCCACAGCATCCACTTCGATGTAGGAGGTGGTGTGCCTGTCGATGTCTCTCATCTCAGCCTCGGGAACGGCCACCTTCACTTTTACGGTGCTGATGTCGAGAATGGTTAGCACGGCTTGTGATGGCAGCGCTGTCTCCCCCACCCCCAATTGCCGGCGGCCTACGATGCCGCTTACAGGTGCATACAGACGTGTGTCGGCCTGCCCTTTGCGGGCTATTCTCTCAGCAGCATTGGCGGATTTCACTCCTGCCTGAGCCGTGCTGAGTGCTGTCTCTGCTTGCTTGAGGCGCGTTTCCACCTCAATCCATTTCATCTCGGGCAGTGAGCCGTTGTCGTGCAATAGTTTCATGCGTTCATAAGCATCTTTTGCTTGCTTGTATGCACTTTCTGCTTGTGCCACCATGTCGTGCGCCTGACTGGTGGAGGCACGGGCCGCTTCCACACTATTGTCCATCGTTGTGGGGTCTATTTCGGCTAACAATTGGCCGCGACTCACATATTGGCCCTCGTCCACAAGTACGCGTCTCAACACACCCATACTGGTGAAACTTACTGCCGTTGCCTCATTCTCTTCCACAATGCCCACATAGGTCTTGCCATATATGCCTCCTGTTTTGATGGCTGTATCTGTTTTCACCCTGATAGGAATTTTCACACGTTGCTCCTTGTGGTTGCCGCAACTGATACATAACATCGTCAGTGTCACGATGAGTCCAATCGATACGGACAGACAGATTGGTATGAAACGCATGGTGGTTTCTTTCGATTTCCCCAAAATGGTATTGAAAGTCTTTTCCATAATGTTCAGATGATGAATTTTATTTCCTTGAAAGAAAATTTTCTCAGACGTGAGGTGTTTTCACCTGTCTGCTCACAAAGCACCAAAGAGCCGTTGTCCTCCACCGTATGGAGGCTCGCCATGAATTTTGTCCCATCCGAAGTCTGGTAGGGGTGTATTCCCTCACGCCTATAGAGAACACTTTTGTAAGCCTGCCTGATATCTTCCCAGCTTTTGGGATCATCGAGCAAGGTGATGTAGTAGAGCAAGTGGCGGGTGACCTCTTGCGCCACTTCTTCGCGGTCGAGCATGTGCCCACAGACATTGGCCAAAGAGATGGGATTGGGGGCATCGCTAAGAAACTGTTTTTGATTGACATTGATGCCCGTACCAATGATGCATCGTCCCACATGCCCCTGCTGCAGGGAGGGTTCTATCAACGTTCCTGCCATCTTGTAGTCCTTCCAGTAAATATCGTTGGGCCACTTCACGGTAATGCCCTCAACGTAAGCGGAGAGCGCATCGCGGAGAGCCAAGGCGTTGGCCATGGAGATGATGAACTGCGAAGCTGCCGGTATCCTCTTGGGGTGGAAAAGCACACTGAAGGCAAGGTTGGCGTATGGCTCGCATTCCCATGAGTTCGTGTCGCATCCTCGTCCTGCCGTCTGCACCTCTGTCCATACAATAGTAACATCCTCACCAGGTGATGGGCGATACCCCTGCAAGTAATTGTTGGTGGAGTCCACTTCTTCAAGGCGGATATGATGTATGTTCATATTTTGAGATGTTGCATTTTGCCTTTTCGTATGCGAAAAAGATGAGGATTTTTTCCAAGTACCCCCGAACCCAAAGGTCCGAGGGTGCTTGATGGAATTAAAGGGAGGTCATTTTATTCCCATTCAATAGTTGATGGTGGCTTGGATGAGATGTCGTAGCACACCCTGTTGACCCCCTTCACCTTGTTGATGATTTCGTTGGACACCTTTGCCATGAAGTCGTAAGGCAGGTGAGCCCAGTCGGCTGTCATGGCGTCAGTGCTTGTGACAGCCCTGAGTGCCACGGGATGCTCGTATGTGCGCTCATCACCCATCACTCCAACGCTTCTCACCGTGGAGAGCAATACGGCACCAGCCTGCCATACTTTGTCGTACAACACCTCGCCGTCGTCACAGACATAGTTGAGCATTGTTTCGATATAGATGTCATCGGCATCTTGGAGGATGCGTACTTTCTCTGGTGTGATGTCTCCCAGAATGCGCACGGCAAGTCCCGGTCCGGGGAAAGGATGACGCTTGATGAGCCTCTCCGGCATTCCCAATTGGTATCCTACACGCCGCACCTCGTCCTTGAAAAGCCATTTTAAGGGTTCGCAGAGTTGCAGGTGCATCTCTTTGGGCAATCCTCCCACATTGTGATGGCTCTTGATGACCATGCCCGTGATGCTGAGGCTTTCTATGCGGTCGGGATAGATGGTGCCTTGAGCAAGCCATTTTGCATCAGTGATTTTTTTTGCTTCGCTGTTGAACACCTCCACGAAGTCTCGTCCGATGATTTTGCGCTTCTGTTCCGGGTCGGACACCCCCTTGAGGTCATTGAAGAATTTCTCACTGGCATCCACTCCAATAACATGGAGCCCCAAACCTTTGTAGGCGTCCATCACCTTGGTGAACTCATTTTTCCGCAGCATGCCATGATCGACAAAAATGCAAGTGAGGCGGTCTCCGATGGCGCGATTGAGCAGTGTGGCGCAAACAGAAGAGTCCACTCCCCCACTAAGACCGAGGATGACACGGTCGTTGCCCAACTGCTCCTTGAGTTCCGCGACAGTGGTTTCCACAAAAGAAGCCGGGCTCCACTCTCGCCTACTTCCACAGATATCGATGACGAAATTTTCCAGCAAGAGCTTTCCTTGAGTGGTGTGATACACTTCGGGATGGAATTGCACAGCCCAAATTGGCAAGTTGTTGTGGGCGTATGCCGCATGCTTCACGTCGGTTGTTGAAGCGATGTCGTGGAAATCTTCGGGGATGGCAGTGATGGTGTCGCCATGACTCATCCACACCTGTGAGTTGGCCTCAAAGCCCTTTAAAAGCGGATTGTGGGTATCGATTGTGGCGAGGTTGGCACGTCCATATTCGCGAGTGTTCGTTTTCTCTACCTTTCCCCCGCAGGATTTGGCGATGAATTGTGCGCCATAGCAGATGCCAAGCACGGGAAGCCGGCCTACGAACTGTGAAAGGTCCACTTGGAAAGCTTCTGGGTCATGTACAGAAAAAGGTGAGCCACTAAGGATGACCCCGATGACGGATGGGTCGTTGGATGGGAATTTGTTGTAAGGCAGTATTTCGCAGAAGGTGTCCAATTCGCGCACACGCCGCCCTATGAGTTGCGTGGTCTGTGAACCAAAGTCGAGGATGATGATTTTTTGTTGCATATGGAAGGGAATAATAATGTGATGACTATGAAGTTTGATGCAGTTGCTTTAGCATATTTTCAGCTTCCTTGAGCGTGTCGAGTTTTCCCACATCGAGAAGTTGTAAGTCTTTCGACTCAACGCCTTGGAAGTGGCAATTCTGGCAGTTGTCTATATAGAATTTGATGATGGGGAAACGTTCTGACTGTGATTGAAGCAATGGGAAGAGAGATGGCTTGACAATGTGTATTCCACTGAAAGCGTAGGCGTTGAGTTGGCTTGCAACCAATTTTTCATAAGGGGTCTTCATTTCGCCTGTCTCCTTGTTGACCCATCCTGTGAGATGTAGATGGTCGTCAAAGAGCAAGTATCGCTTGGTTGTTCGGTGACTCACCAGCAAGCAAGCATCAGACACATCATCCATGCACATTTCGTAGAATGAAGAAAGGTCCACATTGCTAAGTATGTCCACATTGTGGATGAGTACGGGGGATGTTGCATCGAACAAAGGGATGGCCTTTTTAATTCCTCCACCCGTGTCGAGGAGCATGTTGCTTTCATCGCTGATGCGGATGTCAATGCCGAAATGTTGGTTTGACTCTAAGTAGTCAATGATTTGCTGTGCAAAGTGATGCACATTTATAACAATTCTTTGGAAACCGGCTTCTTTGAGGCGTGTCACCACGTGCCATAACAAGGGTTGCCCCCCCACCTTTACGAGGGCCTTGGGCATGGTGTCGGTGATGGGTTTCAGGCGAGTGCCCATCCCAGCTGCGAATATCATGGCTTGTTTCATGGCTTGGTGGAATGAAGTGTTTGCATGATGTTTTGCTCTCTATGGCACACATGCACCTCAATGCCAAACTTTCGGTTGAGGTGCTCTGCCAGGTGTTGAGCGGAATAAACACTGCGGTGCTGGCCACCCGTGCATCCAAAGGAGAACATCAGGTCGGTGAACCCCCTTTGAAGGTAACGTGACACATGGGCGTCTGCCAGTTTGTACACGCTATTGAGGAAAGTTAGTATTTCTCCGTCATCTTCCAAGAAACGAATGACGGGTTCATCGAGACCTGTTAGCAACTTGTATGGCTCGTATCTCCCAGGGTTGTGTGTGCTTCTGCAATCGAAGACATACCCTCCACCATTGCCAGATGTGTCTTCGGGTATTCCTTTTTGGTATGAGAAACTGAACACGCGTACAACCAAGGGGCCTTTGCCGTCGTATTTGGAGAAGGTGGCCGGGCCGTCGTTGTGGTGAGCTTGATGGATGTTGCTTTCATCGGTTTTGAAGCCGTCCTTACGTGCTCGAGGTTTCTCCTCTTGCTGGATGAATGAGGGCAGTTGGGTGAGTTGTTGCAACACATCCACCAAATAGGGATAGTGGAATGACTGTGTTGCGAGCATTTTTCGCAAATTGTTGATGGCTGGTGGTATGGAGTCGATGAAATGTTGCTTGTTCTCAAAATATCCCCTGAATCCGTATGCACCAAGCACTTGCAATGTGCGGAAAAGCACGAAGAGTGCCAACCTGTTTACGAAATGCCGCTTGGAAGGCACTTCTGTGAAGTTTTTCAGCGAATAATAGTATTCTTGTATAAGCCTCCACCTCAACTTGTCGGGATAAAGTGCTGAGGCTTGCCATAGGAAGGATGCCAAATCATAGTAATATGGACCCTTGCGGCCGCCTTGAAAGTCGATGAATGAAGGATGCCCATCTTTGTCAAGCATGACGTTGCGTGCTTGAAAGTCGCGATACATGAAACTATCAGTGGGCTCCGCCAACAAGTCTTTTGCCAAAAGACGGAAATCGGCCTCCAACTTCAGTTCGTGAAAATCGAGTTCTGTTGGTTTTAGGAAACAGTATTTGAAATAGTTGAGGTCGAAAAGAACATTGTCCAAGTCAAACTCTGGTTGTGGGTAGCAGTTTTCCCACTCCAATTCCCTGGCTCCGCGTATTTGGAAATTGGGCAACTGTCGTATGGTTTCCAGAAGCAGGTTTTGCTCTTTGAGGTTGTATCGCCCCCCTGCTTGACGGCCGCCCTTTAGAGCATCAAAGAGCGATGTGGTGCCCAGGTCATCCTGTAGATACCGCATTTCGTCATCGCTCACGGCGATGACAGAAGGGACAGGCAGTTGCCGTTTTGTGAAATGCTGGGAGAGATAGATGAAGGCATGGTTTTCCTCGCTGCTGGTACCTATCACCCCCACGACGGAAAAACCATCGGCTGATGTCAATCTGTAATATTTGCGGTTGCTTCCGGCTCCTGCCATTGGAACGGTATTCAAGGGGGGAAAACCGAAATGGCGGGTGAAAAGTTGCTGCAACTGTTGCATGGTAGATGGCGGTGATAGGTTATTGTTTGTTCTTGTTTTGGTTTTGCTCTTCTATTTGCTGTCTCCGGCGCTCCTCCCATTCGCGCCGTCGCTTGCTATCGTATTGCCTGAGAAAGGAGTCGATGAGCAGCAGCAGCATCAAGATGCCGAGCGACATGAAAAACGACTGGGTGATATAATAAAGGCCGGCCGAGATGGCGAGCAGGAATAGTATGTGCAAAATAGTTTTTTTGTCCATAATGGATGTTGAAAGTCGAGTATGTTGAGAAATCGGGTGTAAAGTTACAAAAAAGTAGTCAAACATAGAAACATCTTGCCGGTTTTTTTCCCTCCCTCGTCCTTTTCGACGTTTCAGCTTGTCCCTCGGCGCTGCCTGACAGCTTCGAAAAGGAGTATGGCGGCACTTACGGAGACATTGAGTGAGTCGAGACTGCCAAGCATGGGTATGCGAATGTGTGCATCGGCTGCCTCGCGCCAACTGTTGGTCAGCCCGGTTGCCTCTGTTCCCATGACAATGGCCGTACCGCGTGTCATGTCGGTATCATAATATAAAGACGAATCTTGCAATTGTGCAGTAAGGATTCTGATGCCTTTTTCCTTGAGAAAGCTGATGCACTCCGGCGTAGTGCATGCCACACAAGGCACGGTAAAAACTGCTCCGATGGAACTTCGTATGATGTTGGGGTTGTAAATGTCCGTAAGTGGGTCGCAGATGATGACAGCATCTGCAGCAGCAGCGTCGGCACTCCTCAACACAGCTCCCAAATTGCCAGGTTTTTCCACACGTTCCAAAACCATCAGGAGGGGATTTTCGCCCAAATGCAAGTCGCCAAGTGTGAGAGGACGTGTCCTCACTTCTGCTATAAGTCCCTCTGTTCCACCCCGATAAGCAATCTTTGCATAAAGACCTTCTGTTACAGGTATGATTTTTGAAGACGGCAAGGTGGTGAGCAATTGCAATACCTCCAAATTCCCTTCTGTGAGTGTGGGGCAGTGGAAAACTGTCTCCACCTCCAAGTGAGCTGACAAACAGTGAGTTATTTCCCTCACGCCTTCTACAACAAACATCCCCCTCTTCCGTCGTTCGGCGGACTTCTGCTGTAGTGTCAACAGCAGTTTCACTCTCGGGTTGCTTGTGCTTGAAATGATATCGGTGGACATGGGCTCATCAATTTTTGTGCAAAGGTATTCATTTCTTTCTTCATTTTCATATTTGACGGGATTAAAAGCTCTATAAAAGAGAAAAAAGGCAAAAAAGATTGTTTTTTGGTGGAAAAAACATATCTTTGCATTCTCAACCAAACTATCATCTAAACAAGCAAGAAAACATGTCAAAAAAACTCCTTTGGCTAATGGTGGCCATGCTGCCATCCATATCCATACAAGGCCAAGATGAGGTGCCCGCCTTTCCTGGCGCAGAAGGTCACGGACGTTATGTGCAAGGCGGCCGTGGTGGCAAAGTCATCCATGTGACCAATTTGAACAACAGTGGCACGGGGTCGTTCCGCTCAGCCGTCTCTGGTTCTTCCAAGAAAATCATCGTCTTTGATGTAGGTGGCGTCATCCCGCTGGCCTCTGATGTCACCATAGGAGCCAACACCACCATTGCCGGACAGACAGCCCCCTATCCCGGCATCACGTTCCGCTATTACACCGTCAACCCTGGAGCAAACAATGTCATTCGCTTCATCCGCATCCGTAGGGGACAGGAGAAGGACATCAATGATGGTGCCGACGCTTCATGGAAACGCCAAGCCACTGGCATCATCTTCGACCATTGCTCTTTCTCTTGGAGCATCGACGAGGTGGCCTCATTTTACGACAACAACAATTTCACCATGCAATGGTGCACCATTGCCGAGAGCCTCAACAACGCCGGGCACGGCAAAGGCGCCCATGGTTATGGTGGAATCTGGGGCGGCAAATTAGCCTCCTTCCACCACAACCTTATCGCCCATGTGAACAACCGTTCTCCTCGTTTCAACGGTGCGCGCTACAACTGGAGTGGATACACCAACAACAAACTCTACAACCAATACAAGTGGGAGAACACCTTGCAGGCTGAGAATGTTGATTTCCGCAATTGTGTTATTTATAATTGTGGAAATGGCTGCTATGGCGGACCTGGTGGCGGATACATCAAACATCAACATGGTGAACAACTACTACAAATCAGGTCCTGCCGGCACCACCAGTCGCATCACCACCGTGTCTCTTGCCGGTAGTGGCAACGCTGGCAACGACCAGACGTTCTGGGATATGACAAGCCGTTACTACATCAGCGGTAACCAAGTAAATTCCACCGTCAACCTCGACTGGAGCGGCGTTAGTTATGATGGAGGCGTACCAAGCAAGAGTGGTGTTTACTACACCAACGACCCGATGCACTATTACGGCAGTGCCGTGACCTACGAAAAAATCAACGGCAAAGATTGTGTGCGTATCAAGTGCGAGGAACCTGCACCTACTGGTGAAGTTACCACTCACATTGCAACAACAGCCTTTGAGAAAGTGCTCGAGTATGCCGGAGCATCATTGCAACGCGACGAAGTGGACGAGCGTTACATGCAGGAGGCACGCAACGGCACGGCCACCTATAGGGGCTCTGTGACTAAAACTGCGGGACGC
>CADBBP010000063.1 GCA_902792855.1 uncultured Prevotellaceae bacterium
GGAATTACATGAAGTAATTCCCTACATTGGATGCCAGTTCTTGGCGTAAACGAACTTGACATTCATTTTTGGACACGCTTTACGGATAATTGCGGATAACCATTTTTTTAATACGAACGAGCCATAAATTATCTATAATCACAATTTTTGATTAATTCGTGGTAATTCGCGTTGAAAACATATTCGCCAAATGGTTGCTCTGATGGCCTCACCATGTTAAAAAACCTAATTTTATTGTATTTAATTAGGTGTTTAGACGAATTATCCGTAATTTTGCACCCCAATTTGAGAAAGTCTCGTTTTAAAGAAACAACCATCAACAAAACATCCAATATTAGAAGATGAAAATTACAATGGAAACCCCCGACAAGGTTAGCGCATTGCTGACCGTCGTCGTCGAGGAAGAAGATTACAAGACCAAGGTAGAGCAGAAACTGAAGGATTATCGCCGCAAAGCCAACGTTCCCGGCTTCAGGCGCGGACAGGTGCCCATGGGCATTATCAAGCGTCAATTTGGCGATGCCATCCAAAGGGATGAGATAGGAACCCTCGTCAATGAAAGCGTTGGCAAGTATTTGCAAGACAACAACGTCGGCGTGCTTGGCACCATTTTGCCTTCGGAAACCCATAAGCCGGACGCTTCCAGCACCGACAAATCATATACCTTCTATTTCGACATCGCATTGGCGCCGGAAATCAACGTCAATCTCTCCAAGGACGACCACATCACCTATTACGACATCGATATGGACGATGAAATCATCGACCAGCAGGTGAGCATGATTGCCAGCCAGCACGGTCAATATGAGGATGTGGAGCAGTTTGATGAGAGCAAGGCTGACAGACTGGTGGGCGACCTCCGCCAACTGGACGAAGAAGGAAGCACGCTCGAGGGAGGCATCACCGTGGCCGAAGTCTCACTCATGCCCCAATATATTAAGGTGGAAGAGCAGAAGGCTCTCTTCGCCAATGCCAAACTTGGCGACATCATTCCTTTCAACCCCAAGAAGGCATATCCTGACAACGATGCCGAGGTGGCTGCCATGCTGAAGATGAAGAAGGAGGAGGTGGCAGACATCACTTCCGACTTCAGTTTCCAGGTGACACGCATCACGAGATATGTGCCTGCCAAGGTGGACCAGCAGCTCTTCGACAAAGTCTTCCAACCCGGAACAGTGAACTCCGAGGAGGAATTCCGTCAGGAAATAGCAAAGGGCATCAAGCCGCAGCTCGTCTCCGAGGCTGACTACCGCTTCTTCGCCGACGTGAAAAAGTATGCCGAGGAGATGGCCGGCGAGATAAATCTTGCCGAAGACATCCTCAAGAGGGTCATGCGCTTCAGACTGAAAGAGGAGAACAAGAGCGATGCATCGGTGGATGAGGCATTCGACTCAAGCATAAGTGCACTGAAATGGCAACTCATCAAGGAGAAGCTCGTCAGGAATGCAGGCGTGCAGGTGGGCGATGACGACATCAAACTCACCGCAAAGGCCATGGCAAGGGCACAGTTCGCACAATATGGCATGAACGACATCCCCGACGATTATTTGGAGAGCTACGCCGACAAACTGCTCAAGGATGAAAAATCCAGGGATGGAATCATTGACAGGACGGTGGACAACGTTCTCGTTCATGCACTCAAAAACACCGTCACACTTGACGTGAAAAAGGTGTCATTGGACGAATTTAGGCAAATCAAATAGGAATAAACCACTTTTTTTGAAAAAATAACTCCTTTTTTTGAAGGTTATCGACTTTTTTTCGTAACTTTGTTGCAAAGAACTGAAAAAAGTCGGTAACCTTTAATTTATGGTCTGATTTTTGTACTTTTCATTTGCGGTGGAAGGATGGAAGAATTTACACCGCTTATGTCAATAAAAAGAAATTCAAAATGAACGATTTTAGAAAGTACGCTACAAAGCATTTGGGAATCAACGGAATGGTGCTCGACGACGTCATCAGCACGCAGGCACAATACCTCAACCCCTACATCCTCGAGGAAAGGCAGCTCAACGTCACACAGATGGATGTCTTCTCACGTCTCATGATGGACCGCATCATCTTCCTCGGGACGCCCATTGACGATTATACTGCCAACACCCTGCAGGCGCAGTTGTTGTATCTCGACTCCGTGGACAGTGGAAAGGACATCTCCGTTTACATCAACTCGCCCGGAGGAAGTGTCACTGCCGGACTGGGCATCTATGACACCATGCAGTTCATTACCAGCGACGTCGCCACCATCTGCACGGGCATGGCCGCTTCCATGGCCGCCGTCCTGCTCGTGGCCGGAGCAGAGGGCAAGAGGGCTGCCTTGACCCACAGCCGTGTGATGATACACCAACCCCTCGGAGGCGTGCAGGGACAGGCTTCCGACATCGAAATCGAGGCCCGCGAGATACTCAAATACAAGAAGGAACTCTACAACATCATCGCCGAGCACTCCCACACGCCTTTCGACAAGGTGTGGAACGACTCCGACCGCAACTACTGGATGACCGCCGAGGAGGCCAAGGAGTATGGTATGATTGACAATGTGCTGAAAAGAAAAACCAGCCTATGAACAAATGCAGCTTCTGCGGACGTAATGAGAAGGAGGTGAAACTGCTCATCTCCGGCATCAACGGATACATCTGCGAGTCGTGCTCGCAGCAGGCTTACGAGATTGTCCAGACTTCCGGAGTGCTGTCCTCCAGCACTTCCGGAGCTGGCAAGCTCGACTTGGACAAACTGCCCAAACCCAAGGAAATCAAGGATTACCTCGACCAATATGTCATTGGCCAGGACGAGGCCAAACGCTTCCTCAGCGTGGCCGTTTACAACCATTACAAACGCCTCAACCAAGTGGGTGGCTCCGGCGACGTGGAGATAGAAAAGAGCAACATCATCATGGTGGGCACCACCGGCACGGGAAAGACCTTGCTCGCACGCACCATCGCCAAACTGCTCGATGTGCCTTTCACCATCGTCGATGCCACCGTCTTCACCGAGGCGGGATATGTGGGCGAGGATGTCGAGAGCATCCTCTCACGATTGCTGCAAGTGGCCGACTACGATGTGGAGGCTGCTCAAAGAGGCATCGTCTTCATTGACGAAATAGACAAGATAGCACGCAAAAGCGACAACCCGTCCATCACACGCGATGTCAGCGGGGAGGGCGTGCAACAGGGATTGCTCAAACTCCTTGAGGGAACGATGGTCAACGTGCCACCACAGGGAGGCAGGAAGCATCCGGACCAGAAATACATCCAGGTGGACACGCGAAACATCCTCTTCATCTGCGGAGGAGCCTTCGACGGCATCGAGCGCAAGATAGCACAGCGCCTCAACACACACGTGGTGGGCTACAACTCCGTGCAGAACGTAAGGAACATCGACAAGGAGGACCTTATGAAATATGTTGTGCCGCAAGACCTCAAGTCCTTCGGCCTCATACCCGAAATCATCGGAAGACTGCCCGTGCTCACCTATCTCAACCCTCTCGACAGGGAAGCACTGAAGAAAATTCTCGTGGAACCCAAAAACTCCATCGTCAAGCAGTATGTCAAACTGTTCGAGATGGATGGCATCAGCCTCTCTTTCTCCGAGGAGGCCCTCGACTACATCGTGGACAAAGCCCAGGAATACAAACTCGGGGCGAGAGGCCTGCGCTCCATCGTGGAGACTGTCATGATGGACGCCATGTTTGACATGCCATCCATGAAGGTGGAAAAATTCGAGGTGACACTTGACTACGCGAAAGAAAAACTTGACAAAGCACATATCCAGAACCAGGCCGTAGGGTGAGCGGCTGCTCGCCCCCAGGCCTGGCGAAGGCCCATATAAGGAACACACACATGCCTACAGACGTTAACCTAACCCAGCAACTGAAAAAGCATTTCGGCTTTGACAAATTCAAAGGCGACCAGGAAGCCATCATTCAAAACGTGCTCGCCGGTAATGACACCTTCGTGCTCATGCCCACGGGCGGTGGCAAGTCGCTATGCTACCAACTGCCTTCCCTCATCATGGAGGGCACGGCCATAGTCATCTCACCACTCATCGCACTGATGAAAAACCAAGTGGACGTGGTGAACGGCATCAGCGAGGAGGAGGGGGTGGCACACTACCTCAACTCCTCACTCAACAAAGCCGCCATCGACCAGGTGAAGGCCGACATCCTGCAAGGAAAGACCAAACTGCTCTATGTCGCACCCGAGTCGCTCAACAAAGATGACAACGTGGAGTTCCTCAAACAAGTGAAAATCTCATTCTACGCCATCGACGAGGCACACTGCATCTCGGAGTGGGGGCATGATTTCAGACCGGAATACAGGAACATAAGGCCCACCATCCAGCGGATAGGAGTGGCGCCGGTCATCGCGCTCACCGCCACCGCCACCGACAAGGTGCGCACCGACATCAAGAAAAACCTCGGCATTCTCGATGCAAAGGAATTCAACAGCTCCTTCAACAGACCCAACCTCTATTATGAGGTGAGGGCGAAGACCAACGACATCAACAAGCAAATCATACGCTTCATCAAGCAGAACAGCGGAAAGAGCGGCATCGTGTATTGCCTGTCGAGGAAGAAGGTGGAGGAACTGGCCGCCGACTTGTGCGCCAACGACATCAAGGCGGCTGCATACCACGCCGGACTGGAGACCGCCAAGCGCTCGGAGACGCAGGATGACTTCCTCATGGAGCGAATAGACATCATCGTGGCTACCATCGCTTTCGGAATGGGCATCGACAAACCCGATGTCAGGTTCGTCATACACTATGACATCCCAAAGAGCCTCGAAGGCTACTACCAGGAAACCGGCAGGGCCGGCAGAGACGGGGGAGAGGGCAAGTGCATCACGTTCTACTCCTACAAGGACTTGCAGAAACTCGAAAAGTTCATGGAGGGCAAGCCCGTCGCAGAGCAGGACATCGGAAGGCAACTGCTGCAGGAGACTGCTGCATACGCCGAGTCGTCGGTGTGCAGGAGGAAAATGCTGCTGCATTATTTTGGCGAGGAATACAACAAGGACAACTGCGGAAATTGTGACAACTGCCTACATCCCAAGACAAAACGCGAGGGAAAGGACTTGTTGCTCATCGTGCTGCAAGCCATAGTGGCCGTGAAGGAGAATTTCCGTGCAGAGTACATCATCGACTTCGTCAAGGGCCGCCCAACGGAAGACATCGTCTCGCACAAACACGACCAACTCGAGGAGTTTGGCTCTGGTGAGGACGAGGATGAGAAGATGTGGAACCCGGTGATAAGGCAGGCCATGATTGCCGGGTACATCAAGAAGGACGTGGAAAACTACGGACTGCTCAAATTGACGGCTGCCGGGAAGCGCTTCATGAAAAACCCGGTGTCGTTCATGGTGGTGGAGGACACGGAGTTCAAGGACGACTACGACGAGGAGGGTGGCGACGGAGCCGGCGCTCTCGACCTCGAACTATACGCCATGCTCAAGGACTTGAGGAAGAAAATGGCGAACAAGCTGAAGGTGCCCCCATACGTCATCTTCCAAGACCCCTCCCTCGAGCAAATGGCCACCATGTACCCCATCAGCCTGCAGGAACTGCAGAACATCCAGGGCGTGGGAGCCGGAAAGGCCAAGCGCTATGGGACGGAGTTCTGCGAACTTATCAAGAAGCACTGCGAGGAAAACGACATCGAGCGGCCTGAGGAACTGCGTGTCAAGACGGTGGCCAAGAAGTCCATTCTCAAGGTGAAAATCATTCAGAGCATCGACAGGAAAATCGACTTGGAGGAGGTGGCAAGGGCTCAGGGCCTCGATTTCGACGACCTGCTCACGGAGATAGAGAACATCGTCTATAGCGGCACCAAGCTCAACATCGACTATTTCATCGACGACGTGATGGACGAGGACCATGTGGACGACATCTACGACTATTTCTGCGAGAGCGAGACCGACGACCTCAACGTTGCCATGGAGGAACTGGGCGAAGAATATTCCGAGGAGGATATCAGAATGGTCAGAATCAAGTTTATTTCGGAAATGGCCAACTGAAAAACAGTCCATTTGCCGGAAATACATCCATCTCCGGGAGGAAATGACCACCATTTCCTCCCGGATTTTTCATGCTTTTTTGCGCGCACGGCCTTTTGAAGCCCACTCGCTCCGTTAAATCGTATTAATTCAACAAGAAAAATTGGGAAAGCACCCGATTTGTGGATTTTTATTGCTAATTTTGCACGCAATAAATTCTAAAGACATGTCATCATTTGTTGCAGAAAAAATTGTTATGGACGGTCTCACTTTCGATGACGTCCTCCTTATTCCAGCTTATTCAGACGTCCTGCCAAGGACGGTGGAGTTGAAAACCAAGTTCTCCCGAAACATCGGGTTGAACATACCTTTCGTCACCGCTGCCATGGACACCGTTACGGAGTCATCCATGGCCATCGCCATTGCAAGGGAAGGTGGCATCGGCGTGATACACAAGAACATGTCCATCGAGGAGCAGGCACGACAAGTGGCTATCGTCAAGAGAGCCGAGAACGGCATGATCTACGACCCCGTCACCATCCGCAAGGGGAAGAAGGTGAGCGACGCCCTCGACATGATGGCCGAGTACCACATCGGTGGCATCCCCGTGGTGGATGAAGACAACCACTTGGTGGGCATCGTCACCAACCGCGACCTGCGCTTCGAACTGCGCTTGGACAGGCTCATCGACGATGTGATGACGAGCGAAAACCTCGTCACCACGCACCAGAAAACCGACCTGGCAGCGGCAGCACAAATCCTGCAGGAGAACAAGATAGAGAAACTGCCCGTGGTGGACAAGGAAAACCACCTGGTGGGCCTCATCACATACAAGGACATCACCAAAGCCAAGGACAAGCCCATGGCATGCAAGGATGACAAGGGGCGTCTCCGCGTGGCTGCTGGTGTGGGTGTCACCGCCGACACGCTGGCACGCATGGAGGCCTTGGTAAACGCCGGCGCCGACGCCATCGTCATCGACACCGCACACGGCCACTCCAAGTCCGTGATAGAAAAGCTCGTGGAGGCAAAGAAGGCCTTCCCGACAGTGGACATCGTGGTGGGCAACGTGGCCACCGGAGAGGCAGCGAAGATGCTTGCCGACAACGGGGCGGATGCCGTAAAGGTGGGCATCGGGCCGGGCTCCATCTGCACCACGCGTGTGGTGGCAGGTGTGGGCGTCCCGCAGCTCAGCGCCGTCTATGACGTCTATTCGGCACTCAAGGGCACAGACATACCACTCATCGCCGACGGCGGACTGCGCTACTCGGGCGACGTGGTGAAGGCCATCGCCGCCGGTGGCAGCAGCGTCATGGTGGGTTCGCTCGTTGCCGGTACGGAGGAGAGCCCGGGCGACACCATCATCTTCAATGGCAGGAAGTTCAAGAGCTACAGGGGAATGGGTTCGCTCGAGGCCATGGAAAACGGTTCCAAGGACCGCTATTTCCAATCAGGCACCAAGGAGACCAAGAAACTTGTGCCGGAGGGCATCGCCGGTCGTGTGCCTTACAAGGGCACCGTGGCAGAGGTGATTTACCAACTCGTAGGAGGCCTTCGCTCCGGCATGGGATACTGCGGGGCAGGGAGCATCGAGAAACTGCACGAGGCGAAATTCACACGCATCACCAACGCCGGCGTCATGGAGAGCCACCCACACGACATCACCATCACCAGTGAGGCTCCCAACTATTCACGACCAGAATAACAAACTAAAAATAAGACAATGAGACTGAAGACTTTAGCTGCTTTGCTCGCCTTTTCTGCGGCGGCATTTGCCCAAACCGACCCCACCATCATGACCATCAATGGTGTCCCTGTGTCCAGGTCGGAGTTTGAGTACTCTTTCAATAAAAACAACTCTGAGGGGGTCATCGACAAAAAGTCCGTGGAGGAATACGTTGACCTGTTCATCAACTATAAGTTGAAAGTGGCGGCTGCCATCGACGAGGGGCTTGACACCCTCACTTCCTACAAGACGGAGTTTGCACAATATCGCGACCAACAGGTGAGGCCGTCCTTCATCACCGACAAGGACATCGAGGAGGAGGCAGAGCGCATCTACCAACGCACACAGCATTATGTGGACTCCCTCGGTGGACTGGCAAAGCCGGCTCACATACTCATCGCTGTCAACCAGCGCGATACGGAGGAAAAGAGGGAGAAGGCCAAGCAGAAGGCAGACTCCATCTACCAGGCCATCAGCCAAGGGGCCGACTTCGCCACACTGGCCAAAGCACATTCCGACGACCCGGGCTCAAAGGTCAATGGAGGGGAAATAGGATGGATACAACCAGGGCAGACTGTGCCGCAGTTTGAGAAAGTTGTCTATTCCCTCAACATCGGACAGGTGAGCCAACCCGTGCTCTCCGACTTCGGCTATCACATCATCAGACTCGACGACAAGAAAAACTTCGTGCCTTACGACTCCGTCAAGACCGACATCATCACCTTCATCGACAGAAGGGGCATTCGCGACCAAATCATCGACGAGAAGATAGAGGCTTACAAGAATGCCAACAATTACGAATCGACAGAGAAACTGCTTGAAGCCCGCGCCGAGGAACTCTCTGCCAACGACAGCGACATGGCCAACCTCATCCGCGAGTACCACGATGGACTGCTGCTCTTTGAAATCAGCAACCGCGAAGTGTGGGAGAAGGCCCAGAAGGACGAGGCCGGACTGGCAGCCTTCTTCAAGAAGAACAAGAAGAAATACACCTGGGACGCCCCCCGCTTCAAGGGCATCGCCTACCATGTGAAGGATGCCGCCGACGTCAAGGCGGTGAAGAAATGCGTCAAGGGACTCGCCTTTGACAAATGGGCTGAGAAGTTGCGCACCACCTTCAATGCCGACTCCGTGAAGCGCATCCGCGTGGAGAAGGGCCTCTTCAAGGCTGGCGACAACCCACTCGTGGACAGGGAGGTGTTCAAGAAAAAGGGCGTGGAGGTGAAAACCAACCCTGACTATCCCATCGACGCCACATTCGGCAAGGTGATCAAGGCTCCGAAGGAATATACCGACGTGAAGGGCCAGGTCGTGGCCGACTACCAAGACCTTTTAGAGAAGGAATGGGTGGCACAACTGCGTAAGAAATATGACGTGAAGGTGAACCAGGATGTGGTGGCCACCGTCAACAAACATTGACCAACGAAGCACTGAAAAATGGACAGGCTGAGAACATTGGCACTGGCAGCACTCATCACGGCCATGGCTCCTTTGGGAGCAGCCATGCATCACTTCGGCGCATCCGCACATCTCAACGACGAGCCGGCCGACACCGCCACGGCAACCACTGCCGAGGTGAACGAGGGCAGCGTCATCGACGAGGTGGTGTGGGTGGTGGGAGACGAACCCATACTCAAGTCTGACATCGAGGCTCTGCGCCTCCAGGCGGAGACGGAGGGTGTCAGGTGGGATGGCAATCCCGATTGCGTCATACCCGAACAACTCGCCGTGCAGAAACTTTTCCTCCACCAGGCGGCCATTGACAGCATCGAGGTGACAGAGTCGGATATCACACAGAGCATCGACGAGCAAATCAACTACTGGATACAGCTGGCCGACGGCTCCAAGGAGAAACTCGAAGAATACCGCAAGATGAGCATCGCCCAGATGAGGCAGTCCATGCACGACGAATTTAAAAACCGCGAACTCATCCAAAAGATGAAGATGCAACTCGTGCAGGACATCAAGGTGTCGCCGGCAGAGGTGAGGCGCTATTTCCAAGACCTCCCCGAGGATAGCCTCCCCATGGTGCCCACCACCGTTGAGGTTCAGGTCATTACACGCCAACCCAAGGTGAAGGTCGAGGAAGTGAACAGGGTGAAAGACCAGTTGCGTGAGTTCACCGACCGCGTCAACAAGGGCGAGACCACCTTCGCCACGCTCGCACGCCTCTACTCCGAGGACGGTTCGGCACGACAGGGTGGTGAGATAGGCTACACGCCAAAGGCGGTGCTCGACCCCACCTTCGCATCCGTGGCATTCAACCTCACCGACCCCAACAAAATCTCCAAAATCGTGGAGTCTGAGTTTGGCTTCCACATCATCCAACTCATCGACAAGCGTGGAGAGCGCATCAATGTCAGGCACATCCTCCTCAAACCCAAGGTGGACCGTGAGGCTCTCGACGAGGCTTCCAACCAGCTCGACTCCTTGGCCAACGAGATAAGGGCGGGGAAATTCTCTTTCGATGATGCTGCCACATACCTCTCCGACGACAAGGACACCAAGAGCAACCACGGACTGATGGCCAATACCACCGAGGACCGCACCCGGACCTCCAAGTTCCGCATGCAAGACCTGCCCACGGAGGTGGCTCGTACGGTGGAGAGTCTGCAGGTGGGCGAGGTGTCGAAGCCTTTCGAGATGGTCAACAGTCGCGGGAAGACCGTCGTGGCCATCATCAAGCTCAAGAGCCGTGTGGAAGGGCACCGCGCCACCATCACCGAGGACTTCCAGGTCATGAAGGATGTCGTGCTGGCCAAGCAGAGAGAGAAGATGCTCGACGAATGGGTGGCCAACAAACTCAAGAACACCTACGTGAGAATGAACGACCGATACAAGGACTGCAAGTTCCAATACCAAGGCTGGGTGAAATGAGACCCGGCAAGCGACATATCGCACTTGGATGCCGGCACAGGACCATGCTTGCCATGATCTTGTGCCTGCTTGCGCTTTGTGTGACATTGCCTGCCATGGGCCAGCGTAAAAACGCAAGGGTGGAGGACGACCGTATCTACCTCGACCATGCCGACTCGCTCTATTACGACAAGTTTCGCCTCGGCGACAAGCAAATCGTCAGGGGAAACGTGAAATTCCGTCATAAAGGCTCCACCCTGATGTGCGACAGCGCCTATTTCAAGCAGGTGGAAAACAAGTTCGAGGCCTACGGACACGTGAGGATGTATCAGGGCGACACGCTCGAAATACGTTGCGACACCGCCCTCTACGATGGTAACGCAGAGATGGTGCATGCACAGCACAACGTCGTCGTGGTGCACCGGAAAACTTCGCAACTGCACACCGACAACCTCGTTTATGACCAGAAATTCGACATCGTCTATTATGACCAAGGGGGCAACTATGAAGACAAGGTGAAGGGCATGACGCTCAGCAGCGACTGGGGAAAATACAACCTCAACTCCAAGGAGGCCGAATTCTTCTATGACGTTACGCTGAAAACCAAAACACACATTATTAAAACTGACACCTTATTATATGACTCCCGGCAGGACAGGGCGCACGTAAGGGGAGGGGTGACAAAAGTCAACCCCGGAAGCGCACCGTCGTGGAAAAAGTCCGTCGTGCATTCCATCAAGGACGGGTATGACGTGGAAACCACCAACTGCCTTTTCTATATGAAGACCAACAAGGTGGAACTTTTTGACAAGTCGAGCATTGTCACCGACACTCGCTCCATCTCCGGCGACAGCCTCTTCTATGACAGTGAGAAGCAAATCAGCAGGGGACTGGGGAAGGTGGACTATGTGGACCACAAGAACAAAAACCAACTCGTGGCCGACGCCGTGGACTACAACGAGGCATCTGGCATCGGGTTGGCTACACGAAATCCCGTGTTCATCGACTTCTCACAAAAGGACACCCTTTACATGCACGCCGACACCATCCGGCTCGAGACCTTTTACATCAATACCGACTCCGTCTATCGCAAGGTACACTGCTACCGCAAGGTGAGGCTGTTCCGCAACGACGTGCAGGCGGTGTGCGACTCGCTCGTGCTCAATTCCAAGGACTCCACGCTGACCATGTATTTCGACCCCATCGTGTGGAACGCCACCAGGCAGTTGCTGGGCGACAGCATCAAGGTGTTCATGGCCGATTCCACCGTGCGTGAGGCCAACGTCATGTCGAGGGCGCTCTCCATCGAGCAGATGAACGACCACGAGCATCCCGGAAAGGTGTACTACAACCAGGTGGCCTCCCAGCGGATGAACGCTTATTTCGACCAAGGCAAGATGCGCATGAGCGAGGCGGTGGGCAACGTGCAGACCGTGTATTACCCGGTGGAGGACCGCGACACGTCGCTCATCGGCATGGTGTACATGGAGACCGACACCATGAGAATGTTTCTCAGCGAAGAGCGTCGCTTGGACAAGATATGGGCCTCCAAGTCGGAGGGGGTGCTATACCCCATGACGCAAATACCGCCGTCGAAAGACCGGCTGCCCAATTTCGGGTGGTATGACTACATACGTCCCGCCAACAAGGATGACATCTATTATATTGAAGGGCGCCACGACAAGAGAGGTGGAAGTGATGGAGGCACAGCCACGCCCAAGGCCCTTTCACGGCGCATGAGGCAGATTCCCTTGCGCAGGTAAGCATGAAAAAGAAATATTCATTCTAAAACAGCACGCCCTCACATGAGTGACATCATACAACTGCTGCCCGACTCCGTGGCCAACCAAATTGCTGCCGGCGAGGTGATACAACGCCCCGCGTCGGTGGTGAAGGAACTGGTGGAGAACGCGCTCGACGCCGGTGCACATGAGGTGCATGTCATGGTGACCGATGCGGGGAGGACTTCCATCCTCGTCATCGACGATGGCTGCGGCATGTCGCCCACCGACGCCAGGCTCTCCTTCGAACGCCATGCCACGTCGAAAATCAAGAAGGCCGACGACCTCTTCGACCTTCACACCATGGGTTTCAGAGGGGAAGCCCTGGCATCCATCGCCGCCGTGGCCCAGGTGGAACTGACCACACGCATGGCCGCCGACGAGGTGGGCACCGTCACCACCATCCACGCCTCACGCTTCATCTCGCAAGAGCCGGTGCAATGCGCCGTGGGGAGCCAGTTCAAGGTGGACAACCTCTTCTACAACGTGCCGGCAAGGAGGAAATTCCTCAAGTCCAACGCCACGGAGCTCAACAACATCCTCGCTGCATACGAGCGCATCATACTCGTATATCCCGACGTGGCCTTCTCCCTCCACAGCAACGGTGCAGAACTCTTGGCGCTCAGGCCGGCCGGACTGCGGCAGCGCATCATCGATGTTTTCGGCAAACGGCTCAACCAAGACCTCCTGCCCATCTCGGTGGACACGACACTCTGCCGCATCAATGGTTTTGTAGGCAAGCCGGAGGCGGCGAAGAAGAAAGGCGCGCATCAGTTCTTCTTTGTCAATGGTCGATACATGCGCCATCCATATTTCGCAAAGGCTGTCATGGCACCCTATGAGCGGCTTGTGGCTCAGGGCGAGCAAGTGCCTTTCTTCATCTATTTCGACATCGACCCGGCTGACATCGACGTCAACATACATCCCACCAAGACAGAAATCAAGTTCGACAACGAGCAGGCCATCTGGCAAATCCTCGCAGCAGCCGTAAAGGATGCCGTTGGAAAATTCAACGATGTGCCGACCATCGACTTCGACACAGAGGGGAAACCCGACATCCCCATTTTTGGACAGGGAGGGACGCTCCAAACACCTTCACTGGGCGTCAACCCGAAATACAACCCTTTCAAGGCCCCCGAAATGAGACGGGAGGCTTCCAACGCCGAAAATTGGGAGGAACTCTTCCCACAGAAAGACAACACGGAGACACAGGAGCGCTCGCTCTTCGACAATCCGGAGGAGGGGGAGGAAACGGAGGGCGTCATCGAGGAGAAGTCGCCTGCACACTATCAATACAAGGGCAAGTGGGTGATGACCGCTGTCAAGTCCGGGCTGATGGTCATCGACCAGCACAGGGCGCATCTCCGAGTGCTTTACGAAGAGTACCTCGAAAGAATCAAGCATCACCGTTGGGCCTCGCAGAGCATCCTCTTCCCCGACATCGTGACTTATCCACCAGCAGAGGCCGAATTGGTGAGGAACATCGTGCCCGAATTGAAAGAGGTGGGGTTCTCCATCTCCGACTTGGGCGGCGGTTCCTTTTCCATCGACGGCGTGCCGGCAGACATAGCGGGCA
This sequence comes from uncultured Prevotellaceae bacterium, assembly GCA_902792855.1. Taxonomy (GTDB): domain Bacteria; phylum Bacteroidota; class Bacteroidia; order Bacteroidales; family Bacteroidaceae; genus Prevotella. The sequence continues at coordinate 13,930 of CADBBP010000063.1, forward strand.
TGGACCCCACAACCATGTTTCGGGAAATCATCCAGGCGGCGAAGGAAAAGACAGGAAGGCCCAAGGAGGAGGTGGATGCCGCCGTGGCCTTGACACTGGCAAGGGGGGCTGCCATCCCACTGGGACAGGTGCTATCCAACGAGGAGATGGAAAGCCTTGTCAACCGACTTTTCAGTTGCTCCAATGTCAATATGACACCCGATGGAAAAACAATTCTTGCCATACTTCGACAAGAGGAAATCGAGCATTTGTTTGCTTGAAATGGCCCTAAAAGATGATTTTTCTCAAGAAATTCACCTTTTTGGGGGAAAAACCAAAAAAAATCTTAAGAAACAATAATAATATTTGAAAAAAAATAGTATCTTTGCGGCGGAAAAGATTAGGTAGATAACGATAATAATTATTTTTTGATTTTTAAAAACATAAAAGGTTATGAAAAAACTATTAATGATGCTGGCTTTGGTCGGCGTGTCTTTTTCAGCCAGTGCACAGGATGATCCCACACTGAAATACAGCGTGGCTACAAATTCATTCTGGAGCAATTGGTTCATTCAGGTCGGCGGTCAGTGGAATGCTTGGTATTCCGCTGAGGAGCACGGACAGGACTTGGACATCAGTCCTCTCGAGGGCTTCCGTTCAAACCCCGGAGCTTCTATCGCCATTGGTAAGTGGTTCACACCGGGTCTCGGTCTCCGTACCAAACTCATGGGTATTTGGGGTCGTCAGGTACGCGGTATCGCTGGCAACGACGCCAGCAAGTTCAACAAGTTCTGGTTGCTCAACGAGCAGATCCTCTTCAACGTGAGCAATATGCTTGGTGGTTACAACCCCGACCGCGTGTGGAATTTCATTCCGTTCGTAGGTGGTGGCGTTGGACGTTCCATGACTTACAATCGCTATGCCATGGACCTCAACTTCGGTATCTTGAATGAGTTCCGTCTCAGCAAGAAGGTTTTGCTCAACGTCGAACTTGGTTGGAATCGTATCGAGACCGACATCGACCGCGACGACATCATTCTTGACCCGGGTCACCGTGGATGGGACAGCCACGACAACCTCCTCTATGCCGAGCTTGGTTTGACCTTCAACCTGGGCAAGGGTACATGGGACAAGGTGCCTGATCTGGCTGCCATCAAGGCTCTCCACCAGTCACAGATTGACGCTCTCAACGGACAGCTGGATGACGCCAACGCTGAGATCGACCGTCTGAACAACCTTATCAAGAACCACAAGTGCCCGGAGCCAAAACCCATTGTCAAGGGTATCGCTGCTCCTGCTACCGTGTTCTTCTACTGCGACAAGACAAAGAGCGGTCCTTCCTACTCTCGCGACATGGTGGACGTTCGCACCGTTGCTAAGTTCGCTCTCGAGAACAACTCCAACCTCCTCGTTACCGGTTACGCTGACAGCGCTACTGGCAAGCCCGACCACAACCAGTGGCTTTCCGACGAGCGTGCTAAGACCGTCGTTGAGGAAATCGTTGGCATGGGTGTGAGCCGCGACAAGATCACTGCTGTTGGCAAGGGTGGTGTGGACATCCTCTCACCGTTCGAGCTCAACCGTCGTGCTACTGTTGAGATCCGTTAATCGACACACATTCAACATCTATAAGGCGCCTCCGCAAGAGGCGCCTTTTTTTGGGGCACCCGATAAGGCTTTCAGTTATAGGTGTTCCCATTTCCAACGTCAAGAGGCAGGTCTCTTGGCGTTTTTTTGCTTGTCATTCCTATACTTTTTGCTCAGATGTTTGCAGGATGCCATGGCGCAAATGTTAAAAAACAACTTGCAGACGCATTTTTCTTCTAAAAAATTTGGTGGATTGAAAAATACATCATACTTTTGCAGTGTACTATTAAAGTAGTACACTAATATAGTCAAATCAAACATAAACAAATATGATAGACATTCAGAACATATCCTTCCGATATGCAGGGTCGAAAGAGATGGTATTGCAAGATTTCAGCCTGCAACTGAGCGAGAACAACATCTATGGTCTCTTGGGCAAGAACGGTACGGGTAAAAGTACGCTGCTCTATCTCATTTCCGGACTATTGCGACCCTGTAGTGGCAAGGTGAGCATTGACGGCGTGGAATCTTTCAAGCGTGTGCCCTCTACGCTGGAGGAGATTTTCATCGTGCCGGAGGAGTTCGACCTTCCTGCCATGACACTCGACAAGTATGTGCGGATCAATGAGCCTTTCTATCCCCGTTTCAACCGTGAGGTGCTGGAGAAATGCCTCGCCGATTTCGAACTTCCTCATTCCCTCAAACTCGATGCCCTCTCCATGGGTCAGAAGAAGAAGGTGTTCATGAGTTTCGCACTGGCTGCCGGCACGCGTCTATTACTGATGGACGAACCCACCAACGGCCTCGACATCCCTTCGAAGATGCAGTTCAGGAAAGTGGTGGCTGGCAACATGTCGGACGACCGCATCCTCATCATCTCACCGCCTCTTGCTCAACGCCTCCGTGGAAGACATCTGCCAGCGCTACGCTTTTGAGTACCGCATGCCCGGTATGCCGCTCGATGACGTGCTTTACTCCGAACCTTCCATGCAGGGCAACGCCGTGGTGAGCATGCGAAAGGAAGGGGGAGTGGAAACCCCGCTCAACCTCGAACTGCTCTTCAATGCCGTCACCATGGGCAAAGTCAATCAATTCTAAAACCGATTAGTCAACACCTTTAAAATAGAAGCGATTATGGAAAATTTCAATATCAACAGATTCTGGCGCACCTTGTGCTGGTATGTCTTGGAAAACAAGAACTCTTTATTCAAATGGTTTGTTAGCTTTAGCCTGGCTTTCATGGCCATGGGAGTGTTTTTCATGTATGTTATGAGAAACCATTTGGACGACCCCGGCATGGTGAAGGTCGGCATGGGCCAACTGGCGACGAACATGGAGAAATACGTTTCCGCCTGCATCTATGCAGCAGTGTTGGCCCCCTTGTGCATCATGCTCGCATTCCTCGTAGGTGACACCCTGCGCACCCTGATTTACGCCGCCATAGGCCATGGGTGGCATAGCGCAGTGAAGGAAATGTGGGAGTTGGAAGGAGGTAGCATCAAGAGCTTTGGCAAACCGTTCGTCATCATGTTGTGGCTTGGCTCTACATACATCCTCGGTGCCACATTGCTGAGAAAAGCCCACTTCCCCGTCGTCTCTGCCGTTCTACTCATCTTGCTCTTCACCTTCCCAATCATCATGGTGAAATACATTCAGCATGTAGGACCTGTCTCCATCCCCGAATATGTCAAAATCGTGGTCACCTTGCTGCTGACGGTGTTCAACTACTGCGTGGGCTACAGGCTCTTCAAGCGTTTCCAACTCATCACCTCCAAATGGACCAATATATGACATTCACCAACGACAAGGCCATTTACTTGCAAATGGCAGAACGGCTCTGCGATGAAATCATCGCCGGGCAATATCCCGAGGATTCGCGCATCCCAAGCGTGAGGGAGTATGCCGTGTTGCTGCAGGTGAACACCAACACCGCCATGAAGGCCTACGACCAACTTGCCCGTGACGAGATTATCTACAACAAGCGCGGAATGGGTTATTTCGTCAGTCCGGGGGCGCGACGCAACATCATCCTTCGGAGGAAGAAGGAGTTCATGGAGCAACGGTTGCCAGAACTCTTCCGTCAAATGCGCCTTTTGGGCATCGGCATCGACGACATACACAAGGCATGGGATGGCTGCGAAGTCTCTTCGGGAGGGGGCGGGATTTCGTGATGACGTCATGACGGAATAACGTAATTACGGAATACCGTCATCCCGGAATAACGTTATAACGAAATAACGGAATACCGGAATCCCCTCATCCCGGGCTCACGCTCTTATTCACCTTGATTTTCCAACCGATGGCGGCCACCGTTATGCTGACGATGGGCGAGAGGAGGTTGAAGAAGCAGTAGGGTAGGTAGGTCAGCGTTGCTACGCCAAGGACGGTGCTCTGGGTCAGACCGCATGTGTTCCAGGGAATGAGGACTGAGGTTACCGTGCCGCCATCCTCGCACGAACGGCTCAGCAAGCGTGGCTCATGCCCCGTCTTGGCATACATCTCCTTGAACATCGAACTGCTGAGGATGATGGAAAGAAACTGGTCGGCGGTCGTCACGTTGAGGAAGATGGCACTGCCAACTGTGGAGGCCACGAGTGACGTGGTGCCTTTCACCATCCGTTGGAAGACGCGCATGATGTCGTGCAACTGACCGCAAGCTGTTAGCGCACCTGCAAAGACCTGTGCACTGATAATCAGCCAGACGGTGGGCATCATACCGGCCATGCCACGTGTGGAAACCAGTTGGTCGAGGGCCTCCACGCCCGTGGAGATGGAGGTGGAGGCGTAGCAGGTGCGCATCACGCCCTCATAAAGGGCGAGTGCCCCCGTCTGTCCACTGGCAATCTCTTGGATGCGCGCCGGTTGCACAAACAAGGCTGTCACCCCGGCGATGAGCGTGGCCAGGAACAGCACCACCAACGAGGGCCAGCGGCGGGCAATCATGTAGCCTGTGGCCACCGGGACCAGAAGCAGCCAGGGGGAGATGACAAATGTATTTGAGAGGCCATCCATGAAAAGGGTGACATCGCTGGTGCCGGCGACATCCATCACCAACCCTGAGATGAAAAAGATGGCCATGGCGATGAGGAAGGTGGGGATGGTGGTTTGCGTCATGTATTTGATATGCGTGAAAAGGGGGGTGCCCACCACGCTTGATGCCAGCACCGTCGTATCGGAAAGGGGTGAGAGCTTGTCGCCGAAATATGCCCCGCTGATGATGGCTCCCGCCGTCCAACCGTCGGAGAAACCCAATGCCTTGCCAATCCCGAGCAATGCCACGCCCACCGTGGCGATTGTCGTCCACGAGGAACCAATCAGGATGCTGATGAGGGCGCAGATGAGGCACGAACTCACCAAGAACCACTCCGGCGAGAGCACTTGGAGACCGTAGTAAATCATTGTGGGGACGATGCCCGACACCATCCATGTGCCGCCAATGGCGCCAATGAGCAACAGGATGATGATGGATGGTGTGCAGTTGGCCACTTTGGTGGTCATCTCTTTCTCCAAGTTTTCCCAGGAAAGGCGTTTCGTACACCAGCCGATGAGCACGCACACGCCGGAGGAGATGATTAGCGTCACTTGGCTCGCACCGTCGAGCGTGGCATTGCCAAACACGCTGATGCAGCACGTCAGCAGGCCAATGAGAACAATGAAAGGGACAAAAGCAAGCATAATGGATGATATTTGGCTGCAAAAGTAATACTTTTCCTCCAAATATCAGCCTCTTTGCGAGAATTAAAGACTTTAAAGTCCTTAAAGACCTTAATGACCTTAAAGTCCTTAAAAAAAATCCTTCTTGGTACTCGTTTTGCAAATAATTCATTACCTTTGCATTTGAAATTCAAACTAAATTGAAAGGATATGAAAAATTTGGATTGGGGTAGCCTGAAGTTTGGCTACATGCCTACCGATTACAACGTGCGTTGTTACTACCGCGATGGAAAATGGGGCGAGATCGAGGTCTGCTCCGATGAGTATCTCAACCTTCACATGGCAGCCACTTGCCTGCACTATGGGCAGGAGGCTTTCGAGGGGCTGAAGGCATACCGATGCCCTGACGGGAAGGTGAGGGTCTTCCGAATGGACGAGAATGCAGCCCGTCTGCAGAGCACATGCCGCGGCATCATGATGCCCGAGGTTCCTACAGAGCTTTTCGAGGAGATGGTGAAAAAGGTGGTGCGTCTCAACCAGGAGTGGATACCCACCTACGAGAGTGGGGCAACGCTCTACATAAGGCCGCTGCTCATTGGCACATCGGCACAGGTGGGCGTGCATCCGGCTTCGGAGTATCTCTTCCTCATCTTTGTCACACCCGTGGGACCCTATTTCAAGGGCGGCTTCTCCACTAATCCCTATGTCATCATCCGCGACTACGACCGTTCGGCTCCTCTTGGCACTGGCAAGTACAAGGTGGGTGGCAACTATGCTGCATCGCTTTTCGCCAACAACCTGGCCCATGAGAAAGGCTATGCCTGCGAGTTCTATCTCGATGCCAAGGAGAAGAAATACATGGACGAGTGCGGAGCAGCTAATTTCTTCGGTATCAAGGACAACACCTACGTCACACCAAAGTCAACATCTATTCTCCCCAGCATCACCAACAAGAGTCTCATGCAGGTGGCTGAGGACTTGGGCATGAAGGTGGAGCGCAGGCCCATCCCGGAGGAGGAACTTGCCACCTTCGAGGAGGCAGGAGCCTGTGGCACGGCAGCTGTCATCAGTCCCATTTCATATATCGACGACCTTGACACCGGCCAGCGCTTTGAGTTCGGTTCGGAGCCGGGCCCCATCTCGCGCAAACTCTACGACACGCTCCGTGGCATACAATATGGCACTGTGGAGGACAAGCATGGGTGGACCACCGTCGTCATTGAATGATAACCCTTACTTAGCTTAATGGGAAAAGGAAAGCTGGCGAAATTCGCCGACATGGAAAAATATGAGAACGTGTTCCAATACCCTTATTCGGTAGTGGAACACGTTCCTTTCACCATGCAGGGCCATTGGCACGAGCAGTATTTCCACAACGACCATCCCATCGTGCTCGAATTAGGATGCGGAAAGGGGGAGTACACCGTGGGCTTGGCACGCATGTTTCCCGAGGTCAATTTCATCGGTGTGGACATCAAGGGAGCAAGGATGTGGACAGGTGCAACGCAGGCCTTGCAGGAGGGATTGAAAAACGTCGCTTTCCTGCGCACACACATCGAAATCATCGAGCGCTTCTTCGCACCGGGCGAGGTGGCTGAGGTGTGGCTCACTTTCAGCGACCCGCAGATGAAAAATCCTCGCAAGCGTCTCACAAGCACGTATTTCCTTGAAAGATACAGGAAATTCCTCATCAACAACGGTCTCGTGCACCTCAAGACCGACTCCATGTTTCTCTTCACATACACCACGTTGATGGTGGAGAAAAACCATCTGCCGGTGCTCTTCCGCACGGAAGACCTCTATCACACCGAAGGCATCGACGACGACACAAGGCAAATTCTCTCCATACACACCTACTACGAGAACATGTGGATGGAGCGAGGGCTCAACATCAAGTATATGAAATTCCGACTCCCGGCACAAGGGGAACTCGTGGAGCCTGATGTGGAAATACCTCTCGACGAATATCGCTCCTATCGTAGAGACAAGCGGAGCACCAAGGAGACAGCCAAGTAGCATGTTCACCTCATTTAGACCTGTTATATGACTGAAAGAATTGTTTTATTTGTCTTCGTCACCCTCCTCCCATTCCTTTCTCTCCACGGTGAGAACTATCCTTACCGCAATGACTTCCTTTGGGTGACGACACCCGACCACGGCGACTGGCTCTATCAGACGGGTGAGCGTGCCAAGGTGGAGGTGCAGTTGTTCAAATATGGCATCCCATGCGACGTGGAGGTGAGTTATACCATCGGTGGCGACATGCTCCCTGCCGACAAGACAGGAAAGGTGATGCTGCGCCACGGTCGCGGCACCATCGACATGGGTACGAGTCGCACGCCGGGCTTCCGCGACCTGCGTCTCACCGCCCAGGTGGACGGTGTCGTGAGCCAACACCATGTGAAGGTGGGCTTCTCCCCGGAGAAGATTGTGCCGTTCACCAAGGAACCGAAGGACTTTTCTGACTATTGGAGCCGTGCGGTGGAAGAGAACCACAAGACTCCCATGAACTACACCCGTGAGCGGGTGGAGGAGTTGTGCGATGCCGACCAGGATACCTACCTTGTGAAATTGAAGGTGGACCGTCGTCACTGGCTCTATGCCTACCTCCTCATGCCGAAAAACGCGCGCCAAGGTGCGCATCCCGTGGTGCTGACACCTCCGGGCGCGGGGGTGAAAACCATCAAGGAGGTACACACACGCACCTACTACCAGCAGGAAGGAATGATTCGTCTGGTGACGGAAATCCATGGCCTTCGTCCCACGCTTGATGAAAAGGATTTTGATGACGTGCGCTCCGCCTTCAGCGAATACTTGGAGATGGGAATCGACAACCCCGATCACTACTATATGCGCCACGTCTATCTTGGTCTGGTGAGATGCATCGACTTTCTCTGCTCCCTCCCGGAGTGGGATGGCAGGAATGTGGCCGTGGTGGGAGGAAGTCAGGGAGGAGCACTCGCCATCGTCACGGCAGCCCTTGACCCCCGCGTGACCCTCTGCGTGGCCAACCACCCGGCTCTGAGCGACATGGCCGCCGGAAGTACGGGCGGCACCTCTGGCTATCCGCATTTCAAGGAGGAGTTTTATACCGAGGCCAACATGCGCACCATGGCCTACTACGACGTGGTGAACTTCGCCCGACACGTGACATGTCCCACTTTCCTGACATGGGGTTTCAACGATGACACTTGTCCGCCTACCACCTCGTACGCTGTGTGGAACACCCTTGCATGCGAAAAGGAAAGTCTCGTCACCCCCGTCAATGAGCACTGGACTTCCGACACCACCAACCGCCTCCAGATGGAGTGGATCAAGAAAAGGTTGAAGCCCTGACCATCTTAAAAAACCAAAAATCCTTGATGGTTTGCTCCACATTGTGTAATTTTGCACAGCAAAACTAAAAAAATCAAGAACAATGAGAAAATTTTTGATGATGTTGTTGCTCATCATGACAACAACCGCCATGACAGGAAAGGACATCCGCACACTCGTGCTGACCACAACCCCGCAGATGCACTGCAAGAACTGCGAGAACCGCGTGAAAAACAACCTGAAGAACATCAAGGGCATCAAGGCCGTCGAAACCAGCGTTGCCGACCAGACGGTCACCATCCAGTACAACGCCAAGAAAACCTCTGAAGAGGAACTCATCAACGCTTTCAATGGCTTCGGTTTCACGGCTCGCAAACTTGCCGCAGGAGAGGTGATACAGAAAGAGGCTCACGAGTGCAAGAGCCAGGCAGAGGGAGGGGAGTGCAAGGAATGACGCTCTATCCCAAACTCATCCTCGACGCATTGGCCACCGTTACCTATCCGGGGACGAAGAAAAACTTGGTTGACAGTGAGATGGTGGCCGACAACCTCCGCATTGACGGTATGAGTGTCAGCTTCTCCATCATCTTCCCAAGAGACACCGACCCCTTCCTCAAATCTACAATCAAGGCGGCGGAGGCAGCCATACATTTCCATGTAAGCCCCGAAGTGGAGGTGAGCATCACGCCGGAATACAAGGCCAAGCCAAGGCCGGAGGCAGGGAAGATGCTGCCGGGCGTGAAAAACATCATTGCCGTCAGCTCTGGAAAGGGAGGGGTGGGGAAAAGCACCGTCGCCGCCAACCTCGCCATCGCCCTGGCACGCCTTGGCTACAAGGTGGGACTTCTCGATACCGACATCTTCGGACCTTCCATGCCCAAAATGTTCGGGGTGGAGGATGCACGGCCCTACGCAGTCAATGTGGAGGGGCGCGACCTTATAGAACCCGTGGAGCAGTATGGTGTCAAACTTCTCAGCATCGGCTTTTTCGTCAACCCGGAGACTGCCACTCTGTGGAGGGGGGCCATGGCTTGCAACGCTCTAAAACAGCTCATAGCAGACGCTGACTGGGGCGAGCTCGACTATTTCATTCTCGACACACCGCCGGGTACCAGCGACATCCACCTCACACTCCTGCAGACGCTTGCCATCACTGGGGCTGTCATTGTCAGCACACCTCAAAGCGTGGCACTTGCTGATGCTCGCAAGGGCATCGACATGTATCAGAACGAAAAGGTGAACGTGCCCATCCTCGGCCTCGTGGAGAATATGGCTTGGTTCACACCGGCCGAACTTCCCGAGAACAAGTATTTCATTTTCGGAAAGGAAGGGTGCAAGCAACTCGCCAAGGAGATGAACATCCCCCTCTTGGCGCAAATTCCCCTCGTGCAGAGCATCTGTGAGAGTGGAGACAGCGGTGCGCCCGCAGCAACAGACATTGACACCGCCACCGGCCAGGCTTTCATCAACCTTGCACAGGCCGTCGTCACCGTCACCAATAGGAGAAACAAAGATAAGGCTCCCACCAAAATCGTCAATACGAAAAAATAAGAGCGGCTTCATAGAATGTCCTAGGAAGTCCTAGGAAGTCCTAGGATGTCCTAGGATATCCTATGAAATCCTCTAAAATCCTCTAAAATCCTCTATAGCCCTATGGTCTCCCCAAGATACCTATGGCTTTTCTTAGACCCAGTTGTGCGAGGCGCACTTCTATTTCTGCATCTATTTTTTGAGAGTGTGCGCTCTCCCAAGCCGTTTGGGCAGCCATGACATCGGTGAGGCTCATCACGCCTTCGTGGAAACCCAAATTGGCGCAGCGCAGGTTTTCCTCCGCACTGGCTACATGCTTTTGGGCAAGTTCCATGCGGCGGTTGGCCTCGCGCACCTTGAAACGCTCCTGCTCCACTTGGAGGTTGATTTTCTCGCTCAGGTCTTTGCGCTCCATCTCGGCGATGGTGGTGGTTGCCTTGGCGGCGTTGAGTTTGAAGCGCCCTTCGTTCCAACTCCACAGGGGCATGCGCACGAGCAAGCCGATGTTCCACACACCGTAGAACTTATGTTCGAAACCGTTATATACGCTGGGGTTGGTTGTCAGGAACCCTCCGGTGAGTGCCACCTGCGGGCGGTAGTAGGTGGCAGTGATGAGTTTTGATGACTGCTCGGCCAGGGCCACGGAATGGTAGAGCATGCGCAGCTCCGGCCGGTCGCTCTCCACATTGGCCGGCAGTGAGGCATCGCCAATGGCCCCGGAAAGTTCCTTCCCCTCATCGGCGAGCGTGATGGGCTTGTCCATGGGAAGGCCGCAGAGTTGGCACAGCAGCATTTTCGCCAGCGCCACATTGTCCTCCACGCGCATCTTGCTCATCTCCACCTCGTTGAGGCGAACGCCTATGTTGAGACCTTCCGCTTGTGTCGCCACACCTTGTGTTATCATCTTGTGTACGTCTTCGTTGAGCTTTTTCACCAATTCGAGGTAGCTGTCGGCCAGCTGCTCCTTTTGCTTGAGCGAGACCACCAGCCAGTAGGTGGATTCTATCTCGAAGAGTGTCTGCTGTGTGACAAGGTCGTAGTTGTCATCGGCCACATGGGTGTTGATTTCCGCCATTTGGTTAAGTGCGTTGATGCTCCCTCCCATGTATAAGGGTTGACTCACCATCACCGAGCCACCCATCATGTTGCGGTTGTTGGTGCGGAAGGCACGACGGATGCTCGCGCCAAGGTCGTTGCCCATGGAGGCGAGGGTTGGCGACATCTTCCCTAATTGCTGGCCCAGTTGCTGCGCCGTCTGGGGGTTGATGAGGCCGTCCTGCACCATGTTGGTGAGCAGTTGGGAGGCACTGCTCACGGCACTTGTGCCAAGATTGTTGAGCGCATTTTTCTGCTCCTTGTTGAGTATGGACATTTCACGGCTTGTCAATTCATACCCGGCGATAGCGTCCACACGGGGAAGGTATTTGGTGCGGGCGGCAAGCAGTTGGTTGGAGGCCACATCCTTGCCTAATCGCGCCACTACCAGCTGCTTGTTGTTTTCCAGCGCCAACTGTTGGCAAGCCTCAAGTGTGAGCACCTCTTGGGCGGTGGCAAGCAGTGGGGTGAATGTCAGCAGAAAGGCGAGCAGACAGCACGATGGGAAATGTGAACTTGGGTGTTGGATTCCAAGCTTGTAAAAGATGTTTGTTTTCATCAGAATAGTTTTTCTATGAACTAAGGAGGCCAAAAAGCCTCCCATCCTCATTCTTTGTGTGCAAAGTTATGCCTTTTGCCTTTTTTTGCAAACTCATTCTCGTTAAAAAAAACAAATTGTTCACATTTCACAATTTTTTCGTGGAAAACATTATAATATTGGATTTTTTTTCTTATTTTTGGCCAATAATTGTAAAGCACGCTTTTTTTCCTGGAAAACATGAGAAAGACAGGGTTCATATACAAAGTCTTCGATTTGTATTACGACGGCTTCAAGCACATGACACTGGGGCGCACGCTCTGGGCGGTCATCCTTGTCAAGCTTTTCATCATGTTTGTCATCCTCAAACTCTTCTTCTTCCCAAATTTCATCAAGCAGAACGCACCTGAGGGGCAGGAGGCGGAGTTCGTAGGGCAGCAACTCGTGGACAGGAGTGGCGAGTGAAGTGACATGAACATCAACTAAAAATCTGACGATATGACGCAAAACATCCTTATGAGCATCGATGCAAGCATGGTGGATTGGGCAAGGGCGCAATTCGCCATCACAGCCATCTATCATTGGCTCTTCGTCCCGCTAACATTGGGACTGGCTCTCATCATGGGCATCATTGAGACAATCTATTACCGCACGGGTAATGTCTTTTGGAAAGATGCCGCCAAGTTCTGGCAGAAACTCTTTGGCATCAATTTCGCCATGGGTGTAGCCACCGGCATCATCCTCGAGTTTGAGTTTGGCACCAACTGGAGCAACTACTCTTGGTTTGTGGGTGACATCTTCGGCGCTCCGCTCGCTATCGAGGGCATTGTGGCTTTCTTTATGGAGTCCACCTTCGTGGCTGTCATGTTCTTCGGGTGGAAGAAGGTTTCCAAGGGCTTCCACCTTGCTGCCACCTGGCTCACTGGCTTGGGAGCCACCTTCTCTGCCTGGTGGATTCTCGTTGCCAATTCGTGGATGCAGTATCCTGTGGGTTGCGAGTTCAACCCCGACACGATGCGCAATGAGATGACGTCGTTTGCCGATGTCGCCTTCTCACCATTCGCCGTGGACAAGTTCTGCCACACCGTCACCTCGGCATGGATTATCGGAGCACTCTTCACCGTGGCGGTCAGCGCTTGGTACTTGTTGAAAAACCGTGAGCGGCAGTTGGCACTGCAGAGCATCAAGGTGGCTGCCATCGTGGGACTTGTGTCCTCCCTGCTCGCAGCTGTCACGGGAGACCATTCTGCCTATACCGTGGCAAAGGTGCAGCCTATGAAACTTGCTGCCATGGAGGCTCTTTACGATGGTTCGGAGGGGCAGAGCCTCACTGCCATCGCATGGGTCAACCCCTTTGAGCAGCCGCAATATGAGGAGGGGGGAGAGCCGCCGTTGCACATCGGCATACCCCACATGCTCGCTTTCATGGCCACACATGACTTCAACGGCTTCGTGCCGGGCGTCAACGACATCATCCGAGGCGGTTATGTCAACGCGCAAGGTGAGATGGAGCCCTCCTTGGGTGAGAAGATGCGAAAGGGTAGGGTGGCCATCGAGGCTCTCGGAGAATACCGCAAGTTGAAGGCGGAGTTGAAGGGAGAACCCACTGCTCGTCAGAAGGCGGCTCTCGACGAGAAGGCAAGTGTCATTGGCGACAACATGAAGTATTTCGGCTATGGTTACATCAAGGATGCCGAGCAGACCGTGCCGTTCATCCCCTTGTGCTTCTACACCTTCCGCATCATGGTGGGCTTGGGATGCCTCTTTATTCTCTTCTTCGCCGTCACACTCTTCTTCTTCTACAAGAAGGACATCACCAAGATAAAATGGTGGAAATGGACCGCCATCATTTTGCTGCCATTGGGGTACATCGCCAGTGAGTCTGGATGGCTCGTGGCGGAGTTTGGACGCCAGCCGTGGACCATTCAGGACATGTTGCCCACGTGGATTGGAGTGAGCAACCTCTCTTCCAATGCAGTCATGCTCACCTTCTTCATCTTCCTCGTGCTGTTCACCATACTCCTCGCTGTGGAAATCAGCATCCTCTGCAAGCAGATAAAGAAAGGGCCGGAATACAGCAAGTGAGATGACAACTCGCAGAAAACGATGAATTTACAACTTTTGAATTAATTCCTTAACACGACAACGATATGACTTACGAGTTCATGCAACAATATTGGTGGTTCCTCGTATCACTCTTGGGAGCCCTGCTCGTCTTCCTTATGTTTGTACAAGGTGCCAACTCCATGATTTTCAGCCTTGCAGGAGATGATATGGAGAGAAAAATGCTTGTCAACTCCACGGGAAGGAAGTGGGAATTCACCTTCACCACGCTCGTCACATTTGGAGGGGCGTTCTTCGCATCATTCCCTCTCTTCTACAGCACCAGTTTCGGTGGGGCCTACTGGCTGTGGATGCTCATCCTCTTCTCATTCGTATTACAGGCGGTGAGCTATGAGTTTCAAAACAAGTTGGGCAACATCTTCGGGCCAAGTCTCTTCCAGTGGTTCCTCGTCATCAACGGCATTCTCGGACCGCTGCTCCTCGGTGGGGCTGTAGCAACTTTCTTCAATGGCTCCAATTTCACTGTCAACAAGATGAACATCACCGACAGCTTGCAACCCGTCATCAGCCAGTGGGCCAACGCCAGCAACGGCCTCGATGCCCTGCTCGACCCCTGGAACTTGGTTTTCGGCCTCGCTGTCTTTTTCCTCGCAAGAATCCTCGGCATCTTATATATTATAAATAATGTGGACGATGCCAACATTCGCGCAAGGGCCAGGAAACGCCTCGTCTATGCGGCAGGTGTGTTCCTCATTCTCTTCCTCGCATTTCTCATACGAACACTCTTCAAAGAGGGATATGCCTGTGACCCCGCAACGGGACTCGTGGTGATGGAGCCAATGAAATACCTCCACAACCTCCTCGACATGTGGTATGTGCTCATCGTATTGCTCGTGGGAGTGTGCCTCCTCCTCTTTGCCATATACAAGACGGTCACCAATGCGGCATACATCCAGGGCATCTGGCCAGGAGGCATCGGCGTGGTGCTGGTGGTGTTGTGCCTCCTCCTCTGCGCTGGGTGGAACAATACGGCATATTATCCTTCCAACATTGACTTGCAGAGCAGCCTCACGCTGGCCAACAGTTGCAGCAGCGAGTTTACACTCACCACCATGACTTATGTGAGCTTCCTCATACCGTTTGTCTTGGCATATATCGTCTATGCTTGGAGGGCCATCGACAAGAAGAAAATCGACCGTGAGGAAATGGCTACCGACGACCATACTTATTGAATATGAAACGCAACAACCTGCTTTCGCTCCTCGTCTGGCTCCTCGCACTGCCCATGGCGGCTCAGGAGCCAGCCGATACCATGCAGACTAAAGTGCTCTTTGAGACCTCGATGGGCAATATCACCATCGCCCTCTCCAACCTCACACCGCTGCATCGCGACAATTTCATCCGCCTCGTAAAGGAGAAAAAATACGATGGCCTGCTCTTCCACCGTGTTATCAAGGATTTCATGGTGCAGACAGGTGACCTCACCACGAAGCAGGAGCCACCGGCTCCCCCAACTCCGGCAAAGCGCAATTCAAGAACGCCGGCTCGTCAGCAGAAAGTGGAGCAACCCCTGCAAACCATTCCTGCGGAAATTTGCTACCCGGCACTCTTTCACAAGAGGGGAGCCGTGGCGGCTGCAAGGGAGAGCGACGAGAAAAACCCGGAGCACAGGTCGTCGCCCTCACAATTTTACATCATTTACGGATGGGATCTCAACAAACCTACAGCTGAATACTACATACACCAGTTTGACTCCGTCTTCAACGGCAAATACAAGTCCACGCCTGAAGTTGTCAATACCTACACAGAAAAAGGAGGGACACCCTACCTTGACGGACTCTATACTGTTTTCGGAGAAGTAGTGGAGGGCATGGATGTCGTGCAGAGGATGCAAGCCGTGGAAACAGACGACGCCAACAAGCCAAAAGAGGACATCAGAGTCATACGCGCTACCATCAAGGAGGAATGATGACTTGATTTTGGTCAAGAATCGCGAAAACTTTCGCGTTTTTCTGAAAATTTCCCGCGAAAAGTTTGGTGGGTCGGTATGGAATGCCTACCTTTGCATCCGCTTTCGGACGGAAGCCCTCCAACCGACAGCAAATCGTTCTTTGAAAGGATTACA
>CADBBP010000064.1 GCA_902792855.1 uncultured Prevotellaceae bacterium
AGTTCGAGGAGCAGTCCTGCGATGGAGTCGGCATCCCCCTCCACGTCGGCGAAGTCGTCGTCGATGTCGAGCGTCTTGTAGAAGTCGGAGAGAGACGTTTTTCCCTCGAAGATATAAGTATTTTGGTTGATTCTGGTGAAATGCTTCTCCTCCTCGTCGTATTCGTCATGGATTTCCCCAACGATTTCCTCGAGGATGTCTTCGAGCGTCACGAGGCCGCTTGTCCCCCCAAATTCATCGACGACGATGGCGATGTGCACCTTGTTCTCTTGAAATTCCCTGAGCAGGTCGTCGATTTTCTTTGTCTCCGGCACGAAATACGGCGGCCGGATGTGGCTTTGCCACCTAAAGGAAGCCGTCTTCCCGATATGAGGCAGCAAGTCCTTGATATAGAGCACGCCCCTGATGTTGTCCGCATTGCCCTGATAGACAGGGATGCGGCTGTAGTTGTTTTCCACGATGCAGTTGAGCACGGTGTTGAAGTCATCCTTCAGGCTCAGCGAGACGATGTCCTGCCTTGGCGTCATGATTTCCTTTGCCGTCTCGTCACCGAAGCGGATGATTCCCTCCAGCATGCGTTGCTCCTCCTTGATGTCCTCCTTGTCGGTGAGTTCGAGGGCCTGCTCCAGTTCGTCCACGCTGAGCACGTGTGTCTCCTTCTGGACGATTTTCGCAGCCAATGCACCGCTCCCCATGAGGATGGAGCTGACGGGCCAGAAGAGCGTTCTGAGGCCCATGATGGTACCCGCCGCCCTTCTGCAATATTTCAGCGAGTTCTGCCTTGCATACACTTTGGGCATGATTTCCCCGAAGAGCAGGAGCAGGAAGGTGAGCAAGATGGTGATGCAGATGAACTGCAACCATATCGCCTTTCCGAAGTCCACGGTATTGGCGAAGACATAGTTGCAGAGCATGATGATGGTGACGTTGACCAGGTTGTTGGTGATGAGTATGGTGGCAAGTGTTCTCTCGCTGTCGTCCCTTAGCAGTTGTATTTTTTTGTCGGGTTGGTTTTTCTCCGTGTCGAGTTCGTTGATGTCATTTGGCGAGAGGTTGAAGAAAGCGATTTCCGACGCGCTTGCAAATCCCGACAGGAAGAGCAGGGCGAGTGCCAATACGGCAGCCACCCCCACGCTGAATGTGGGAGCGACGAGATGCACCTCCTGCAATGTTTGATTTAAGAAGCCTATGTATTCCACAGTTGCCGGAAAAGGATTCAGAAGGGCAGTTCCCCGTCAGCATTCGCAGTGTCGTTCTGCCTCACTTCAGTCGGCTGGTGCGCCTCTGCCTTGTCCTGCTGTTGCGGTTTTGGGGAGAGCAGTTCCATGTTTTCCACGATGACCTCCGCGATGCTTCTTCTCATGCCCTTCTGGTCGTCGTAGTTTCTGTATCTCAGTCTCCCCTCGACATAGATTTTGTCCCCTTTGTGCACATATCTCTCAGCCACCTTGGCCAGTCCCCTCCACAGCACGATGTTGTGCCAGTCGGTTCTTTCCGGCACGTTGGTTCCGTTAGGCAGCGTGTATCCTCTTTCCGTCGTTGCCAATGGGAAAGTTGCCACAGCCTGGTCGGCGTCATAATATCTTACGTCGGGCTCCCTTCCCACGTTTCCAATGAGCATGACCTTGTTCATGAGCAGCGTTCCTCCTATCTAAAAATTATTTCCACATGCCAAGATATTTGAACTTGAAGTTCTTCCCCTTGGCCGAGGGGAATTGGCTTCTGCTGTCCACCCTGTCCCTGAGATGCTCCACGATGCGGTTGTAGCAGTCGAGGCCGGAGAGCGCCTTGCACCTTGCCACGAAATGCGTGTCACGGTATTCATGCTTTCCGGTGGCGGCAATCATGACGACCCTCTTGAAGTCGAGAGCGCCCTCATACCATCCCTGCCTCTCCTCGTTGAGCCTGTTGACGGCAATGTTGGTATTGACCTTCCTGTCGTTGCCCTGCATGGGCATGGGGTTGGAGCGAAGCGCTTTTTTCTGTTTGAAGTCGAGCATGGTCGAGGCTTCCGTCTTGATGATAATGAAATAAACTCTCGGCCTGACCTTGTAACGTTTAGGATAATATACGTCGCTGTCAATATACTCTCTCACGTCCGCCTCTATTTGTGGGTTCATGCCCACGTCGGGTATGGAGCAGAGAAAATCAATGGCTTCATCGGCACTATATACCAATGTCTCCTTGTCAAAATATCTAATATATAAATTCATTGATTGGGTTTTTCTTATCCTAAAAAAAAGAGCGGTAAACGAGACTCGAACTCGCGACCCCGACCTTGGCAAGGTCGTGCTCTACCAACTGAGCTATTACCGCAACAAGAAAAATCGTTATGGTGAAGAGGAGGAGACTCGAACTCCCACGTCACAATTGACACTACCCCCTCAAAGTAGCGCGTCTACCAATTCCGCCACCTCTCCATCATGTAATGCCTTGGATAAAGACTGGTGCCCAGAACAGGACTCGAACCTGCACGTATCTCTACACACGCACCTGAAACGTGCGCGTCTACCAATTCCGCCACCTGGGCTTGCTGACTGTCGTCATATTGGCTTTTATCCAAGACATGAGCGGTAAACGAGACTCGAACTCGCGACCCCGACCTTGGCAAGGTCGTGCTCTACCAACTGAGCTATTACCGCGTTTCCTTGGTTGTCCAAGGAGCATTTCTCTAAATGCGGTTGCAAAGGTAATGCTTTTTTCTGAACCCACAAATTTTTTGGCCGATTTTTTTTATTTTTTTTGAAAAAGGGGATAGAGCATCTAGAGCATCTAGAGTATCTAGAGTATCTAGAGTATCTAGAGCATCTAGAGCAATCCTCTCAGTCCATGCGGGCCTTGTAGTCCTGATAGGAATAATCGCGGAGCATCTGGAGGGAGCCGTCGAGGCGGCGGAGGGCGATGGCCGGGTGCGAGATGCCATTGAACATATTGGTCTTTACGGTGGTGTAGTGGAGCATGTCCTCGAAGATGACGTCGTCACCTATCTTTAAAGGCTGCGGGAAGCGCCAGGAGCCCATGAAGTCTCCCGCCAAGCAACTGTTTCCACCCAAGCGATAGACGCAAGGCTCCCCCTTGTCGGCCTCCTGGAGCGGCAGCGCCTCTGCTCCCCTCACCTCCGGTTGGTAAGGCATTTCGAGGCAGTCGGGCATGTGGCAGGTGAAGCTGACGTTGAGGATGGCCGTCTTGATGCCCTCGTCCTCCACGATGTCCACCACGGAGGCCCTGAGGCATCCCGTCTGCCAGGCGAAGGCGCTCCCGGGTTCGAGGATGACCTTCAGCCAAGGGTATCTCTTCCGGAAGCCCTTCATGAGGTTGATGAGGCGCGTGACGTCGTAGTCCTTTCTCGTCATGAGGTGCCCCCCACCGAAGTTGACCCATTTGAGTTGGGGGAACCACGGTGCGAAATGCCCCTCTATGTGCTGGAGCGTCCTCTCGAAGACGTCGGACCCGCTCTCGCAGTGGCAGTGGCAGTGGAAGCCCTCGATGCCGCTTGGCAACCTTTGCGGCAGTTTCTTGTCCGTGACCCCGAAGCGCGTCCCCGGCGCACAGGGGTTGTACAGCGCGGTGCCCACCTCGCTGTACTGCGGGTTGACCCTCAGTCCGATGCTGATGCCGGGGTTGGCCGTCACCACCCTGTCAGCCATCCGCTCATATTGCGAGAGCGAGTTGAACGTGATGTGGCTCGAGCACCTTGCGATTTCATCCACCTCGTAGTCGGTGTAAGCCGGCGAGAAGGTGTGCGCCGGAGCCCCGAACTCCTCCAGGGCGAGCCTTGCCTCCGCGAGGGAGCTTGCCGTGGTGGCGGTGATGTATTCCCTGAAAATGGGGAACGTCTTCCACAAGGCGAAGGCCTTGAAAGCGAGAATCACCTCCACGCCAGCCTCCTGCGCCACCGATTGGATGAGCCTCAAATTTTCCCTCAGTTTCCTTTCCTCTAATATATAAATAGGTATATCCATGCTTTTTTTTGTTTTTGCATGCGAAGATAGCGAAAAAAAGTGAAATCTTGCTTTGGATGTTAAAAAAATGCTCAAAAATAGGTATTTTGTGCAATCTTTTGAGTAATTTTGCAGCCGATTTCACAAAATCGTTTTCTATCACTCATCATGGACTGGCTCATCAATCTTTTCACCGACACCGACTCTGTGGCTCATGTGGTGCTGCTCTATGCCATCGTCATCGCCATCGGCGTATATCTTGGCAAAATCAAAGTCTTCGGCATCTCCCTTGGTGTCACCTTCGTGTTGTTTGCCGGTATCGTCGCAGGCCACATCCATTTCACGGCCCCCACGACAATCTTGAATTTCTGCCAGGACTTCGGCCTCATCCTCTTCGTCTTCATGATTGGTCTGCAGGTGGGTCCCGGCTTCTTCGAGAGTTTCAAGAAAGACGGCGTGACGCTCAACAGCCTGTCCGCAGCCGCCATCGCACTCAACATCCTTGTGATGTTCGCCTGCTACTACCTCTTTTTCGACACCTCCGACCGCATGAACCTCCCGATGATGGTAGGCACGCTCTACGGCGCCGTGACCAACACCCCCGGCCTTGGTGCCGCAACAGAGGCCATCGGCACGGTGTTCACCGACGGCAACGCCCCGCAGATTGCCTCCGGCTATGCCTGCGCCTATCCCCTTGGCGTGACCGGCATCATCCTCGCCACCATCGCCGTCCGCTACATCTGCCGCGCCCGTCTTGAGGACGAGGAGCAGAAGCTGTCGGACGAGGAGGCCGAAAATCCCCATGAGAAGCCCCATATCATGCACCTTCGCATGAACAACTCCTACCTCGCCGGCCGCACATTGATGCAAATCAGCGAGTTCCTCAACCGCGACTTCGTCTGTTCGCGCTACCTCCACGAGGGTCAGGTGAGCGTTCCCAACCGCAACACGGTGTTCTCCGTGGGCGACGAGGTGCTCATCGTCTGCGCCGAGGCCGACGCGGAGCCCATCAAGGCCTTCATCGGTCCGGAAATCGAGCAGGATTGGAACGTGGAGATGGAGAAGCAGCCGATGGTGTCGCGCCGCATCGTCGTCACCAACTCGTCGATGAACGGCAAGACCTTGGGCAAGATGCACTTCTCGAGCGTCTATGGCGTCAACGTGACGCGCATCACGCGCCACGGCATCGAACTTTTCGCCGGCCGCAACCACCACTTCCACGTCGGCGACCGCGTGATGGTGGTGGGTCCCGAGGACAACGTGAACCGCGTGGCCGAGATGATGGGCAACACGGTGAAGCGCCTCAACGCCCCCAACATCGCCACCATCTTCGTGGGCATCATGGTGGGCATCCTCTTCGGCAGCCTTCCCATCGCCATCCCCGGCATGCCCGTCCCGATGAAATTAGGCCTGGCCGGCGGCCCCTTGATCATCGCCATCCTCATCGGCCGCTTCGGCTACCATGTGAAGTTGGTGACCTACACGACGACGAGCGCCAACATGATGCTGCGCGAGATAGGCCTCGTGCTCTTCCTCGCGAGCGTGGGCATCAAGGCGGGTGCCGGTTTCTGGGACACCGTCGTCTCCGGCGACGGCCTGAAATACGTCTATACCGGCTTCCTCATCACCGTCATCCCCATCCTCATCATCGGCCCCTTGGCCAAGTTGAGGTACAAGTTCAACTACTTCATGGTCATGGGCATGATCGCCGGCACCTACACCGACCCACCCGCCCTTGCATACGCCAACCAGGTGTGCACCCGCGAGGCCCCCGGCGTCGGCTATTCCACTGTCTATCCCTTAAGCATGTTCCTCCGCATCCTCACGGCGCAACTTCTTGTGCTCTTCTTCTGCGGTTGACATCCAACGACAAACATTATAAATTTTTCATGAAACGTACCAACCTATTGACGGCCTTGCTTGTCATGGTGAGCCTCACGACGTGGGGCCAGGGCGCCAAGAACATCAAGCTCAACGAGGTGATGCCCAACAATACGTCGAGCATCGTTGACGAATACGGCAACCACCTGCCTTGGATAGAGCTTTCCAACGTGTCGTTCTCCACGTACAACGTCCGGGGAATGTTCATCGCCACCGACTCGGCGGTGCTCAACCCCAGCCTGACGGCACCTGAGCGCATCTCCATGATGAGCATCATCCCCAGCGGCGAGCACCGCACCAACCTTGGCGCCCGCCAGCACCTGTTGCTCTACCTCAACAGCCGTCCCACACAAGGCTCCACACACCTCTCCGCCACCATCGACACCGGAGGCCCCATGTGGATTGGCCTCTACGACGGCAACGGCGTTGACCTCATCGACTCCGTCTCCATCCCCACCCCACTGGCTCCCAACACGAGCTATGCCCGCCAGAAAGACGGCTCCCCCGTGTGGGAGGTGAAGGTTCCCGACGCCGTTACCCCCGGCATAGAGAACTACATCCAGTTGACAGAGAGCAAGTTGTCCAAGATCAAGCGCGACGACCCGCACGGCTTCGGCATCACCCTCTTGTCGATGGGCATCGTCTTCAGCTGCCTTGCCCTCTTGTGGATTTTCTTCACCATCTTCGGCAAGGTGATGAGTCACCAGCAAGCGAAGAAGGATGCCAATGCGAAAGCGAAGCACTTGGAGCGCGTGTCGGCCGTCCATGACGCCGACGACGAGGACGAGCGCGCCTTCCCGCGTGTCACCGTCCGCCAGGGCGAACCCGACGACAACGATGTGTATGTCGCCGTCATCTCGATGGCTCTTCAGGAGCATTTCGACCACAGCCACGACCATGAGAGCGGCGTGATCACCATCCTACCCAAGGAACACACCAAATGGACCAGAATATAACCCACAGCCATGAGCAAGTACCAATATAAAGTGAACGGTGCCGACTACACCGTAGAGATTGGAGAGATAGAAGGCGCCATCGCCCAAGTGACCGTCAACGGCAAACAATTCGAGGTGGAGTTGCCCGCCCCGGTGAAAGCCCCCACCCGCGTGAAGCGTGTGGAAGCAGCCCCCGCAGCCGCAGCCCCCGCCCCCGCTCCCGAGCGCGCGAAGAAGCCGAAAGCCGCCGCCGGCAGCGGCACGAAGGTGCTCGCCCCACTTCCCGGCACCATCACGGAGATGAAGGTGGCGGTAGGCGACAGCGTGCGCAAGGGCGACACCGTCGTCATCCTTGAGGCAATGAAGATGCAGAACAACATCGAGGCAGAGTGCGACGGCACCATCACCTCCGTATTAGTATCACGCGGCGACACCGTGATGGAGGGGGCCGCCCTTGTAACGATAGGATAAGCCATGGGATTCACTGAATTTGTCACGACGAAGTTTTTCGACTTCCTCTCCTACACCGGCTTCGCCAACGCCACGTTGCCCAACCTTGTGATGATCATTGTGGGCAGCATCTTCATCTGGCTTGCCATCAAGAAGGACTTCGAGCCCCTGCTGCTCGTCCCCATAGGCCTTGGCATCATCCTTGGCAACATCCCCTTCCGCGCCGACGCAGGCTTGGAAATCGGCCTTTATGAAGACAACTCCGTGCTCAACATCTTCTACCAAGGCGTCCGCCAAGGCTGGTACCCGCCCTTGGTGTTCTTGGGCATCGGGGCGATGACCGACTTCTCCTCGCTCATCAGCAACCCGAAGTTGGTGCTCATCGGCGCTGCGGCGCAGTTCGGCATCTTCGGGGCCTACATGGTGGCCCTCGCCTTGGGCTTCGAGCCCAACCAGGCAGCCGGCATTGCCATCATCGGCGGCGCCGACGGCCCCACGGCCATCTTCCTCTCGTCGAAGCTATGCCCCAACCTGATGGGTGCCATCGCTGTGTGCGCCTATTCCTACATGGCCTTGGTGCCGGTCATCCAGCCGCCCCTCATGCGCCTTCTCACGACGAAGAAGGAGCGCGTGATCCACATGAAGCCCAGCCGCCATGTGAGTCAGACGGAGCGCATCCTCTTCCCCATCATCGGCCTGCTGCTCACCACCTTCCTCGTGCCTTCCGGCCTTCCACTCCTCGGCATGCTGTTCTTCGGCAACCTGCTCAAGGAGAGCGGCAAGACGACGCGACTGGCAAAGACCGCCGGCAGCGCGCTCAACGATGTCGTGGTGGTGCTGCTGGGCCTCACCGTGGGTTGCTCCACGCAGGCCAGCGAGTTCCTCACGCTCAACACCATCAAGATTTTCTTCCTCGGCGCCATGGCATTCATCATCGCCAGTGCGAGCGGCGTGCTCTTCGTCAAGCTGATGAACCTCTTCCTCCCGGCCGACAAGAAAGTCAATCCCCTGATAGGCAACGCCGGTGTGAGTGCCGTGCCCATGAGTGCGCGCATCTCCAACAACCTCGGCCTGGAATACGACCACCACAACTACCTCCTCATGCACGCCATGGGTCCCAACGTGGCCGGCGTGATAGGCTCCGCCGTGGCAGCCGGTACCCTCCTGGGATTTTTCTCATGAGAATAGAGTGGCTATAGTATCTAGAGCATCTAGAATATCTAGAATATCCTAGAGCATCCTAGAGTATCCTAGAGCATCCTAGAGCATCCTATAGATACTATAGCCACTAAAATCTAAAAAAACCTCCGAGAAAAATTGGCGGTGTGTGGGAAAATGCCTATCTTTGCATTTGTAATGACGGGAAAGTGCTCGTCACTGTCAAGAATCTGCCGCTTAGATGAAACTTGCCATTATGACTCGCCCCACGTTTTTCGTGGAGGAAGACAAGATACTGGGGGCCCTTTTCGAGGAGGGTCTCGACGACTTGCACATCTACAAGCCGCAATCCTCTCCCGTCTATGTGGAGCGTCTGTTGTCGCTCCTTCCTGAGAGCACCCACCGCCGCATCACCGTTCACGACCATTACTACCTGAAGGAAGAGTTCGGGCTGGCCGGCATCCACCTTGACGATGCCTCCACCCCCCGTCCCGACGGCTATCGTGGCACGTTCAGCCGCTCCTGCGACGACCTGAGCCTCCTTCGCGAAGCGAAGCGCAAGGCCCGCTATGTATTCCTGCGCAACATCTACGACAGTCTGTCGGAGCCGGAGCAGCATGCCTCCTTCAGCGCCTCCGACTTGCAACTTGCCTCCCGCCAGGGTCTTATCGACCGCCATGTCTATGCCCTTGGCGGGATGTCCTTGGAAACCCTCCGCGCCGCCCGTGACCTTGGTTTCGGCGGCGTTGTGATATGTGGCGACTTGTGGAACCGTTTCGACATCCACAGTGAGACCGACTTCCGCAATGTCCTGCGCCATTTCGACAAGCTGCGCTCAGCACTCGGATAACAACTCCAATCCAATAGACACACAACTATGAAAGAGCCCAACGAATTTCTGGTATTCTCAGGCACCAAGAGCCAATATCTCGCAGAGAAGATATGCCACAGTCTTGGCTGCCCCCTTGGCCAGCTTCAGATCACACGTTTCTCCGACGGGGAGTTCTCCGTCTCCTACGAAGAGTCCATCCGCGGCCGCGACGTGTTTCTCGTGCAAAGCACCTTCCCACCCTCAGACAATTTCATGGAACTGCTGCTGATGATCGACGCCGCCAAACGCGCCTCCGCGCACACCATCAACGCCGTCATCCCCTATTTCGGATGGGCTCGCCAGGACCGCAAGGACAAGCCCCGCGTGAGCATCGGCGCCAAGTTGGTGGCCGACATGCTGTCCGTGGCCGGTGTGGACCGTGTCATCACGATGGACCTCCATGCCGACCAGATCCAGGGTTTCTTCGACGTCCCCGTGGACCATCTCTACGCCTCCGGCGTCCTGCTCCCCTACCTTCAGTCGCTGAACCTTGACAATCTGGTGATTGCCTCGCCCGACGTGGGCGGTTCGAAGCGTGCCAACACCTACGCCAAGTACCTCGGCGTCCCCTTGGTGCTGTGCAACAAGACACGCGCCCGTGCCAACGTGGTGTCGTCGATGCAGATCATCGGCGACGTGAAGGACAAGAACGTGGTGATTGTAGATGACATCGTCGATACCGCCGGCACCATCACCAAGGCTGCCGACCTGATGAAGAGCTGCGGCGCCACGAGCGTCCGCGCCTGCGCCTCCCACTGCGTGATGAGCGGCCCCGCCACCGACAACGTGGAAAATTCCGCTTTGGAGGAAATCGTGTTCACCGACTCCATCCCCTACGAGCGATGCAGCACCAAGGTGAAGCAGATATCCGTCGCCGACATGTTCGCCGAGACCATCCGCCGCGTCGAAACCAACCTGAGTATCAGTTCACAATACCTCGTATAACCCCATCCACCCATGCGCATCCGCCCCACCCTGCTCGTCCTTTTCACGGCCCTCCTTGTCCTGTCGTGCAGCAAGTCGTTCGACTACCGCATCACCGGCAAGGTGGAAAGCCTTCCCCAAGTGAAGAAACTCTTCCTCATCAGCGACATGGAGAACGGTGTTCCCTTCGACACGCTGGTGGTGAAAGACGGCGCCTTCGAATATGCCGGACGTGCCGACAGCGTCACCTTCTGCTTCATCGGCAACCTTGAGGACTCCGTGGCCCTCATGCCCCTCTTCTTGGAGGAGGGCGACATCAGCATCGTCGTCTCCGGCGAGCCGATGAAGTCGAAAATCTCCGGCACCCACCTCAACGACGAGTTGCAGCAGCTCAATGCCGCCGGGTTGAAATACCAGGAGGAGATACAGTCGCTGGTCTCCAAGATGGGCGACAACGCCACGGAGGAGCAGAAGGCCAACGTGGAGCGCAAGGCGATGGAGGCCATGGGCAAGTTGGCCACCATGTTCTACCAGACGGCGGAGAAGAACATCGACAATGAGTTGGGCTTCTTCCTCGTCACCAACCCCGCGATGCTCAACGAGGAGGAGGTGTTGACGCTTGTCAACAAGATGCCTCGCAAGATGCGCTCACGCCCCTTGGTGGTGGAGATGGAGAAATACATCAAGGAGAACAAGGCGGGCGCCGGCATGGATGCCGGCCTGGACGGTGGCGCCGATGACGGCGGTCCCATCCCCAATTTCACCGCCCTCGACCTCAACGGCAAGGAGGTGTCGGCGATGGACGTCATCCGTCAGAACGAGATGACCATCATCGACTTCTGGGCCAGTTGGTGCGGCCCTTGCATGCAGGAGATGCCCCACATGGTGCAACTCTACCAACTCTATCACAATCACGGCCTTGGCATCCTTGGCGTGTCGCTCGACACCGACGCCGAGGCGTGGAAGGATGCCGTGAAGAAGACGGGTGCCGTGTGGACCCACATCAGCGAATTGGACCGCAACAGCAAGATTGCCCGCATGTTCGGCGTCAACGCCATCCCCTTCACCATGATTGTTGACCGCGAAGGCAACGTGCTCGCCTCCGGCCTCACAGGCACCGACTTGGAAGACTTCATCCACAAGAACCTCGGGCAATAAGGCAGGCCATGGGAGAGCGCGTCATCGTCTATGTGGAGTTTGGTTCACTGATGTGTGCCGTTGAGCGTCGCGACCACCCGGAACTTTCCGGCCTCCCCCTGGCCATCAGCAACACCTCGCTCGGCGAGGTGTTTGGCGTTGTGGCTGGTGTGAGCGCAGAGGCTTACGCCCAAGGCGTTCGCGAGGGACAGTCATTAGACTACGCCCGCCAACAATGCCCCAACTTGGCCATCCTTCCCGGCCGATACGACGCCTACCGCCGCGTGTGGCGCCTGGCACACCAGATCTTCATGGAGCACACCGACTGCTTTGAGACGATACAGATGGACGAGGCCTTCCTCGACCTCACCGGGCGCGTGGCCGACTTGGAAGAGGGGCGCACCACCGCCCTGAACATCAAGATGCGCATGGCTGCCGAACTACAGTTGACAACCACCATCGGCGTGGCATCCAATAAATTTTTGGCGAAAGCCGCCGCGAAAAGCATCGAGGCAGGAGGTCAATGCACGGTGCGCCACAACTTCCAAAAAGACTTCATCCGGCGTTTGCACATCGACTGCTTCTGGCCCCTTCCCCAAGAGGCGCGTGAGAAACTGAAAAGCCAAGGATACATCAAGGGCGCACAACTCCTCGAACTCTCCCTCGCCGTGAAGGCCGACATCATCGGGGTGCAAGCCCCCCTGTTGGAGGCCTTGTTGCATGGCAGGGACAACACCCCGGTGCGCCCCTCGCGCCTTCAAGGCACGATGACCGTGGAGCACCTTTTCGCCAAGGCCTCCTGCGACCACCACGTGCTGGCCCATGAGACGGCCCTCCTCCTCGAAGAGCTTTACGAGCGGATGGAAAACAACTCCTTCGAGGGCAGCTTGCTCCACATCAAGGTGGTGTATGACGACACAGGGCATGGCGAATGGCGCCAAGGACTTCCCCCGGAGCTCTCCGACGAGGATTTGGAGGGCTTCTCCTTGATGCTCGCCGGGATGATGAGCCCTGAAGGGCGCCCGGTGAGCGAAATCAGCCTCACCGCCACCCAGCCAAAACAGCAGATGGTGAAAATCGCCACCAAGCCCATCCAACTGACTTTAGATTTTTGAGAGGAGGCGAGAGGAGGCAAGAGGAGGCGAGAGGAAGCCCTAGGACGCCCTAGGATGCCCTAGGACGCCCTAGGAAATCCTATGCTGTCCTCTATTATCCTCTCCCATCCTCTATTATCCTCTCCCATCCTCTCCCATCCTCTTATTTCAAAAAATCGTGAGATTTTAAAAAAAAGCGACAAGATGGGTTGTTTTTGAAAAAAAAAGCGTAATTTTGCAAGCCTAAACACGATTATGGAATACTCATCATATTTACACCCGGAATTAGAGACGATGCCCCTTGAGGAGCTTCGTCAGTTGCAACTTGCCCGTCTCCAAGAGACGGTGCGCCACTGCATGAACTCACCTTTCTATCAAGAAAAGTTCGCCGAATTAGGCATCACGCCCGACGACATCCAGAGCCTCGACGACGTGAAGAAACTGCCGTTCACCACGAAGGACGACTTGCGCGAGCACTATCCCTTCGGCTTGGCCTGCGTACCCTTGCGCGACTGCATACGCCTGCACTCGTCGAGCGGCACCACCGGCAACCCCACCGTCGTGCTGCATTCGCAGAAAGACATTGACGAGTGGGCGAAGGCCGTCGCCCGCTGCCTGTGGATGGTGGGGAGCCGTCCGGAGGACGTCTTCCAGAACTCCGCCGGCTATGGCATGTTCACCGCCGGCTTGGGCTTCCAGTATGGCGCCGAGAAGGTGGGGATGCTCACCGTCCCTGCCGCCGCCGGCAACACCACGCGACAAATCAAGTTCATCAAGGACTTCGGCACGACGGTGCTGCACGCCATCCCGAGCTACGCCTCCCGCATCTACGAGGTGATGCGCGAGGAGGGCGTTGACCCCCGCCGCGACACGAAGCTGCGCGTGCTGTGTATCGGCGCCGAGCCGCACAGCGAGGAGCAGCGCAAGCGCATCGAGGAGAACCTTGGCGTGAAAGCCTACAACTCCTACGGCATCAGTGAGATGATGGGTCCCGGCGTGGCCTTCGAATGCCCGGAGCAGAACGGCATCCACATCTGGGAGGACTATTTCATCGTGGAGATCATCGACCCGGTGACCCTCGAGCCTGTTCCCGACGGGCAGTTGGGCGAGTTGGTCCTCACCACCATCAACCGTGAGGCCATGCCGCTGCTCCGCTACCGCACACGCGACCTGACGAGCGTGATCAGCGGCCCATGCCCCTGCGGCCGCACCCACAAGCGCCTCTCACGCCTGCAAGGGCGCAGCGACGACATGATGATCCTCAAGGGTGTCAACATCTTCCCCATCCAGATAGAGAAGATCCTCTTGAAATTCAAGGAGCTGAGCACCGACTACCTCATCACGCTCGACACCATCGACGGCAACGACACGATGACCGTGGAGGTGGAGCTCCGCGAACTGTTCACCGACGACTACCAGCGGCTGCAACGCCTGACGAAGGAGATCACCCGTCTGCTGAAGGACGAAATCCTGGTCACACCAAAGGTAAAACTGCTCCCCAAGGGCGGCATCCACGCCTCCGACGAAGGCAAGGCCGTCCGTGTGAAAGACTTGCGCAAACTCTTCTAACCCAACCATAACACCATGACCATCCATCAATTATCCATATTCATCGAGAACAAGTCGGGCTCGCTTGTCAAGGTGCTCGACCTGTTCCGCCGCTTCGGCATACAAATCGTGGCATCCACACTGCCCGACACCGCTGAGAACGGCATCTACCGCGTGATATGCAGCGAACCGCTGCGTGCCTACGAGGGGCTGAAGAAGGCCGGCGTGCCGGTGGCCCTCTCCGACGTCTTCGCCTTGGAGCTCGACGACCAGCCGGGCCGTGCCGCCGACGCCGTGGAAGTGCTGAGCAATGCCGGCATCGGCATCACCTACCTCTACAGCTTCCTGCTGCGCGACAAGGGCATCCTTGTCTTCCGCACCGACAATGCCGAGCGTGCACGTGAGACCATCATCCTCAACGACATGCGCTTCATCGCCGAGAAGGACCTCTCGCTATGGGCCGGAGTGCGATGAGGTGCGTTGCCATCATCCCGGCGCGATACGCCTCGACGCGCTTCCCCGGGAAGCCGTTGGCGGTGCTTGGTGGCAAGTTGGTCATCGAGCGGGTCTATGAACAGGTGTGCGGCGTGGTGGGCGACACGTTTGTGGCCACCGACGACGAGCGCATCGAGGCCGCTGTGCGGGGCTTCGGGGGACAGGTCGTGATGACGTCGCCCGACCACCGCAGCGGCACGGACCGCATCGCGGAGGCCCTTGAAAAAATCGGGGGCGAGTACGACGTGGTGGTGAACGTGCAGGGCGACGAGCCGTTTGTCACCCATGAGCAGCTCACCACGCTCCTCGCATGCTTCGACGACCCATCGACGCAGATAGCGACATTAGGGAAGCCGTTCGACAGCATGGAGGGGGTGTGCAACCCCAACTCGCCAAAGATTGTCTTGGACAACAAGGGCTTCGCGCTCTATTTCAGCCGGAGCGTCATCCCCTTCATCCGGGGGGTGGAGCAACAAAAATGGCTGGAAAACTATCCTTTCCTCAAGCACCTCGGGGTGTATGCCTACCGGGCGGAGGTGTTGCGCGAAGTGACGCGCCTGCCGCAGTCGTCCTTGGAGAAGGCGGAGAGCCTGGAGCAGTTGCGGTGGCTGCAAAACGGCTACCGCATCCGCGTGGGCATCACACAACAGGAGACGGTGGGAATCGACACCCCCGAAGACCTTGCCAGGGCGGAGGAATTCCTTAAAAGCCATACATAACCTCACCCCAGCCTCACCCCCAGCCCCTCTCCGAGGGGAGAGGGGAGTGGTATGATATGCAACATCGGGCCTCTTGGTTTATGCAACATCGGGCCTCTTGGTTTAGGACGATGAAGTCGAATTGCTCCCTTTCGATTATTCGGGTAAAATTTTGGTATTCCGAATATTTTTCATATTTTTGCAGCCGAACAATTACGGAAATGAGGATTTTTACAGAGCAGACGATAAAGGAGTTTACAAGAAAGCATCCCGACTCTTTGGTAGCTTTTCAAGTATGGACAAGTGTCGTAAAAAACAGCCATTGGAGATGCTTTTCCGACATTAAAAAGGATTTTAACTCTGTTGATGCTATAGGCAACCAACGATACGTATTCAATATTATGGGCAACCATTACCGCCTTTTGGCAGTTATCAAGTTCACAATAGGTTTCGTATATGTCCGTTTCATTGGCACACACACCGAATATGACAAAATAGATTGCAAGACGATATAAAAATGACGAAGATAGAGAATATAGAGCAGTATGAATGGGCTTTGTCAAGAGTGGAGCAACTGCTTCCACTTGTAGATGACAACACCCCCCGTAGCAACCCCAACAGCATAGAATTGGAGTTGCTTTCCAACCTTGTAGCAGACTATTCAGAGGAGCATTTTTCCATTGGCAAGCCTTCCCTTGGCGATGTCATCAAGATGCGTATGGGAGAGTTAGGCCTCACACAGTCCAAATTGGCAGAGATTTTGGATCTTAGTCCCTCACGAGTAAGCGATTACATTACAGGAAAAGCCGAGCCCACACTGAAAGTGGCAAGAGACCTTGTAGTGAAGTTGGACATTGCCCCCGCCGTTGTCTTGGGTGTTTGAAAACATTCAACCAGTACGGTTGGCAATTGACACTTTATGTTATTCAAAAAGCCAAAAGGCCCGTACGCACGTAGGGAATTACTTCATGTAATTCCTAACACCAAGAGGGAAAAGCCAAAAGGCCGGTGCGCACAAGACCGCGAAGCGGTCTCCGCTCAATAACCGAGGGTACGAGCGCAGCGAGCACCCTTTGAGAATATTTTGGTGTAATTACGACCCTAACGAGGCCGCCCGATGCTACAACATAACTATCTGTGGCATTAGGAATTACATA
>CADBBP010000065.1 GCA_902792855.1 uncultured Prevotellaceae bacterium
GTGTGTACTTTTTATCGTATTTTTGTTTGCTAACTTTAAAAAATGTATCCAAATGAAAAAACGCATTCTATTTTCCATGGCATTGGTCTTCGCCGTGATGACGGCAGTAGCACAAGACATTTACACTTTCAAAGTGAAGGACGACATGGGACAGATGGTCCCCATGTCCAAATACAAAGGTAAGGTGTTGCTCATCGTCAACACGGCAACAAGGTGTGGCTTCACACCTCAATACAAAGAACTCGAGGCCCTATACGAGAAATATGTAGGTCAGGGATTTGAAATCCTTGACTTCCCATGCAATCAGTTTGGCGAGCAGGCTCCCGGCACCATCGCGGAGATACACCAGTTCTGCGAGGCCAATTTCAACATCCGCTTCCCGCAGTTTGACAAGGTGGAGGTCAATGGTGACAACGAGGAACCTCTCTTCACTTTCCTCAAGGCTAAGAAAGGCTTTGCCGGCTTCGACCTCAACGAGCAAAGGGGCAAGTTCATGGATGACATGCTGAAGAAGAAAGACTCCGACTATGCTTCCAAGTCGAGCATCAAGTGGAATTTCACCAAGTTCCTTGTGGCGAGAGACGGACGTGTCATCAAAAGGTATGAGCCTACGGAGAGCATGGCTGAGGTGGAGGCCGACGTGGCCTTGGAACTCAATCCCGTCACAAGTGCCATCATGGCAAGACGCTCGGTGAGGAAATATCTTGACAAACCCGTGGAGCACGAGCTGCTGCAGGCGATTGTCAAATGCGGGGTCAATGCGCCAAGTGGCATGAACAGGCAGCCATGGGTAGTCAGGGTGGTGGAGAACCAGAAACTCATCGCCGAGGTCACTGAAGTCTATAAAAAGAATAATCCTGAACAGGTGGAGAGGGACCCGAACTTCAAGAACATGTTTAGAAATGCACCCAACCTCGTCTGTGTTTGCATACCGGCGAATGGGGGTGGGGAACTGGATGCCGGACTGTTGGGAGAGAATATCATGATTGCTGCACAGGCCATGGGACTTGGGACATGCTGTCTGGGTGGCCCCGTGCGCTTCCTCAATTCCAATGCTGAGGCAAAATTCTTCATCGACAGGCTCAACATTCCTGCGGACTACAAACTCAGTTACATCATCGCCATCGGATACCCCGACGAGCAGCCGGAGGCAAAACCGAGAGATATGGGAAAGGTGGAATATGTGAAATGACATAACAATCAATAATATAAATTTTTACGACAATGGCTACAAAAATCGCTTTCTTCGACACAAAAAGTTACGACAGGGAGACTTTCAACAAAGTCAACTTGCAGTTTGGTTTTGACATCACTTATTTCAAGGAAAGGCTCAGCATGAACACCGTCTCACTCACGCAAGGCGTGGATGCCGTTTGCATCTTCGTCAATGCGGAGTGCGATGAGAGGGTCATACAGCGAATGGCAGAGTATGGGGTGAAACTCATCGCCCTCAGGTGTGCCGGCTTCAACAATGTGGATGTGGCGGCTGCTAAGAAATATGGCATCAAGGTGGTAAGGGTGCCGGCATATTCACCCCATGCCGTAGCGGAGTATGCGGTCACGCTCATGCTGACGCTCAACAGGAAGGTGTACCGCTCCGTCTATCGCACGAGGGAGGGCAATTTCAAACTCAACGGACTCCTCGGCTTCGACATGTGTGGAAAAACAGTGGGCCTCGTAGGTATGGGCCGCATTGCCAAGGAACTCATCAAGATATTGAAGGGCTTTGGGATGAACATCCTCGCTTACGACCTCTATCCTGACCTCAAATTCGCAGAAGAATATGATGTGAAAATTGTCTCGCTCGATGAACTATACGAGGGCTCGGACATCATCTCGCTCCACTGCCCGCTCACCGAGGAGACGAAATTCATCATCAACAGCGAGTCCATCACAAAGATGAAATATGGGGTGATGATCATCAACACGGGAAGGGGAAAACTCATCAAGACCGAAGACCTCATCGACGGACTGCGCTCGCACCAAGTGGGAGCCGCCGGCCTCGATGTCTATGAGGAGGAGGCCAACTATTTCTACGAGGACCGCTCTGACAAGATGATTGATGACGACAAGCTTGCCCTGTTGCTCATGATGCCTAACGTCATCGTCACTTCACACCAGGCTTTCTTCACCAGGGAGGCCACACACAACATCGCAGTCACCACTTTGCAGAACATTCTTGACTTCACAGAGGGTAAAGAACTTGTCAACGAGGTGAAATGAACTTTAGGAAAAAGCGCAATGCCGCGCTGAATACATGCCAAAGGCCAAGGGGAGGGCTTCTCCTTCCCTTGGCCATGGCTTTTCTTGTCGCGTCGTGCTCATCGTTGGTGAGTGACTATGTCAACTCTTCCATCGAGTATGAGGCTTATAAGGGATGGAACAATATGTCGAAGAAAAATGGGGATAGCCCGACGAATGACAAGAAAAAAGAAAAGGAAAAAGAGCAACTGAAAAAGCAAGGCAAATGCCAAACTTGTGCCGGCATGGGAAGAACGCCCGACGGCAAATATGTTTGCCCCACCTGCCAAGGAACGGGAAAAGTGGCAGACCATCAATAATCAAATATTTGGAGATTGGCCGAAATAAAATCCTCGCCAAGAATGTTCTCCGTAAGGAATTGCTCTGCAATTCCCAAAATAATATCTAAAAACTCACAAAATAGCTGTCGTAGCACACGGCGCGCCCTCCGAAGCCCTCTTTTTGGAAGAGCAGCGAACTGTTGAGCGTGCCGCCGTCGCCCACGCTCGACCGCCCGAAGTCAAAATACTCCGCCTCGCCCCAGTCAAGCGACAGGAGGTGCTGGAAGAGCAGGTCGAGGGCGCCGCATGACTTTCCCTCTTCCGAGGCCGAGATATACTGTGTGTGGACCACCCGGGGGGTGACGTAGAGCAGGGTGCCGCCAAGCACATCGCTGCCGTTGGAAACCACGAAGAGGCGGATGTTGTGGGGAAAACGACCCATCAGGAGGCGCATCTCTTCCACGCTGTGCACGGGAGCAACGTGGTGGCGGTGGGAGAGGTTGGCTTCCAGCACCGCCCAGAAGTCGCCCAAACGCTCCGGGCCGACTTCATATACACTCAGTCCCCGGGCGACGGCTTTTCGAAGGCCTGACTTGCGCGATTCGATGAAAGGGAGGGGATGGCGAAGGCTGATGGTGGATGACACGTGGCGGCTCTCCAATTGTGCGCCGCAGACATGGTGGAGTGCATAAAGGTCCTCCTCCGTGGGGTAGGAGTGGTAAATCCACGGGATGGCCTTGTACGTCATCGCCTTGATGCCGTGACCTTGGGCATGCTCGGCCAAGTGACGGAAGAGGGCGCACATCCCTTCCACGCCGACGCGGTCGCCCACCACCCATCCGCCGTAGGTCAGCCCTTGGTGGCTGTGCAGCGTGGCACCGTCTTGGTTGGCGGGCAGCACGGCATGGAGGCGACTCTTGTGGCGGGCCATCAGCGAGTGGTCGTCGAAATGGTCGCTGTGGTAGTCCATGTAGTTGCGGCACAGCAGGAACGTGCCGTTGCGCGACTGTCTCACAAAGGCGTCCCATTCCTCCTTGCGTTCGGGGGTGTATCGCTCTATTTCTATCTCGTGCATCGCGTGTAGGAAAGGAAGTCGTCGTAGTCGCGGATGTAGTCATCCTCGTCGAACACCTCGGAGGCGAGCACCATGCACACGGCACCGGAAGAAAAGTCGTCAAGGGTGCGCCAGACGCCCGGCCCCACATACAACCCTTGGTAGGGGTGGTTCAGGTGGTAGGTGCGGCGCTCATGGCCGTCGTCCACGGTGACGTCGAACGAGCCGCTCGTGGCGATGATGAGTTGTTTCAATGCCTTGTGGGCGTGGCCGCCACGGCTCTCGCCGCCTGGCACGTCGTAGGTCCAATACACCCGGGCGATGGGAAACGGGGCTTCCTTCATCTCTTCGGCAACGGTGAGGTTGCCGCGGGGGTCGGCTATCTTGGGAAGGTCGATGATGCGTACTTTGTCGTTCAGCATGCCGCTTGTTCGTTTGTGGCATGGCTCTCACGCCCGCCATACATCTGTTCGTAGTATTTCTGGTAGTCGCCGCTTGTCACCTCTTCCACCCAGGGGCGGTGCTCCAGGTTCCAGCGGATGGTCTTCACGATGCCGTCGGCAAACCGTGTCTCCGGCTCCCAGTTGAGTTCTGCCTTGATGAACGAAGGGTCGATGGCATAGCGCAGGTCGTGCCCAAGGCGGTCGGTGACGAAGGTGATGAGACTGTCGTTTATCCAGTCGATGCGGATGCTGCCGTCCGCGTCGAATTCTTTCTTCACCAGCACGTCGCGCAGGGAGGGCTCGGCCTCCATCATGTCGTGGATGGTGCGGATGGTCAGCCGCACGATGTCGATGTTCTTCATCTCGTTGTGACCGCCTACGTTGTAGGTCTTTCCAGCCTCGCCTTCGCGCACCACAAGGTCGATGGCCTTGCAGTGGTCGGCCACGTAGAGCCAGTCGCGAACATTCTCTCCCTTGCCATATACCGGGAGTGACTTGCCGCAAAGGATGTTGTTGATGATGAGGGGGATGAGCTTTTCGGGAAACTGGTAAGGGCCGTAGTTGTTGGAGCAGCGGGTGATGCTCACGGGGAGATGGTAGGTGTCGTGGTAGGCCATGACGATGAGGTCGGCGGAGGTCTTCGACGCGCTGTAGGGGCTGTGGGGACACAGTGGCGTGGCCTCGGTGAAATAGCCCTCGGCGCCAAGGGAGCCATAGACCTCGTCGGTGGACACCTGGTGGAAACGCTTGCCGGGCTTCCAGGTGGGGTAGCCGGAGGCGTCCTTCCCCATGGCCCATGCCTTGCGGGCGGCGTCCAAGAGGTTTTGCGTGCCAAGGATGTTGACGGAGAGAAACAGTTGCGGGTCTTCGATGGAGCGGTCAACGTGGCTCTCGGCGGCGAAGTTCACCACGTAGTCGATGTCGTGCGTGGCGAACAATGTGTCAACAAGGGCGCGGTCGCGGATGTCGCCTTTCACGAAGAGGCACCGCTCGTTGTCGATGTCGTCCTTGATGGTGCCGAGGTTGCCGGCATAGGTCAGGGCGTCGAGCACCACCACCTTGATGGCTTCGTCCTTGTATTTCTCGTGCAAAAGGAATTTGATGTAGTTGGCGCCGATGAAACCGGCACCGCCGGTGACGAGGTATGTTTTCATGTCTCTTGTTTTGTTGTGTGGATGGGATGACGCTCATTGCTTGCCAAGGGTGACCACCTCGCAGTCGGTGAAACGGCTGCCCTCGATGGTCAGCCGCACTAATGTGCGCTCCTGGTGCCAGCCTTGCAGACCTGCGGCGCCGGGGTTGATGTGCAGCAGACCGAGCGTCTTGTCATATTGTATCTTGAGAATGTGGGAATGCCCGCTGATGAACAGGCCGGGAGGGCGGGAGTATAGCTGGCGGGCGATGCTCGCGTCATAGCGGCCGGGATAGCCGCCGATGTGCTTCATCAGCACATCCACTTCCTCGCACTTGAAGCGAAGCACCTCGGGAAACATCAGACGGAGGTCGCCGCCGTCGCAGTTGCCGCAGACGGCGCGAAGGGGGCGGAAGGCTGAGAGCCGCTCGGCCAACTCCGTCGAGCAGATGTCGCCGGCGTGCCAGATTTCGTCGCAAGGGTCGAAATGGGTCAGGTAGCGAGGGTCCCAGTAGGAATGGGTGTCGCTGATGATGCCTATCTTCTTCATTTCAAGACCTCCTTTCCTTGCATTTTTAGGCGCAAGCGAACATAGTGGGCGATGAAGTCGGTGGTGCCTTTCAACCCCAACGGCGTGCTGTTCACGCAAAGGTCATACAACTTGCAGTCGCCCCATTTCCTACCCGTGTAGTAGTTGTAGTAGGAGGCACGGCTGCCTTCCTTGTCGTGGATGATTTTCTGCGCGGCTTCGGTGCTGCAACCGTGGCGCTTGCTCACCTGGTCGATGCGGTAGTTCAAGTCGGCGGTGATGAACACGTTGATGGCTTCGGGATGGTCGCGAAGGATGTAGTCGGCGCAACGGCCCACAAAAACGCAGTTGCCGCTGCTCGCTGCCTTGCGGATGGCATCGGCCTGGAACTGGAACAAACTCTCCTGGGAGAAATTGTTCGTGTAGAAATTGTTGTCGCCTATGTGCTGGTCATGGAGGTGGAAGAGCGTCTTGAAAAAGCGCTTGTGCTCGTCGTTCTGGGCGAAGAACTGCTCGCTGAAGCCGCTCTCCTTCGCGGCAAGGTTGAGCAGTTCCTTGTCATAGAAACGGCAGCCAAACTCCTCGGCGAGCAGGCGGCCTATCACGCGACCGCCGGAGCCCAGCTGGCGGCCTATGTTGATGATGATGTGAGGCTCAGCCATTGGATTGAAGTTTTTGATGTTTGGTGAGTTTACGCAAGTATTTCCACAAAATGACAAAGGCCACGAGGGAGGCTATCACGTCGGAGATGGGGAAGGACAACCATATACCATCGAGTTGGTAGAAATGGGGAAGGACAAGAAGCACGGGGAGGAGGAAGAGCAACTGGCGTGAAAGGGAGAGGAAAATGCTCACCTTGGCCTTGCCGATGCTTTGGAAGAAATGGGTCACCACCACTTGGAAACCTACGATGGGAAGGGTGATGTTGGCGATGCGAAGGCCGTGCTCGG
Source organism: uncultured Prevotellaceae bacterium (assembly GCA_902792855.1). Taxonomy (GTDB): domain Bacteria; phylum Bacteroidota; class Bacteroidia; order Bacteroidales; family Bacteroidaceae; genus Prevotella. The sequence goes on from CADBBP010000065.1 coordinate 6,631, forward strand.
CCATGCTGATGAGCTTGGTATCGTTGGTGAACATCCGGGAGCAGTAGTATGGGAGAAATTCGCTCACCAGCCATCCGGCGATGGCCACCACCGTGGCGCCGATGATGGCGTAGCGCAGCACTTGGAGCATGCGGTCGAAAAGCATGGCACCGTAGTTGTAGCCGGCGATGGGCTGCATGCCTTGGTTCAAACCGAATATCACCATGAAGAAGATGAAGGAGATGCGGTGCACGATGCCGTAGGCTCCGACAGCAAGGTCGCCACCATACGCGAAAAGGCTCTTGTTGAAGATGATGACTATCAGGCAGGCGGTGGTGTTCATGAAAAATGGAGACAGGCCGATGCTGATGATGGTCTTCACAATGTAGCCTTTCAGATGATAAATCCCACGCTCGAAATGGATGATTTCCGACGAGTTGGAGAACAGGCGGCACTGCCAGCACAACGCTGTCAGTTGAGACAGGATGGTGGCGATGGCGGCTCCACGAATGCCCAGGCCGAAGACGTAGATGAACAGGGGGTCGAGAAGCGTGTTGAGCACCACGGTGAAGATGGTGGCGTACATCGCCTGGCGGGGCTTGCTCGCGGCGCGAAGGATGGCATTCATACCTAAGTACATGTGCGTCACTACATTCCCAAGGAGAATGATTTCCATATATTCCCGGGCGTAGGGGAGTGTCTGCTCGCTTGCGCCAAAAAATAGCAGGATGGGGTTGAGGAAATAGAGTGAGATGCAGGCGAAGACCACACCTATGATGGCGTTGAGACTTACACAGTTGCCGAAGATGTTCAAGGCGGTGGCATAGTCTTTCTGACCAAGGCGCACGGAAATCATCGTTGAGGATCCCACACCAACGGCGGCTCCGAAGGCCCCGGAGAGATTCATGAATGGGAAAGTGATGGCCAAACCGGAAATGGCCAAGGCTCCTACGCCCTGACCAATGAAGATGCTGTCAACCATGTTGTAGAGTGACGAGGCGGTCATCGCCACGATGGCTGGTAAGGCATACTGCGCTAACAGCTTGCCTACCGGTTTCGTGCCTAATTCCAATGTGGCTTTCCTATTGTCCATCTTGCTTTTCTTTCCTTCAAAGTGCAAAGGTAGTGCAAACCGAGCGGAATGCAAAATAAAAGCGTGTTTTTATTTTCATTCCCGAGGTGCAGCCTACTTTGGGTGCAGCCAAAGTAGTGCCATCACCAGGCTCATACCTTGCATCTTTCATGTTCGTTATTGGTGCTGATGATTAAAACAGATGCAAAAATACGCTATTTTTCATCCTTTCGTGTGTCATTTTGAGATAACAAAAGAAAATGGGGAAAAATGGGAGAGAGGGTTCAAAGAAATTTTTTCTTTGCTTCTCTCCCTATATGATAATATAGGGGAGAAGTTTCTTTTTTATCAGAATCAGAATCAATATCAGACTCAGAATCAGAATCTGCCATTTTTGCCATCCATTTTATAGCATTGCCTTCATTTGCTTTTCATATTATAGCTTTGCCTTCATTTGCTTTCGTTTGCCATAACAAATTTGGCAATTTCCATTTTTGCCATCGTTTGCCATTGTTCATTCGAGACACTCTTACTAAAATAATTGACAATCTCTTTATTTCCGTAAGTTCAACGTGTGCTCATCTTTCCGCACGTTCCTACCATGGAATGGCCTTTTGGGAATATGCTACTTGCAAGGGATGAAGCGAACTACCCTCATTTGCTCCTATAAAGAGGATTTCATCGGCCAACTCGCAGATGTATTTGTTGCGGGCAAAGGCGGTGGCTCGTGATTGACGTGGCGACATGGTGGTGCTGATGACCAACAAACGACCTGCTGTGAGTAACGGATCCAATGGGGGAGGAACACGTCGATACATTCCACGAGCCAGCACCAAAATGATGGGCTGAGTGCCGCTGACCAAAAAGTCCCAAACGTCCCGCTCCAAGCGGCTGCTGAAACCACTCACCACGCAGTGTCCTGCATTCCGTATCATCACTGCCCAGTCATAGCACCGAAGCACCATCTCCAAGGGGATGGTGTTCGATGCCAAAAAAGCTGTCTTGGGCAAGGAGAGCAAGGATTGGTTGCCAAGGTAGGAAACAGCAGACATCACTATTGGGGCTTGCCCTCTTCTATTTTCAATGAAAGATGGTAGTAATCGGAAATGCGTTTCAAGTCACTCGCCTTGGTGGGATTGCTGATGTTGGAGTAGATAAACCATCCGTCACATTCGTGTTGCCATATCCTCCCAGGCTCGGGTGGGCGTTTTTCCTTGCCTACAAGGTTGTATTCAGAATGTATTATTCCCACTTTGGGTATGCGCTCCAGTCCGATTTTTCTGAGCGAATCAATGAATGTGTCGATGGCGGCACGATGCCAAATTACCGTACCATCAGGAAATGTCACGCGCATACCCTTGGTTGAGTTTTGTACATGCTTTGTTGGAGTATGAGGCTCTGCAACGACAGGTTCTTCATCACTTTTAACCGGTGTACTGCTTCGAGGTGTGAGTGTCTTGGCATCAATAATCTCGCTAATCTTGGCCTTACGGCTCAAGGCTACACGGATAGGCTCCCCAGGATGATATTCCACCACAAGCACCAAGTCGCGCTTGATGGGCTCCAAGCGTGGAGCGATGTCATTCCCCAAGGCTGGCAATATTTCCCCTTTGATGATGCCCTCCTCCAACTCTTCCACTTGGCGAAGAACATCCTCATTAAGACGAACACCTACCTCGCGAGAGTTTTCAATGATACTGTATAGTTTCTCTAACTTCGTCATAATTCATTGTTTTAAAAATTATTTATCATTTAACTCATCACCCATGCGATACTTGATGTCGTAATTGATGATGAAGTCTATTTCTTCTTCGGTAAAACCGTAGTGCTGAGCAAGAACCTTGTCTATCTCGTCGATGATGGGTTTGGATTTTCTCATATTAAATTGATAACATATTACATCTCCTATTGTAGCATAATGACGTATAATTGACTCTGAATTTTTTTTGATATCCTTTGATAATTTTTCTGCTATGATAATTATTTTTTCCTTGATAGATTTACTCATCTTGTCAAGCCCTATAGGAAAAGATAAAATGTCGTACTGAGCAACATCTAGACAATTTGATACGGCATAATAATACATATTCCACAAATTTGAAGATAAAACAGCGCATATAATAGCTGCTATATTATTATCATAGAAAGAAATTGATACTTCTTTGCGTGAATGGGTAGGGAAAGTTGAAAATGCTCTATAATGGAGTCCTCCTGTTGATCGATAATAAACAAAAGATTTTGACTTTGTTAAATATTTGTTGATAGAAGTATAATTAGATATTTTTTCTAATATTTCTTTTTCTATGTTAGATTTGCACCTCATAATTTTTCCATATTTCGTTTTCAAGTAATTCATATCTGAAGTGTAAAAAGGTAGAGCTTTAAAAAGTACATTTCTATATGTAGCATTCCACTTAATATGATGCAATCCTTGTAACGCATTTTCAGTATTGTTACATATTATTATCGATAGATGGATGTTTGCTGTAGTTCCGCCATCAAATAATTTGGCAGGACGGAATCCATAGGTTGAATGAAATAAGTGAAAAGAATTCAATATTTTTTGTAATGCTTGCATCCTATTTGTAGTGATTGAACTAGTTGGAATAATCATTCCAATATTTTTACATTTGGTTATATTCACACATCTTTCAATAACAAACGCATACAAATTACCACATAATTCTGTTTTGTATCTTTTTATGTTATATATTGTACGTATGTTACTATACTCCACATACGGCGGATTTCCGATAATCACGTCAAATCCTCCATTTCCTTGAATGATGTCATAATATTCAGCGAACCAGTGGAAAGGCTGATGTGAATAGAACCACTCATCGTATGTTTTAGCAGTAACCTGCGAATACATTTTTTTATTGAGCAAGTCATTGAGTTCTTTCAGTGTCTTTTTCAGTTCTTTCTTTGCCTGCTTGTAAGTATCCAAATCGGGTGTTTGTGTGAGTTGCACTTGTTTGAAGATGCTGAAAGCTTTGGCTACTATTAGGCATTTGTCCTTTACTTTCTGCTCGAACTCCAGCTTTTCAAACATATCCCCCTCCACCAAGTCTTTGTCCAATTCTGCTTTAGTGGCATACCCCACGAGTGTGTTTCCGCATCTGATGTTGAAGTCGATGTCGGGCAGAGGCTCTAATCCGAGGTTGCTATCACGCGCGTCAACGTCCACCACGGCCACCATTTTGAGGAAGAGACGTAGTTTTGCAATTTCCGTTGCCTCCACCATAATGTCCACACCATATAGGTTTCTTAGGATGATGCTTTTGTAGATGAAATACTTGATGTTGGAGCGGTATTTCACATTCAGTTCTTGCAGTTCGTTTTTGAAAAGATTGGGGTTGCTCGCCTGCCAGTCCTGCATTCTGGTGATGCATGTTTCATATAGCGGTTCAAGGATGTTGAGTGCCGCGAAGAGGAAAGCTCCCGAGCCACAAGTGGGGTCGAGAATGGTCACCTTTTGCAGTTCATGATAGAAATGCCCTACAAACAAGTGGTCATCGGTTGTGGCGAGGAAGTCTTGAATAAATTGGCGTATGTCGAGATTGTATGTGATGAAGTCGTTCACCTCGCAGATTTTTCCTTGCTCTATTTTCGCCTTGATGTCGCTATATCGCTGGAGTCTCTCCACAGTTTCCCTCCAAATCTCCGTTGGCAGTGCCCATTTTTCCGGAGTCCGCTCGTTCCATCTGCTTCTGCGTTCCAAGAGGTTGGGCTTGGTGGTGTCGATGCCTATGGCGATGTAATCTGGGATGGGGATGTCGTTTCCTTTTTTCACGGCATCGAAGATATATCGGTCGCCACTTTGTTGTAGGAAATTCCAAACGCTTTCTCCAGTGGAGAAGGGCTTCTCATCGACTTTCTTGGTGGCCTCTATGAGGAACGGCACGATGGTGTTTCTCCCAATGTACTCGGTGATGTCCTCTTTGGTATAGTAAGCCCCCATTTGCGCCCGGTCATTGATATACTGCTCGAAGATGTATCCCAACACGTCGGGATTGATGTCCTTTCCCGAGGCCGTGAGCCTGTCGTCAAGATGCCAGTGCCATTGGTCGAAGAAGGCGAAGAGGCTGATGAAGGCCTCGTCTTTGATGTCGATGTTTGGAAATCGGGTTTCCAGTTCATGTATGTCAAACATACCCCCATTGAGGTATGGTATTCGGCCATATTTCCTCATGAAGTCCGGGTTATGCCTTGGTGAGTTGAGGCCATCGTGGAAGAGGCTGACGAGGAAGCCTTTATAAAAGGTGTAGAACTGACCGTTTCCTTGCTCTTTCCTTACTTGCTCCAGCTTCTCCCTCAAATAGTTGACGTTGAGGTCGAGGAACCCCTTCTTCTGAATGAAATAGCAGAACATGAGGCGGTTGAGCATGACAGAAGCGTACCACTGCTTGTTTCGATTGTTCTTCGTTTCCACGTTGTCTTCAATGCCTGAAATAAACTTGGTGAAGTTGGCATGCTCTTTTCTGAAGCCCTTGTAGAAATCGCTTGTGATTTTGTCGGAGTTGATGGCGAAGGCTCCCTGCACCCGTTCCTTTACATCCATGATGGTGGTGAATTCGTCGATGGCGAAGGTGAAGTTGTCCATTTTCTCCAAGAGGAATTGAGCCTTTTCTGCGGTTTCATACTCCACGAGAACCAAGTCACGCTTCTCCACCTTTTTCACCGGCACCACCCAGAGATGGTGCTCGCTTCCCGGCTTGTGGAAAATGCAAATATAGTCGTTGGCTTGCCTCCTTAGTCGGGTGTCTATCTTTTTGGCGAGTGATGAGGTGGGTATTTTCTCTACTTGGCAGGTAAGTACCTGGAAGCCGCTTCGCACAGCTATCTGTGAGAACTGTAAGGTTGTGCCCTCAATGTCGAGGTCGAAGCGTGTCTGCCCCTTTGTGTTGTCCCATCCCATTTCCTGGATGAACAGTTCCTTGAAAGAGGCATTGGAAATGTGTTGAATGAATATTCGTTTGTTCATCATGGTTGATTGTTGTTTTCTACGTTTTCGTTGATGTAAGCCATTCCCATGGAGCAGATAATGGTGGGGTCTTTATGCTCACTCTTTTCTTTGTCGATGCGGCAAAGGGTGCCGTTTTTTCTCATCTCCAACACGGTCTCCACGATGTCGTCGTTTTCTGATATGCGGAGCATTCGCCCGAGGATGTTCTTGCTGCTTTCCACAAACTGGTAGTTGTAGATGTCATCGATGGCGAGTTTGAGTTGTTGGCGCTGCTCTTCCGAAAAGAAGAGGGTGGGGGGCTGGTTGTAGTAATGCTCCAAGAGGTCGATGATGCGGTATCGCGTGCTGAAGCGGTTGCCGAGTATGCCGCTAACCCCGGTGTCCTCTTGCTTGCTGCTTTCCACGGCCTCTTTCACCAATTCAAAATGATTGTCGAGGGGCGGCAGTGCCGGCTCGTCGGCACTGCATGCGAGGGCTTGCAGTATTTTCTTCTGCGACTGGCTGATGACCTCCCCTTTGGAGTTGCACCAAGTGAGGATGTCGAAGTCATTGTAGGTTTTGAGATAGGTCACCACACCATCGTGCATGCTGTCGGTGGCACGTTTGGTGGAATAGATGACATCGGGAAGTTCGGGAATGATTTTTTTGAGTTTGGGGTTGGCATCGGTGGCATTCTTCCATATTTGATAGGCCAAGGATGCCAGGTCCACGTCGGTGTCCTCCTCGTCGTCGAGCACGCCGCTCTTCTCGTTGTACATGTCGCGCAGGTTTTTCTCGTTGCCTTCGAAGAACACCTCGTCACTTCCCACGATTTTGGCGTTTTCGTTGATGCGCTCGTTGAGCCGCTTGCGCAGGTTGATGATTTCCTCCACCTTTTCTGCGGGGAAGAAGGAGTAGCAGAAGATAGTCTCCGCTTGCTGTCCGATGCGGTCCACGCGTCCGGCTCTCTGTATGAGGCGGATGATGGCCCATGGCAGGTCATAGTTCACGATGATATGGCTGTCTTGCAGGTTCTGTCCTTCCGACAGTACGTCGGTTGCCACGAGGATGCGCAGTTCTTTTCCTTGTACCTGAGCGTTGTTGGATTTTGGTGAGAAGCGTTCCACAATGTCCGTGGGATTGGCACTGGCACCGGTGGCGCGTTCTATCTGCTTGAAACCTCTCTTGCGGAGTTGCCGATAGATGTAGTTGGCGGTGTCGGAATATTGTGTGAACACCAGGACTTTCTCACTGCCATGCTGATTGTTGAGCAGGTCTTGCAGTTCGTTGAGCTTTTGGTCGGTGGAGGGGTTCCACTTTCCACAGAGCTCTATCATTTGTATCAACTTCTGGCAGTCTTGCTTGAGATGTGTCTTGAGTGAGCGTTTGAAATAGGTGGAGTTGATCCAAGCCACATTGTTTTTCTGGCTGAGGATGTCGTAATAGGCTTGCGCTTTCTCCATATAGACTTTCATATCGGTGGGAATGTCTATCAGCCCGTCACCTCCCATGCGGTCTTCCTCGTCGTTGTCGTGCTCGAAGATGTCGTTGATGTCCTCGTCCTCGATGAAGGTGTCGGGGAGGTTGTTCTCGTCTCCGATGGGTAGGGGTAGCTTGTTGTCGATGGCATATATGAAGACCGCGTTTCTCAGAATGTGCCGGTAGAGTGTCAGCAGGAAAGCAAAGCCGCTGCTGTCGATGCGCTTGAAGAAGGTGCTTTTGCAGAAACCCATCATGCGCTGTCCGGCGCGGGAAAGGTTTTCCAACAGTTGCTTGTCGGTTCTCGGCGCATTGGTGGTGGCTTCGGGGTTTTCATATTTCGACAACCCATAGCGGGGCAGCCGCAAGTCGCCCATCATGTCCACCATATCCTTGCTATAGAGACGGCTGTATTGGTCGCCATCCTCTGTCTTGAACTTGATGGCCTTGGGCATACGGTCGGGGAAATAGTTGCGACGGCCATCCTTGAATTCCAAGTATTTCCTTCCATTCTTAGGGTCGGTCTTCGCGTAGTTCTCTTTGATGAATGTCCGTGTGCGACGCACGAGGAAAAGTTTCATCAACTCCATCCAGTCATCGGGGAAAGGACTTTTCTCGAAAGCCTTGATGCTCCTGATGAACACCTCGTTGTGTTTTTGCAGGAAGGCTCTTTCGCCTCCAAGTTCGCGGATGTATGCCTCTGGACGGATGCCAAGGTCATCGTCCTCGCCAATGAAAAGACGCAACTGCGAGGCAAGGTCGGAAAAGTCTTTGTTGTAGGGGGTGGCAGTGAGAAGCAGCACTTTGCAGTCTTGGTGCTCGATGAGTGCCTTGATGTTTTGGTAACGCTTACCAGAGGAGTTGCGCAGGTTGTGGCTTTCGTCCACGATGACGAGGCGGTAAAAGCGTGCACTGTCAACATCAATGTGTTTCGCCATGGAAATGATATCGGCTTTCAAGTCATAACGCTTGCGGTATTTGTCCCACATCTCTTGAAGGTTGGCAGGACAGATGATGAGGGTGCTGCTGGCAAAGGTCATCTCATAAATCTTGGCGATGGCACAGGCGGTGATAGTCTTGCCCAATCCTACAACGTCGCCTATCATGGCTCCACCACGCTTGTCGTTGTTCAAGTGGCGGGCGGCTATCTTCACCGCATTCTGTTGGAAATCGAACAGCTCGTGCTGAAACTGGGGGTCGAGGGTGAACTCTTTGATGCCAGAGCGAGCTTCGGCTGAAAGATGGTAGGCTGCTTTCAAGTAGATGTAATATGGGGGGATGATTTGCTCTCCCGCCCAACTGTTGTCTATCGCATCAATCAATTCCTTGGTGATGTCTATGCAGAAACGGTCGTTCCAACGGTCTTCAAACCAGTTGGCGAGTTTTTTTGCACTGTCGCTGTCGCCAAACTCGGCATTCAGTTCACCTTGGCGGGTAAGGCCGGCATAAGTGAGGTTGCTGCTGCCCATGATGGCTTGAACCTTGTTCCAGTTGTCATTAGGACGATGGGCAAGGTAGAGTTTTGCATGAAGGGGTTCGGCAACGTAGAGTTTTACGCAAACCTTGTCTTCTTTCAATTGTGCTGACAGACGGCGCAAAGTCCATTCATCTTCCTTCGTGGGCAAGCCTATCAGTAGTTGCTGTTTGAACTCACGGGCAATGGCCAATTTGCATTGGCGGGCGTAGTTGGAGTCGGGGAGTGTCTTTTCTGAATATAGGCGGCGAACCAACTCGCGGTTGGGTTGATGCATTCCGATGAGAAGGCGGCAGTAACGGTATTTCTGCTCACTGCCCTCATAGACGTAGTCACCGGGGATGTCGTTGATGGGATTGACTACCAGCCTCCAGCCACGTAAGTTGAAATAGCCTACACAAAAGTCAACTCGCTTCACACCGACATTGGTGATGATGTCTTGAAGTCCTTCTGTAAATTTTACTTCAATATTGTCGTAAATTCTTGCCATTTTGTTGGTATAATGCGTTTTTCAAGCAACGCCCCCATAGAAACCTTATACCCTTTTCGCTGCAAGATGTTGACTTCTCGATTTTATGTTCATTAGGTTTAATTGGGTAGAGTGGGTATGTCTCTTCGGAAGAGATGGATAATAAAAATGTGTCACTGATATCTAAATTGTTAAAACCTCCAACAGGATTATTCTGCTAAACGTTGTTTTGCAATTGCTGTAAAAATGAGAAAAAATGGGCAAAAAAGTCATTTTACTATAAAAAAGCCCCAAATGTTAACTAAATGTATGTCATTTTAAGGTGAAAATGCGGATTTATCAACAAAAATGTGTATTTTTGTGCCGAAATCCATCTCTTCCGAAGAGAAATAAACTTTTGCTAAACATGTTTAGCATTTTTGTGCTTGTATGATTTGGCTTTTACTCCATCTTTAATCACACGAGCCGCATTTTATGGTTATGTTTTAGAAGAAATTTTAGCATTTTATGGTTATGTTTTAGAAAAATGTCGTTTATTTGCCCCCAGTAATCAATCCTTAATGAAGTATGTACGGGTAGTTGCTGTCGCATTTCCTCCGCAATATGAGGAATGGCATTTTTATTGGTCATCATTTGCTTATGTGTGAAAATGTCCTTACCTTTGCCGATGTTATGATGGAAAAGAAAAAATCCAAGCACGCCGCCGGCTTGCTCACCATGGTATGCTCCTTGGTCCTCTCGCTGGCAGTCTTTCTCTTTTGGTGGAAAGCCTTCCCCCAGGCGCTTTCTTTCCAAGAGCAATACCAGCTGTTTCTATGGACGGGCGACTACCTCATGCAAAGGTTGGCCGTGCCGGGAGGGTTGGCCGACTGGATGGGAGAGTTTGTCGTGCAGTTCTATCTCGTCGAATGGTTGGGAGCAGTCCTCTTAGCCATGCTATATGCTGCCATGGCCCTGCTCTTGTGGCGCGTGTTGTGCCGCATGGCTCCGGATGGCGGTGGCGCCTGCCTCATGCCCTGGGGATGGGTGGCACCGCTGATGACCTTGTGGATGATGGGCGACGAGAACGTGCTGCTATCGCATCCCATGGCGATGTTGGTGGCCATGGCCGCGTTTTTGCTCCTTGTGCCCCGCAGGAACGTCAGTTGGAAAAGGACATTGCTCCTTTGCATCCCGGCATTGCCTGTGCTGTATTGGCTCATCGGCCCCTTGGCGTGGCTCACCGTGCTGCTGGTGTTGGTGCGGTGCGGGTGGAAAGTTTGGCAAGTGGCACCATGGATGCTGGCCGTGCAGTTGTTCGCGTATCATGTCCTCCTGCCGCAATGGCCGCAGCATGATGTCTTCCTCGGGCACAACTACTACCGCTTGCCCATGGAGACCCCGGCCCTCTTGTGGGGCATCCCCCTTGCTGTGGTGGCCATGGCCTTGGTGGTGAGACTGCTCTACAGGTCTCCGGGGCGAAAAGCAAGGATGTCGGTGGGCGTCATGGGACTTGCCGCCATTGTCCTGCTCGCTTTGACAGCAGTGACAACGGGATATGATAGCGACAAGTATGAACTCTTGGCACAGGACCGCCTCATACGCTATGAACGGTGGGACGACATCGTTGACCGCGCCATGGACAAGCAGGTGCACACGCCCTTCTGGTGCAACAGCGTCAACCTCGCCTTGGCACAGAAGAGATGGCTCGCCGACAGGATGTTCGATTTCTGGCAGAGCGGACCCGATGCCCTCTTCACACCCATGCGGCGCGACATGGTGTCCGACCTCCCCACGGCGGAGGCTTTCTGGAGGTTGGGGCTGGTCAACTCCGCACAGCGATACATGGCCGACATGCAAGAGTCCATCCTCAACGCGAGGAAAAGCGGAAGGATGACCAAGCGCATCGCGGAGTGCTACCTCGTCAATGGAAAATACGACTTGGCAAGGAAGCACCTGAGACTGCTCGAAAAGTCGCTCTTCTACAAGCAATGGGCCAGGGAGGCCATGCGCTACGGCGACAAGCAGGTGGAGGCGCACCCCGTCTATGGCAAACTCCGGCGGATGAGGCTCAAGCAGGACTTCCTCTTCAGTCCGGCGGAGATGGACAAGATACTCGGCATCCTCTTCATGGGGTGCAAGGACAACAAGATGGCCCTCGACTATTGCCTGGCGCAGTTGCTGCTCAATGGCGACGTAATGGCATTCCACCAAATGCTGCCGATGGCCCAGCAGCACGGGGGATATGCCGCCATGCCATTGGGGTACCAGGACGCGGTGAGGTGCATCGCCTCACGTGGCGACACGCAAGGCTCGCCCTACGCGGAATATGTGAGAAGAATGACAACGAACAAACAACCGGCTAACAACACGACGACCTATGAAACAGCTCATTGAACGTGCTTCCCGACAGTTGATGGCATGCCTGACGGCACTGGTGTGCACCGGGCTTTTCATGGCTTGTGCCGACAAGGTGGAAAACCCTGTCAAGGCCGGTGCATTGCCCGACATCTACCCCGACTATGTGGAGGTGACCATTCCCGCAGGGGTGGCTCCGCTCAACTTCTGCCTGTCCGACGAGGCATACGAGATGGTGGACGTGGTGGCCAAAGGAGAGAGGGGAGGGGAGATGCACTCCCAAGGTGAATATGCCGACTTCGACATCGATGAATGGCACGACCTCACGGAGCAAAACAAGGGGGCAGCCATCGTCTTCACCGTCTGTGGGAGGAAAGATGGCAAATGGACGCAGTTCGACGACTTCAAGATGTTTGTCAGCCAATGGCCGCTCGACGACTATGGTGTGACCTACCGGCGCATCCCGCCGGGCTACGAGGTGGGAGGACCGCAGATCGGCATCTTCCAAAGAGACTTGAGCAATTTCGAGGAGACACCCATCCTCACCGAGGATGCCGTGCAGGGGCATTGCATGAACTGCCATACCGCCAACAGGGCTGACCCCCAACTGTTTACATCGCAACTTCGGGGGGAGCATGGAGGAACGCTCATACAAAGCCAAGGAACGCAGAAATGGTACAACACCAAGACCGACTCCACCAAGGCCGCCGGGTCATACGCCTACTGGCATCCCTCGGGGGACTTCTGTGCATACGCCGTCAATTCCGTGCATCAAAGTTTCTTCGTGGGGACGGAAAGGCGCATCGAGGCGTATCACAAATTTAGCGACATCGTGCTGCTCGACGTGAAAACCAACGAACTGCTCACCTCGCCACTGCTGATGACGGAGGACTTGGAAATCTTCCCGGCTTTCTCACACGACGGCAAATGGCTCTTTTACAGCACCTCGAAGCCGTGCAATGTTCCGGCGGAGTATGAAAAGGTGAAATGCAGCCTTTGCAGAATACCGTTTGATGCAGGGAAGGCGCAATGGGGAGAACAGGCCGACACGCTCATCAACGCAAGGGAGACAGGGAAGAGCGTCACGCTGGCCAGGCCCTCATACGATGGCAGATGGCTGATGTATTGCCTCAGCGAGAGGAGCAACTTCCCCGTCTTCCAGGACGACGCCGACCTGTGGATGATGGACCTGGCGAGCGGTGAGACATGGCCGCTCGAAAAGGCCAACAGCAAGATGGCAGACAGTTACCACAACTGGTCGTCAAACAGCAAGTGGGCCGTCTTCTCCTCGAAAAGGGAAAACGGGGTCTATGCCCAGCTGTTCTTCACGGCCATCGGCGACGATGGAAAGGCCGCGAAGCCTTTCCTCCTGCCTCAGAGAAACCCAAGGAAATTCTACCGCGAGATGTTCGACTCCTACAACGTCCCCGACTTCACCAAGACCAAGGTGCAATTTGATGCCCACGAGGCTCACCGCCAGGTGTTCGGTGGGGAGAGAATTCCCGTGAGGGTCAGATGAGGTAGCCGAGGCTTTTCAGGCGGTTCTCAAACTTCGTCTGGTTGCTGCTCTCAACAAGGAAGATGTAGTTTTCTGCCTTGATGATGAGGGGGCGAAGGATGGGGTCGGAGGTTAGGAGACGGACGAGCTGCTGGTTGGAGGAAGACAGCGTATAGATGTGATAATTGCTGGAATTCAATGGCTTGAGAGGTTTGCAGCGGTCAAGGAGGCGGTTGAAAAAAGCCTCCCAAACGGGACTGAGGTCACCACTGATGTAACGCTTGAAGAAGCTGATTTTCTCCTCCACGTCGCCACGGTTGCGACAGCGGGCGAGAAAAGTCTCCTCGTTCATCTTGTAGCGGTTGTTGCCGATGGAGATGCACGTGTCGGTGAGGAGGCTCTCGTAGGGATTGTTTTCTTGAAGGGAGCGGATGATCAGACGCTCCGGGTCCAACTCGAAGAACGCCTCGTCCTTGTCCATCATTGGCTCTTGGTATTGCGACACGCGGCCGAAGACGTATTCGCCAAGGTTGGTCAAGCGGATGTATTCCGCCGTGTCGTATGGGCTGATGTCCGTGTTGCTGTAAGCACGGCACCCCATCTCCAACAATCCCCAGGAAGCGAAGACAAACAAGAAACCGCGAACGTAGGGGATGCCCATCTCCTCTATCTGATGGAAATAGTCGATGGAATGCATGGTGCGGGTGAACTTGTTGTCAAATTTTTTGTCGCCCCCATGGGTGTAATAGGTGAAACGAAGCAAGTAATAGTCGTCTGTTGAGAGAAACTTGTTGCGGATGAGGGAGTCCACGGAAATCCATTTCCCCGAAGGGAGAGACTTCATCACTTGCAAGACAATGGAGATGATGGACTTGCCGTAGCAGTTGTCGAATATGTTGGAACGGAGCCCCGTGATGTGGTTCAGAAGGAGGGGGTAGGTGTTGTCGGTGAGGCCGAGGAATTTCTCTATCAAGTTTTTCAACTTGTCCTCAAAGAGGGTGAGGTGTGAGTTTTTCCTCGTGAAGCGTTTGACAAGGCCTGCTGTCTGAAGCATGAACGAGTTGCGCAGCAGAAGCATCTCTTTCGGATAGTCATTGTTGGTGAAAAACTCCTCTGCACCCAGTTGCTTGGCGGCACGTTTCACCGATGTAAGGTTGTAGCGGGAGGAACCATATTCCAGCATGTCGCGCTCGAGGAGTGCCTCCACCACGGGAAAGAGGCGAATGGTGGACAACTCATGGTTGCAGGTGGCCAACCCTTCCGGCAACTCGTCGCAACAGACCAGTTCGCTCAGACCGGGGAGCAAGGGTTTGTAGAAAAAGTGGCGGAGGCCGTCATACAGGCTTACTTGGTAAGTGTAGTTCCAGTCCTTGTCAAACCCGGCGAAGGTGTAGGTGAGGAAGGGGATGTTGAATTTCCTATTGTCCTCCCAACTGTATGGTTTGGTTTCCTTCAACTTGTAGCCGAAGCGTTTTGTCAGTTCGTCTGTGGACAAATAGTGGCAAAGCAACAACTCACGGTAAACATTGGCCTGGTTCTCAGGGATGGCACTGAAAAAGGCACGCATGTTGCGCTCGTCGTGGAGCATCAAGACGGAAAAACGCGCAAAGTCTTCCTTGCTCTGTGCGATGGATTGAAACACACGTCTTGCGTAGAGAGGTGCGTCGGCAGCCCCATTTTCGTTTTCATACGAGATGCGTTTCTTCATCAGGGGGGAAGACAATTCCTTGGCAAGGGTCCTCAGCACATCGCGGGTGTTGTGGTATTCCAACTGTCCGCTCAGTTTGCCCAATAATTGGGAGTTGGGGATGTATAGTGTGATAGACGGCATGGTGTCAGCTTAATATGAATTCAATGTCTTCTTCCGTAAGCACTTTCGTCGAGGAGGAGTCGCTGCCTATCAGTCCGGCAAACAACTCGGCCTTCTGTTGTTGGAGCAACTGTATCTTCTCTTCTATCGTGTCGCGGGTGATGATGGAGTAGCTCATCACCTTCTGCTTCTGTCCGATGCGGTGGAGGCGGTTGATGGCTTGCTCCTCGGCAGCCTTGTTCCACCAAGGCTCGAAGATGAACACCGTGTCGGCGACAGTCAGGTTGAGGCCCACGCCGCCCGTCTTCAGGGTCATCAGCATCACATGGCAAGAGGGGTCGTTCTGGAAACGCTCCACCACGCTGCGGCGGTCGTGGGTGGAGCCGGTCATCGTCACGAAGTAGATGCCCTCTGCATCCAAACGCTCGCTCACCAACTCTATGCCGGCGATGAAATTGAAGAACACCACCACCTTGTGACCATTGCTCACAGCATCGACCACGTTCTCCATCAGCTGCTCCACCTTTGGGGAGGGCACCTGCCCGTCGCTGAGGCTCTCAGGGACGGAGGCGATGCGGCGAAGTTCGCTCAATGCCTGGAACATCACAAACTGGCTCTTCGCCACCCCCTTGGCGTGAATCTCCGAGCGTACAAGCCCTTGGTAGTAGCGGCGGCGCTCCTCATAGAAACGCTGCTGCTCGGCGTTCATCTCGCAATAGAGCGTCAGTTCCTTGAGCACGTCCTTCTTCAGACGGCGGAGCATGAAGGGGTATATTTTCAGGCGAAGGGTGGCCATCAGCTCCTTGTCGCCTTGGTGCTGGATGGGGTAGGTGTACTCACGGTTGAAATCCTCCAACTGTCCGAACATCGCCGGGTTGAGGAAGCGGAACAAGGAATACAGCTCCGTGAGGTTGTTCTCGATGGGCGTGCCGCTGAGGGCCAGGCGGTGCTCGCCGTGAAGCAGCATGATGGCCTGGGTGGTCTGCGAACTGACGTTCTTGATGTTCTGGCTCTCGTCGAGGATGATGTAGTGGAATTTCTTCTTGCAAAGCATCTCGATGTCGTTGCGCACCAGGGCATAGGTGGTGAGCACCAACTGGTTCTCCATGGCCTCGTCGAGGTTGCGCTGGTTGCCATAGTAGATGCTGAATGACAGTTGGGGGGCGAATTTGCGCAACTCGTCCTGCCAGTTGAACAACAGCGTGCGCGGCATGACGATGAGGGAGGGGGTCTTCAGCTTCGGGTAGAGGCGGGTGAGCATCGTGATGGCTTGAAGCGTCTTGCCCAAGCCCATGTCGTCGGCAAGGCAGCCGCCAAGGGAGTGCTCGTGGAGGTAGTTGATCCACTTCACACCCTCCGCCTGGTAGTCGCGCAACTTCGCCTTCACCTGGGGGAAGCGCATCTTCTGCTCGGAGAGGTGGTTGAAACCATCGTAAACCTCACGGTGGTGCTCAAAAGCCGCACCTTCCATGCGCTCTTGCATCAGTTTCTCCGCCTCGGGCAGGTCGAAGAAGGAGATGCGAAGCGTGCCGTCTTTCTTGCCGCCATGCTTGTAAAGGCGCTCCAAGCGGCGCATGTAACCCTCGTCGATGATGGCGCGGTTGCCGTCGGCAAGCGTGATGTACTTGTCTTTCTTATACTGCGTGAGGAACTTGCGAAGGGAAAATTCCTCGTCTTCAATCATAATGGTGGCGGGTCCCTCCAGGAAGTCGATGCCGGAGCTCACACCCATCTTCAATTTTGGAGTGGCGGGGCGCACCTTGTATTCGCGCAGCTTGTCGGAGCCTACAAGGCGGTAGTCGCGGACCAAGTCGGGCAAGGCTCCCAAAAGGAAAGGACCGGCGATGCTCTCGGGGATGATGAACAAGTCGTCTTCCTGGTAAATATCCTTCTTCTCACGAGCCGGGGCGTAGTTGGCTATCGTTTTGTGGAGGGTCTTCGACAGTTCCAGGTTGTCGCGGTGGGCGATGCGCTGGAGCCGTATTTGGTGCTCCATGGTCAGGCGTGCCACATAAACAAGGTCGAAGCGTTGCACGAAGTCGTGGTCCATCCCGTCGATGCCTTGCACCAGGCGAAGATACAGCGACATGTCCTCGTCCACCTTCTCAAAAATAATGGTGGGGACGGTGGGCACTGGTTCGGAGCCTATCACAAGCTTGTAGTCGTCGAGCACGGGGACGATGTTCTCCATGTAAGAGAAGAACACGGAGAGGTAGCCTTCGAGCAGCGACTCGGGGAACTTGATGAGGAAGTAGTCCAAGGAGGCGAAGTTGTCGCCGATGGGGTGGATGGGGTGGATGGTGTTCTCCGCCAGCACGTGGCTGTCGGAAAGCAATTGGAATTTCTCGCTCGACATGCCCTCGCCCATCACGTCGGCATGGGTGGCGTAGCCGTTTTTCACATGCTGCACCACCAAGCGCACCTGCAGCACCTCGTCGGAAACGCCGATGGGCTGCATGTTGCTGTCAACGATGTTGTCGCAACGCATCAGTTCGTAGAGCAGCCAGCGGTATTCGTGAAGATACACCCGCTCTTGCTCCGCACCCCAGGCAATCTTCTCCTGCAGTTCCTCGCGGGCGCG
The DNA here is from genome assembly GCA_902792855.1 of uncultured Prevotellaceae bacterium. Taxonomy (GTDB): domain Bacteria; phylum Bacteroidota; class Bacteroidia; order Bacteroidales; family Bacteroidaceae; genus Prevotella. The sequence continues at coordinate 24,275 of CADBBP010000065.1, forward strand.
TTGCAGCGAGCGGAGGATGGTGAAGTTGCTGTCGGTGTAGAGGCGGTAGTCGGTTTCCACCTCCTTGCCTTTGCCGTCAACCACTTTGAGGTAGGCAAGGCCTTGCTCGTCGAAGCAGAGCATGAAGAAAATCTTGTCGGGCCGCTTCGACTTGGTGGTCAGGCCGATGGCTTTCGAACGGGTGAAATGTTGCAGGAATTGTGATGGCGTGTCCATGGACAAGTTGGGTTATTCGGTCAGTTTGCCCGCTTTCTCGAGGGCGCGCCACATGCAGGGGCGGGTCTCGGGATTTTGGGCTTCAAGCTTGCTTAGCAGTTGCTTCATGTCGCTGCGATGGGATGCGTGCTCATAGGGGCAGTTCTTCGTGGGTGGATGGTGGCCGCGAAGTTCAGAATAGGCACGAAGGTCGGCCTCCGTCTCCAAGCAAAGCGGGCGGATGATGGTGAGGGGCATCTTGCGCATCTGCAGGCGGGCGGGCATGGTGCCAAACTGTCCCTGGTAGAACAGGCCCATCAGCGTGGTCTCCAGAATGTCGTCCTGGTGGTGGCCCAAGGCAATTTTGTTGCAACCCAACTCCTGGGCTACGTTGAACAGCATCTTCCTACGGTACCAAGAGCAGAGGAAGCAGGGGGAGCGGCGGCTGTCGGTGCTTGCGTCGAAGCCGGTGGTGCGGACGTGCAGGCGCACGCCCAAATCGCTCGCGAAGGAGGTCAGGTAGCTGGTGTCGCTCTCGTAGTGGATGTTGGACATCCGCACGTGCAGCGCCTCCAACTCGAAGCGGGGGTGTTGGATTTGGCGGCGAAGGGCGAGGAGTTCCAACAGGCACATCGAGTCCTTGCCGCCCGACAAGGCGACGAGGATGCGGTCGTCGTCGCTGATGAGCGAATAGGTGGCCATGGCCTTCACCAAGCGCTCTTTCACCCGCTTTTCCAGGCGGTCGGAGGCGGTCAGGGGCGGCATGGGCTATTCCATGAAGACGAGGTAAACAGCGCAGATAATCAGCAGGAAAGCGAGGAAATGGTTCCAGTTGAGGTGCTGCCCTTGGAAGAGGATGTTGGCCACGATGGCAAACACGATGATGCTGATGCACTCCTGAAGCACTTTCAGCTGCACCAAGTTGAAGGGACCGCCATTGCCGCTGAATCCCAAGCGGTTGGCGGGCACTTGGCAGCAGTATTCCATGAAGGCGATGCCCCAGGAAAAAGCGATGACAGCAATCAGGGGCCAGTGTTGACTGACACCTGACTGCTGCAAGCGCAGATGCCCATACCAGGCAAGCGTCATGAAGACGTTGCTGGTGATGAGCAGGATGATGGTATAAAGGCCGTTCATTCCTTACCGGAAAGTTGGGCGTGCATGTTGGCGGCTGCGGCGCGGCCGTCACCCATTGCCAAAATCACTGTGGCGCCACCACGGACGATGTCGCCGCCGGCAAAGAGACCGCGGCGCGACGACTGCATGTGCTCATCGACGACGATGGTGTTCTTGCGGCCTAACTCCAAGCCTTCCACACTCTTGGGAACAAGGGGGTTGGGTGAGACGCCGATGGCGACAATCACCTGGTCAACGTCGAGCGTCTTCGTCTCGCCGGTGGGCTCCGGACGGCGGCGGCCGCTTGCATCGGGCTCGCCGAGGCGCATCACCTCGAGGACGGCCTGCTTCACGGCACCGCGCTCATCGCCGATGTACTCCACGGGGTTGTGAAGGGTGAGGAAGTCGATGCCCTCTTCCTTCGCATGCTTCACCTCTTCCAGACGGGCGGGCATCTCTGCCTCGCTGCGGCGATAGACGAGTGTCACTTTCGCGCCGAGGCGCTTGGCGGTGCGCACAGAGTCCATGGCGGTGTTGCCACCGCCCACCACCATCACGTTGCTGGCGGGGTTGAGTGGGGTGTCGGTCGTTGGGTTGGCGGCGTCCATTAGGTTCACGCGGGTGAGGTATTCGTTGGATGACATGATGTTGATGAGGTTCTCTCCGGGGATGCCCATAAAATTGGGAAGGCCGGCGCCGGAACCCACGAAGACACCCTTGAAGCCGTCGGCCTCCAACTCCTGGATGCTGATGGTCTTGCCAACGATGCAGTCGGTCTGGAAATGCACGCCCATCTTGCGGAGGTTGTCTATCTCCACGTCAACGATGCGGTTGGGAAGGCGGAACTCGGGGATGCCGTATTTCAGCACGCCGCCTATCTCGTGAAGGGCCTCGAACACATAGACGTCGTAACCCAGCTTCACCATGTCGCCGGCGAAACTCAGACCGGCAGGGCCGGAGCCGACGACGGCAATCTTCATGCCATTGGAGGGAGCAATCTCGGGGATGCTCATGTTGCCGCTCTCGCGCTCGAAGTCGGCGGCGAAACGCTCCAGGTAGCCGATGGCAACGGCCTGCTCGTTCATCTTCAAGTGGATGCAGCGGGCCTCGCATTGCTTCTCCTGGGGGCACACGCGGCCGCACACGGCGGGGAGTGCCGACGTGTTCTTCAGCACCTTCGCAGCGGCGAGGAATTGGCCGCGCTCGATGTTCTTCACAAAGGAGGGGATGTTGACACCCACGGGGCAGCCTTCCACACAAGTGGGCTTCGCGCAGTCAAGGCAGCGCTTTGCCTCCATGAGGGCCATCTCCTTCGTCAGGCCGGTGTTCACCTCCTCCGTACGGGTGGTGGCACGATAGACGGGGTCGAGTTCGGGCATCACCACGCGGGGGATGGCAGTGCGCTCCTTGGGCTTCATCTGCTTGCGCAGGGCCTGGCGCCACTCGGCGTTGCGGTCGGTCAGCACCTCGATGGTGTCGTTGGTAGGGTCGTCGTCCATCACCACGTCGGTGCTTTCCACCACGACGGTCTCCTCGTCTTTGCCAAGGTGCTCCTCGAAGTGCTCCAACTCTTCCTGCTCGGCACGCTTGAACGTGCCCATGCGCTTGAACATCTCGTCCCAATCGACAAGGCTGCCGTCAAACTCGGGGCCGTCGATGCAGACGAATTTCGTCTTGCCGCCGATGGTGAGGCGGCAGGCGCCGCACATACCCGTGCCGTCAACCATGATGGTGTTGAGCGACACGTCGGTGGGGATGTTGTATTTCTGTGTCAGCAGGCAGCAGAATTTCATCATGATGGGAGGGCCGATGGCAAAAGCCTTGTCGATGTGCTCTTGCTGGATGAGTTTCTCCATACCCACCGTCACGACGCCTTTCTCGCCGTAGCTGCCGTCGTCGGTCATGATGAGCGTCTCGTCGCTGCTCGCACGCACTTCCTCTTCCATGATGATGAGGTCCTTGCTGCGGCCGGCGAGCACGCTCAGCACGCGGTTGCCTGCGGCTTTCAAGGCACGGATGATGGGAAGCATGGGGGCGACGCCAACGCCGCCACCGGCGCAGAGCACGGTGCCGTAGTTCTCGATGTGGGTGGGGTTGCCCAATGGACCCACCACGTCGGTCACGTAGTCGCCGACGTTCAGGTCGCACAGCTTGATGGATGACAGGCCCACTTTCTGAACCACGAGGGTGATGGTGCCGCGGGCGATGTCGGCATCGGCGATGGTGAGGGGCATGCGCTCGCCTTTCTTGCCCACGCGGACGATGACGAAATTGCCGGCCTTGCGGCTCTTGGCTATCAGAGGGGCTTCAATCTCAAAGAGGAATACTTTCTCCGAGAATTGCTCCTTCTTGACAATCTTGTTCATAATGTTCTTGATAATGTTTTTTAGGATGGCTTGTAATTAGTCAAAATTCTTGTCGTCGAGATACTCGAAACCGCAGTAGGGCACCAGCACTTTGGGGACACGGATGCCATTGGGCGTCTGGTTGTTCTCCAAGATGGCGGCTACGATGCGGGGAAGGGCAAGGGCGGAGCCGTTCAGCGTGTGGCACAGTTCGATTTTCTTGCTCCCGGTATGGCGGAAACGGCACTTCAGACGGTTGGCCTGGTAACTCTCGAAGTTGGACACGGAGGACACCTCCAACCAACGCTCCTGGGCGGCACTCCATATCTCGAAGTCGTAGCACAGAGAGGAGGTGAAGCTCATGTCGCCGCCACAGAGGCGGAGGATGTGGTAGGGCTGCTCCAACTTCTGCATCAGGCCTTCCACGTGGGCGAGCATCTCGTTGAGGCTCTCATAGGAATGCTCGGGGGTGTCGATGCGGACAATCTCCACTTTGTCGAACTGGTGGAGGCGGTTGAGGCCACGAACGTCCTTGCCGTAGCTGCCGGCCTCGCGGCGGAAACAGCCGGAGTAGGCGCAACGCTTGATGGGGAGTTGCTCCTCGTCCAATATCACGTCGCGGAAAATGTTGGTCACAGGTACCTCGGCGGTGGGGATGAGGTAGAGGTTGTCAACGGTGCAGTGATACATCTGACCCTCCTTGTCGGGCAACTGGCCGGTGCCATAGCCTGAGGCCTCGTTGACAACGTATGGAGGCTGGACTTCCAAATAGCCGCTCTTGCGAGCCTCCTCCAAGAAGAATGCCTCAAGGGCGCGCTGGAAACGGGCCATCTTGCCGATGTACAATGGGAAACCGCTGCCGGTAATCTTCACACCCAAGTCGAAGTCGATGAGGTTGTATTTCTTGCACAAGTCCCAATGGCAAAGGGCACCTTCGGGGAGGACGGGCTTCACGCCGCCTTCCTTCACTACAACGTTGGAAGAGGCGTCGCTGCCCTCCGGTACGGACTCGTGAGGGATGTTGGGGATGGTGCACAACAGGGTGTTCAACTCCTTCTCGGCGTTGGCCATCAACTCTTGCAACTCCTTGTCGCGTGACTTGAGTTTGCTCACTTCTTGCTTGGCGGCCTCGGCCTCGTCGCGCTTGCCGGCCTTCATCAAAGCTCCAATCTGGGCAGCCATCTGCTTAGACTGCTGCTTCGTAGCATCCAACTCATACTGTGCCTCGCGGCGGCGCTTGTCTATGGAAAGCACTTGCTCTATTGCCTCGCGGGCACCATGGAAATGTTTCTTCTCAAGACCACGAACTACACGCTCGGTCTCTTCACTGATAAGTTTAAGTGTTAGCATATACCTAATTATATGTTTGATTTTTGCTCCGTTTCAACGCTTCTTGCGATTTCAAACTGCAAAGGTAGTGTAAACCGAAGACAATGCAAAATAAAACTCGTTTTATTTTCATTGTTGAGGTGCAACCTACCTTAT
>CADBBP010000066.1:0-1048 GCA_902792855.1 uncultured Prevotellaceae bacterium
AATCTTCCTCATTTCTCCACAACCAGTACTTCTCTTTCATCTTGATGTCTGATGTTGGGAATACATACGAGTCTGAGAAATGGTATATTGTCTTGTCACGAAAGGGGATAACATCGAGAAATTTACCAAATGACCGGATAAGAGAATCATTATGATAAGCCCCATACATTAAATAATATTTATCAATATCCTCCAAGGTATTCCTGTCTATGATTTTTAGCCGCCTCAGATGTGGAACTCTTACATTAATCCCCTCAATCAAGTTCTTCGGGAAATCAATTCTGTTAAAACATTCCACTATTATAGTGTCATGACTGAGCGTATATACGCCTGAATGTATAATCCATATCAGGTCTTTGTCATGATTGTGCAATTCCGGGGGCCAGAATAAAAAACTCACAAAGGTTCCGTCGTCAAAAAAACAAATACCATCTCTGTCTTGTGGGGTCACCTTGAAAACACAGCTATCTCCTATAAAGGACTCGAAATAAAAAAAACCATCTATGTTTAACTGTTCCCTTATCCCGGTATTATGACCTTCCCATTTGATTGCATCCGACGCCCTTTCAATGATGACACTCTCAGACAGACATGATGCCATTACCATGGGCAAAAAGAAAAGAACCGCCAATCTGGTAAAGATACGACACCACCTTTTTCTCAAATCCATAGTGAAATCCACCGCATTGACCAAATCATTCTTCCGCAGAATACGCATCATCCATTTCTTCATAGTCATACTGTTTTTGTTGCTACAAAATTACGAAAAGAAAGGCTTAGTTCCAAAGAAAAGGAGTTCAAATATTTCACATTTTTGCAAACAGTTGCATTTCAGCCATTTGAAGCCCTCCAAAGAAACACTTCTGACGTTTATTCTTATGGCGACAATATCCTGCTCCGTTCTATGTGAAAGTAAGTGCGTTGGAATGCTCCGATGCGCCTTACTTGACGACCATCTTTTTGCCGTTGACGATGTAGATGCCTGGGGGCAGGGTGCTTGTTTCGGCGGCGTTGTCTGCCACTTTCATGCCGTAGAGGTTGTAGATGG
>CADBBP010000066.1:1082-17742 GCA_902792855.1 uncultured Prevotellaceae bacterium
ACTGGTGAGAAGGTAGCTGCTGAAGGAGTTTGAGTTGGATGGGTTTAGTGTGGACGACCAGTAATAGCCGGCACAGGGTAACTCGTCTGTTCCCCCGTTAAATACATCGATGCCACCTTTGTCACGGCCTTTCCTCCAGAAGTCTGACTCGGGCAAGAAAACTGTGCAGCCATTCGGACCCGTGAACAAATCACCGTTTACACCATTTCTTCTTGTCCAAGTACATGAACAATTGCTGGTCAGTTCCTGAATTTGTTCTTGTGTAGGCATTACCCAGAAACCGCCCCATTGAACGTGGGCAACGTCGTACTCCGATCCAGCGATATCCGAACCGAGGTCGTGGCAGGTCTCCAAGTCACCATCACAATGTATGTAAGTGGTCCAATCATAAATCTCTTTTTCCTTGGTCTCACCCCAAGCGTAGTAGCCGCCCGAACCCTCGGGGATGGATGCTCCCACGTTGCAGCAAGCCCACTTGGTGCCGGAGGGGAGTCCGAGGTCGATGGCATGTGGGTGGTTGTCATCGGGACATGACTGGGCGTTTGCTATGAACACCACGAGCATCATAGATAGAGTAATCAATAAACGTTTCATATGTCATTTTATTTAATGTTGACTATTTTTACCATAGATTTTCTTCTCGGCATAGGATGTGGCTGGCACATAAGCCAGCACCATGCATGAAATCAATGCATAAATAATACTTTTTCATAGTTGTAAGCTTTAAATTTGATTAGAATATTGCCGCAAAAATAGAGAGAAATCGTGTAAGATGCAATAGTTGACGGCCATTTTTTGCAAAGGGAGCGTTACACGTTTAAAACATCATATTTTTTTATGAATCAATTATTTAACCCGAATTTTGACTATTTGTTTACAAAAAATGTTCATATTTTTTTATGAATCAATTATTTAACCCGAATTTTGACTATTTGTTTACAAAAAATGTAACGCTCTGGCGGCCTGAAAAACAGGATTTGATGAAGATTGGCAGGAAGTTTTTTGATTAAAAGTCGTACCTTTGCACCATCTTTGTGAAATAAGAAAAGACTGCCGTCATGAAATCAGCCTTGTTGTTTTTGATGATACTCATCATCATGGGATGCAACACCACCTCCAAATCGAGATTGCTTGACGAGGTGGACTCCCTCGTAGTTGCCGAAAAATACGACTCGGCATACCATGAGGTATTAAAGATGAATCCGCCATTTGACAACGAAAAGGACTTGGCTCACTATCAATTGCTATTGACACAGACAAGTTACCTGACCGACAACACGCTTCCCACAGATTCCATCATCAACGAGGCCATCAAATACTATGAGCAGAGCGATGATGTGGAGAGGCTTGCCGACTCCTATTATTATAAGGCATCCTGTCTGCATGAGAGGAACGAACCCACACTTGCCACACAATTCTATAAAAAGGCAGAGGAGGCGGCTAACAAAAGCAATAACCTGAAGCTACGTTTCAAAATAGCAGAGTCGATGGCGAGGATCAACAACCAGAACGGCAATTACAGTTTGCAGTTGAGCTATGCCCGGAAAGCATTGGGGCATGCCTTGGAAGCCGGAAACAAGAACTGGATTGCCTATTCCTATTTCTACATCTGCAGAGCCTTTCAGAATGTGGGAAAGGTGGACAGCCTCACAAAATACACGAAAGAACTAATACCACGTCTTGGGGACATTTACCCGGAAGACCTTCCACATTTCCTGGTCAGCATCGGTCTGATGTATTTCAAGAATGGCGATATGAAACAAGCCAGGAAATACTACGAGGAGGCTTTGTCGCACAAAGTGCTTCCACGCACATTGGTCAATCTTGCCGATGTTAACATCAGAGAGGGGAACGAAGAAGAGGCATATAAGCTATGGCAGAAAGCCTTCCTGATGGATGACGACGGCTCAAGAGACATCATCATGTTCAACATGCTTCAGTATGACTTGAAGCACCAAAAGAACCTTGAGGATGCTTGCGAACGCATGTACCGCATCTACGCTATCAAGGATAGTATGACGAATAGGCTGAAAGACAGGACGATACAGGAAATACAACAACAATATGACGAAGATATCCTCAAGCATCATTACAAGCAAAAACAGATGTGGTGGACTATCGTAACACTCTTTCTCATCATTCTCGTTCTTCTCATGGCAGGATATGTGACATATAGAAGAAACCGTGCAAAGTTGCTGATGGCCAATTTGCAGATGCTTATCAGCCAACACAAACAACAAATCATCCAACTGACCGCAAAATGCAACGCTGCCGAACAAGACATCAGCAGATACAATGCCTTGATTTCCAAGAAAAACGACGAAATCAGCCAATTGAAATCTTCGGGCAAGGATACAAGTGAAAAAGTGGATGAACTGGACTGCCAAAAAGACGAACTTGTCAGGAAGAACGAGGAATTGGAAAACACTTGTAAGAAAGCCAAGCAGCAAATCAAGGACTTGGAGACGGAAATTGCAACCATCTTAGAAAAATCCTCCACGATACTGAATCGTGGGAAAATCCTCCATGATGACATCGCACAGGGCAAGACCCCGGTCACATGGAGCAAAAACGATTACAAATGTTTTGTTGAATATTACAAAGCACTGCATTTCAACGAGATTGAAGCCATAGAAAAAGACTATGGGAAATTGACCTATCACAACATCTTTTACCTGATTATGAAAAAGGCGGGAAAGGACGACAAAGAAATTTGCAAAATCCTGGGAGTCTCACAAGATACCATGAGGACATACAGGCATAGATTGCAAAAAAAGCAGAACATCTAACGCGACCGTCAGCTGCCCGTCTCACTTTCCACGACCTGGCGGGTGTATTCCACGAAATCATAGCGCTGGTGATGCCGCTCGTCGGCTTCATGTGCCTCGCGCCATGTTTCCTTCCAACCTTCGTATGATGGGAAAAAGGTGTCAGCGTGGGGGGGCGTATCGTGTATCTCGGTGAGGCAGAGACGGTCGGCAAGGGCCATCGCCTCCTTATAAACACTCGCGCCGCCTATTACAAAGACTTCTTCTTCGGCACCACAATGTGCCAAGGCCTCACGCAGTGAGCCGAAACGCTCGCAGCCGGGAAATTCTTTCTGGCCACGGCTTAGCACGATGTTGCGGCGGTTGGGAAGCGCCCCCTTGGGCAGTGACTCAAAGGTGCGGCGACCCATGATGATGGTGTGACCGGTGGTGAGCGTCTTGAAACGTTTCAAGTCGTTGGGAAGCCAATACACCAATTGATTTTTATAACCAATGGCCCCATTTTCCGCCACGGCTGCTATGATGCTTAGTTTCATTGCTTTTATTTGATAAGTGTCAAACAGAGACTTCTCCTTTGATATGAGGCCATGGGTCGTAGCCCACAAGTTCAAAATCTTCGTATGTGAAATCCTCAAGTTCCTTGATATCGGGGTTGAGGCGCATGGTGGGCAGTGGTCTCGGGGTGCGGGTGAGTTGCAGCCGCACTTGGTCCAGGTGATTGAGGTAAATGTGTGTGTCGCCCGTGGTGTGGATGAAGTCGCCTGCCTGATACCCCGTCACCTGCGCCATCATCTGCAACAAGAGAGCGTAGGAAGCAATGTTGAATGGTACGCCCAAGAACGTGTCGGCTGACCGTTGATATAGTTGAAGGCTCAGGCGTCCGTCAGCCACATAGAACTGGAAGATGGTGTGGCAGGGAGGGAGGGCCATTTGGTTCACCTCTGCCACGTTCCAGGCACTGACTATCATCCGGCGGGAGTCGGGATTGGTGCGTATCTGCTTCACCACGTTGGCTATCTGGTCGATGACGCCGCCTTCGTAGTCGGGCCACGACCGCCACTGATGCCCATAAACCGGGCCGAGCTCGCCATTCTCATCGGCCCATTCGTTCCAAATCCTCACACCATGTTCCTGCAGCCATTTCACGTTGGTGTCGCCGCGTAGGAACCACAGCAGTTCGTAGATGATGGATTTCAGGTGCAGTTTCTTGGTGGTGAGCAGGGGGAAGCCCTCATCCAAATTAAAGCGCATCTGATGACCGAAGATGCTAATGGTGCCCGTACCGGTGCGGTCGGTCTTGCGGGCACCCTCGGTCAAAATCCTGTCAAGCAGGCTCAAGTACTGTTTCATGTCCAGAGATATATGTGGTTTTTATTTTCCATTGGTCGGGGTAGAGGTTGTTGGCACGGGAACCGATGTTTTTCACGAAGCCGAGCGGATGGCCTTGAAAGGTGACCAGCACGACACCTCGTGGTGTCTCCGAAGGGAGGACGAGTGTTTCGCGGTGAAGATAGCTGATGGCTTGGGAGGGGGATAGCTCCGCTTGGGGATAGCCCGAGAGGTCGCAACCCGAATAGAGGGCCATGGCATGTGACGGGATGAGTGTGTGGCCTTTGGAAATGGGGCGTGGTGGCAGGCCGTCCCACAAGATGTTGAGTTGAGCCACTGCTGTCTTGCGCATCTTCTCCATGCTTGTGTCCATGACCTCTGCTTCTCCGGGCTTTTGCAGCACACCCATGAAAAGCCCCTCCCCTTGGGAGACACCGGGCAAGAAGCGGTAAACGGGAGCGTTGAAGCCATGTAATAGCGAACCCGTAATGTGCCAACTATCTTCTATTGCCACAGGAAGTACCTTTGCTTCAAGGTGCTCCATCATCCACTGGATGTTCTCCTCGTTCTCACGGGTGTTGAGCGTGCAAGTGGAGTATATCATCTTCCCACCGGGTTTCAGGCACCGCCAAGCCGTTTCCACGATGTCGCGCTGAAGACGACGGCATTCCTCCACGCGGTTGAGCCCCCATTCGCTTACCGCCCCTTTGTCCTTGCGGAACATGCCCTCTCCTGAGCAGGGTACGTCGCAGAGGATGACATCAAACAACAAACGGACTTTGAGATAATCCTTGGGATAGTTGTTGGTCACCATGCAGTTGGCCATACCCCATTTTTGCATGTTTTCCAAGAGGATTTGTGCTCGTGGGCGAACAGGCTCGTTGCTCACCAACAGACTACCTTGGGGCAATGCCGTGAGGGCGAGGGTGGATTTGCCGCCCGGAGCCGCGCACAAGTCGAGCATGACTACAGGTTGGTGGACGTACTGCCGCAACACCTCGTCAAGAAACATCGATGCGGCATCCTGTACATAATAGACACCAGCGTGTAGAAGAGGGTCGAAGGTGAAATTGGGGCGTTGGTGCAGGTAGAAAGCATGGCGGCACCATGGCACGGAACTATTCAACAGCAAGGGACTCACGCGGAGTCCGGCGGCCTTGACTGGGTGGAGACGGATGCTCACGGGAGGCGGGGATTCCAAGCCTTGCAGGAAGCATTCCCACAAGGTGTCGCCCAACATCTCACGGGTGGGGTTGATGAAGTCTTCGGGCAGCGTCATCATAAATCAGAAGTCAATGTCGAAACCATCATCGAGAACAGGCTTCTCTGTCTGCCTTGGCCGGGACTGGCTGTCAGGGGCGGCACTGCCTTCCGGCATGCCGTAGGTCGTGCGAAGCACGATGAATTCCGTGCGACGGTTGAGTTGGTCGCAGATGGCCTGCTTGTCCTCGTCAAGAGCCTTGATGAAATCCTCCGTCAGCACGTCGCCTTCCTTGAGCCAAGGGTATTGGGCGGCGAGTTTCTTGCGCACCACCTTGGGCTTTTCCTTGCCATATCCTTTGGGGGTGAGACGGTCTTCTGCGATGCCGTGGGCGATGAGGTAGTCCACGACAGACTGTGCGCGACGCTGGGCCAACGGCACATTGTAGGCTTGGCTGCCATGGTAGTCGCAGTGTGCGCTAAGTTCGATGGTGACGTTGGGGTTCTCATTGAGCAATACCACAAGGTCGTCGAGAGCCTGGGTTGACTCCGGCCGCAGGGTGGCTTTGTCGTAGTCGTAGAAGATGTTGTCGATCATCACAGGTACGGAGATGGAGGCAAGGGGGAATTGCAGCACATGCTCTTCCGAATCCGTGGTGGGCCTCACATGGAGTTCCTCCTTGTGATTGAGGAAGCCGCGACAGGTGGCCAGAAACACGTAGTCCACACCGGGGGTCAGCACTTGCTCGAAGGAGCCGTCGCTCCTCACACTGAGTTTCTCGTTGGTGCCGTCGTTGCCCACCATGTACACTTGCGCGGCAGGTAGTTCATAGCCGTCCATTTCATAAACCCAGCCTTTCACGGTCTGCACGATTTCCGGCTTCTCGAAACTGAAGATGTGGTCCCATCCGCGGCCGTCGCCTCTGTTGGAGCAGAAGAACCCGCGATTGTGAGGGCCTTCGAAAGTCATGCCGAAGTCATCGCCTTGGGAGTTGAGGGGATAACCGGGATGCTCCAGGTGCCAACGGCCGTCCTCGCCTACGATGGCGATGAAGATGTCAAGCCCGCCCATGCCGGGATGACCGTCGGAGGAGAAATAGAAGTCGCCATTGGGACGGAAGGCGGGGAACATCTCGTTGCCGGGGGTGTTGATGGTGGCACCCACATTCTCCACACCGCCCATGCCGTTGCTGGTGATGCGCACCCGCCAGATGTCGAGGCCACCCTCCCCACCCGGCATGTCGGAGGTGAAGTAGAGCCATTCGCCGTCGGGAGAGATGGCGGGATGGGCGTAACTGGACAGCGTGTCGTGGGTCAACGTCACCTCGGAGGGCTTGCCCCAGGATGCGTCGGAACGACTTGACTTCATGAGTTTGGCATAACGGGGGTAGGAGGGGTCGGAGGAGCATTGGGTGAGATACATTTCACGCCCGTCGGGGCTGAAGCTGCAGGCCCCCTCGTCGTATTCGCTGTTGAGGCCGCCCTCCACCTTCTCCGGCTTTCCCCATTTGCCCTTGTCGTCTTTCTGTGAGAAGAAGATGTCGCCGTTCTTCGTCCCGGTGATGCCGCTCAGTTCGTCGCCCTCTGCCTCGTTGCGGGTGGAGGTGAAGAATAGTTGGTCGTGCTCGTCGCCAAGCAGCATCGGCGAATAGTCGGCACGGCGGGAGTTGAAGATGTCCATCTTCTTCACACTGTATCTCGAGCCGGCCTCCTTCAGACGGGGGGCGGCAAGGGCGGCGGATAGTCCGTCGCGAGCCAAGGGGTTGTCGGGCATGGAGTCGAGGGCTGCTTGGAACTCCAAGGCGGCCTCCTTGTAGTTGCCGTTCTTCATCAGTTGGCGGGCGAAGGAAAGGTGGGTCGCCGCGTCGTCCTGGTGATAGCGGATGACATTTCGGTAGGCGGCGATGGCTTTCTGTGTGAAATTGATGCTTTCATAGCAATAGGCCAACTTGCGCGCAATCTGACCGCGCTTGTCGCGCTCTTTCGCCGGTGTTTTAGAGTAAGCGGTCTTGAATTCGTTGGAAGCGTCGTAATACTCACCCAAAGCAAGGTATTTCTCACCTCGCTTCAAGTTCTTCTCGGCACCGCACGACATGAGAAGCAGTGCCAGCAGCAGGACGCCCGTGAAGGTTGTTTTTTGTGACATGGCTGATGAAATAACGTCATTTTTACGCTTTTATTGTGGCAATGCTTGCATGTTAGGCAATAAATCACTATCTTTACATGCAGAAAACCAATATCACATTTGTTTATGAGAAAAGTCTTATTATGTTTGCTCGCCTTCTTTGCTGCAAGTGCCCAGGCACAGTTCAAGATAAACGACGACGACGTCAAGTATGCCACTGAGTTGCTAAAACCTGGTACGGCCGTGCCGGATTTCAAATTGCGTGACAGGATTGGGAAATGGCAGACAATCAGCAAACTGGCCAAAGGGAGGTACACGGTCTTGGACTTTTGGGCTTCCTGGTGTCCTGATTGTCGCAAGGACATCCCCAACATCCAGCGCCTCTATGGGAAATTCGCCCCCTTGGGTGTTCAGTTCGTAGGTGTCTCGTTCGATGACGATGCAGCCAAGTGGAAGGCGGCCATCGAGCAGTATGGCATACGCTATCCCCAAGTAAGCCAGCTGAAGCGGATGAGGGAGAGCGAGGTGGCTTCCGCCTACGGCGTGAAATGGATACCATCGATGATGCTCATAGACAAGGAGGGAAAGGTGATGCTCAGCACCGTGCTTTCCGACAAACTGGAGGTGAAGCTTACTGAACTGATGGCCAAGGAGTGTCCTGTAACCTTGAAGGGTACATCCGAGCGGGTGACCATCGACGGGGGAAAGGGCAAACTGCAGGGCATCATCCAAAAGCCGGTGCTGGCGCAAGGGGAAACGTGCCCCATGGTGATGCTCTGCCACGGCTTCGGTGGAAAGAAGGACGGGCCGCTCTTTGAACTCATCGCCGACTCCCTGATGCAGCATGGCATCGCCAGCATACGCTTCGATTTCAATGGCCACGGAGAGAGCGAAGGGGAGTTTGTGGAGATGACCGTGCCCAACGAGATAGAGGATGCTATTAAGGTGTATGAATACGTGCGCGACCTGCGGTATGTGGACGGAGTGGCCATCGTGGGCCATTCGCAAGGGGGCGTGGTGGCTGCCATGACAGCAGGGAAATTGGAAACGGATGCCTTCCGTGCCGTTGCACTCCTGGCTCCAGCCGGCGTGTTGCGCGACGATGCCATCCGCGGCAGTTTCATGGGGAGGTTTTACGAGGAAAGTCCACTCGACCCGCCTGACTACGTGGACATAGGAGGTGGGAAGAGACTTGGAGGTGAATACATACGCACTGCCTTTTCACTGCCCATCTACGAGACAGCCGCCAAATACCAAGGACCGGCACTTGTCGTGCATGGAACGGGCGACCGCGTGGTGCCTTACACTTATGGGGAGCGTTTTCACCAACAATGGCCGGGCAGCGAGATGGTGCTGCTCGATGCCTACGACCATGGCTTTTCGCAAAACATCTATCGTGCCACCAACCTTGTCTCAGAGTTCCTAATCAAGACTTTGGGTGGAAAATGATGACATACACTTGGCAAGATGGGCGGCACGAGAAAGTGCCGCCCATCTTGCCTTATAAAGAGAATACCTATCTTGCTATGAGAACACTTGATAGACGCCGGCTGAGACCAACCAGGCCACCAAGGTGGTGTAGGCGGCGGCAAAACATGCCCATCGCCAACTTCCTGTTTCGTTTTTGATGGCGGCTATTGTGGCGATGCAGGGGAAATAGAGCAGTACGAACAGTAGGAAGCAATAAGCCACAAGGGGGGTGACTCCGTCGGCAGCCATCCGCTCGCGCAGGATGGGGTAGTGCTCGCCAGTCCCGTCGCCTTCTTCGGAAATCTCATCGTCGCCAGTGTAAAGCACGCCCATCGTGGAGGCCACAATTTCCTTGGCACCCACACCGGCCACCAGTCCCACATCCAGTTTCCAGGTAAAGCCTTGCGGACGGAAAACAGGCTCTATCGCCTTGCCAATATAGCCGATGTAGCTTTGTTCTTGTTGCTCTTGTTTCGACAAACTGTCATTATGGGGGAAATACCCCAGCACCCACACCACGATGCTCGCCACGAGGATGATGCCACCCATCTTTTTCAGGTATTGCTTGCCTTTCTCCCATGTGTGACGTGCCATGGCCTTCCCGGTGGGGATGCGATAGGGTGGGAGTTCCATCACGAAGGGCGTGTCCTCACCGCGCACCACGAAGCGACTGAACAAGCGGCATATCACGACGGCCACGAAAATGCCGATGACATAGAGCGAAATCATCACCGCCGACTGGTATTTGACAGAGAAGAATGCTCCCACCACCATGATGTAGATGGGCAGGCGGGCGGAGCAACTCATGAAGGGCAATATCAGCATGGTGAGCAATCGCGACTTCCTGCTCTCTATGGTGCGGGTGGCCATCACCGCCGGAACATTGCAGCCAAATCCCATGACAAGGGGGATGAACGACTTGCCGTGAAGCCCCATGCGGTGCATCACCTTGTCCATGATAAAGGCTGCGCGCGCCATGTAGCCGGAATCTTCCATAAAGGAGATGAAGGCATAGAGAATGAGGATTTGGGGCAGGAAGACGATGACCGCCCCCACGCCGCCTATCACGCCATCGACGAGCATGTCTTTCACGGGGCCGTCGGGCAAGGCACCATTCACCCAGCCGCCCATCCATTCGAAAGCTGTGGCAATCCAGTCCATGGGATATTGGCCAAGGGAGAAGGTGGTCTGAAACATCACATAAAGCAGGAAGATGAAGATGGGAAAGCCCAAGTATTTGTGGGTAATCACCTTGTCGATAAGGTGTGTCACGCGGTAGGTGTCTTCCTTTTCGCCTTGGTGATAGCTGGCTTCCTGCAAGGCACCGTGAATGAAGCCGTATTTGGCATCCATCACTGCGGTCTCGCTGTCTTCTTTCAGTTCCTCTTTTATCCGTGCCGCGGCTTTGTCGCGCACTTGTAGGATATGCTCTCCTTTGGGCAGGGATTTGACCACCTTTTCGGTTTGCCTGTCCATTTCCAGCAGTTTGATGGCAAGATAACGGGTGGAGTAGGTGGTGCGAAGTCGCTCCTCACCGGCAAACTCGGCCTTCACGGTATCTATGGCCTCTTCCAGATAAGGGCCGTGATTGATGTGGATGTGGCGGTAATGCCGCTTGTTGGGACGAAGGCCATGGGCGTAGTCGTCGCTGTGGTCGCCACCGTGGTGGTTTTCGTAGTCCTTGTGCCATGCTGCAATCTCTGCAGCGACATCGGGGTTGATGTTGCCGTCCTTGTCGAGGAAGTCGGTACCCTCGTAGATGTTGATGATGATGTGGAAAAGGAGTTCCACTCCCTTGCCGGTCTTGAAAACCGTGGGAACCATGGGCACGCCGAAGAGCTGGCCGAGTTTGTTGTAGTCGATGTGGTCGCCACGACGCTCCGTCTCGTCATACATGTTGAGTGCACAAACCATGCGCAGGTTCATGTCTATCAACTGTGTGGTGAGATACAGGTTGCGCTCCAGATTGCTGGCATCTATCACGTTGATTACCACATCGGGGGTCTTTTCCACGATTTGCTTGCGCACATAGAGTTCCTCGGGACTGTAAGCGGAGAGTGAATAGGTGCCGGGAAGATCGACGATGTTGAACTCATACCCCTCGAATTTGGCATACCCCTCCTTGGCATCCACGGTGACGCCGGAATAGTTGCCTACCCGCTCATGGGCACCAGAGGCGAAGTTGAACAGGGAGGTTTTGCCACAGTTGGGATTGCCCACCAAGGCAACATTGATGCGTCTGCGCTTGCGCATGGCGGCACGGTGGAGCTGCTGGTCGCTGTAGCCTTCCTCGTTGCCATCGGCTATGAGAGTTTGGCTGGCTGTGCTGTCTTCGCCCGACAACACTTGGGCGGCATCCGCCTCGCTGATGACTTCCACCATCGAAGCCTCGTCGTGACGAAGGGACACCTCATAGCCAAGAAGCTTGTACTCCACCGGGTCTTGCAGGGGAGCGTTAAGCAACACTTCAACCACAGTGCCCTTGATGAAGCCCATTTCCACAATGCGCTTGCGAAAACCGCCGTGACCCAGCACTTTCACGATGACGCCTCGCTCGCCAGTCTTCAAGTCTGATAGTTTCATATTGGTCGTTTTTGTTTGACTTGTATTGGCATTTTCCTTGCCATTATGGCAAAAGTAGCAATTATTTCTGGGCTTTCAGTGTTGCTGTTGGATGTTTTTGGGAAAAATACCTTGAAATGGGGATGGGATTCGATGATTGGCCTTCAGAATACCTAAAAAGGTAATATGATGTTTATTTTCCCAATTCTTTCGCGGGCCATCCGTAGTCTTGGTACAAGGTGGCGGCAAGGTTGTGCGACTTTACATATTCGGCAAGGACCTCGGCTCGAATTTGCTCGCGTTTCTGCTCATCACTTTGAATGGCTTGGAAGGCATCAAACTTCTCGCCGAAAATCTGCTTGGCACTTTTCAGGTTGTCTGAACCATCAGCCACTTGGTCGAACCCAGTCACCTCAAAACCGGCATCTGTTTGGCGAACGTGCATCAGTCCGGGATGGTTGCCGCCGGAGACGGTTTTAAGCGTGTCGCCCTCTTGGTTGTAGTTGAACACCCAGTAGTCTCCCCATACCAGGATGTCTTCCGCATTGCTCTCGTCAACAGCAACGATGAGGTGGAAAGGTACACAGTGCTCACCTTCTGCATAATTCTTGCCAATCTCGTTTGTCAAATAGCGGTCAATGGCAGTTAAGGAACTTGTTTCTTCCTTCACCACGACGCTGTCAGTTTGTACATCATCCTTAGCCTCTGCTGGCTTGTTCTTGCATCCTGAAAAGCTCACGACAGCGGCAATGACTACTGATAATAATACTCCAAATTTGATTGTCCTTTTC
The DNA here is from genome assembly GCA_902792855.1 of uncultured Prevotellaceae bacterium. GTDB lineage: Bacteria > Bacteroidota > Bacteroidia > Bacteroidales > Bacteroidaceae > Prevotella. The sequence continues at coordinate 13,328 of CADBBP010000066.1, forward strand.
ATTTTAATATTGTTTTTTCTTTGTTGTTTGTCTGGTGCTTGACTTTCAAGCGGTGCAAAAATACATACTTTTTCTGAAAACAAGAAACTTTTCATTTCATTTTGTCAAACATTTGCATGCGTGGCGGCTACCCATCCAAAAAATGCCGGAGCTATGCCCCGGCATTTTTCAAAAAGTGTGAGAATTAATCAGTTTCCTCCCAAAGCCTTCTCCACAATGAATGCGGCATCAGTGATGGTGATGTTGGAGTCAAAGTTGGCATCGGCATTGTTCTTGATGAACGTGGATGGCTCCACACCGGTGAGGCAGAACTCGATGACCAATGCGGCGTCTGTGATGGTGACGACACCGTCGCCGTTGACATCACCAGGAAGAGCGTCGTAGTCGCCCGTGCGCTTCAAATAGATGTAGTCGAGCTCCAAGTTGGAGTTGTATTCCGTATTGGTGTTGATGATGGCGATGCTGAAGCCTTCTGGCACACAGACGTTTTCAAAAGTCTTTTCTGCTTGGGCGGCGGTGCCCCAGGCCTCAAACTCTCCATAGTTGGCGGAGAGGGTGCTGCCTGCAATGCCTACGGAAAGGGTGGCATCGTTGCGGCTGTTGTTGCGTGCGCGAAGGGTGACCGTGTAGATGCCGGAGGGAAGGGTGGCGGTCTTCACATAGCTGTCCTTGTACAGGCGCTTGGCTTGGCCGTTGGCATAACGTGAGGGGAAGGCGCCGTCGGCTGCCCAGGAGTGGGAAGCTTGCAAGTGCTCGATCTCACTGAAATAGTCGTAATCGACTTCCTGGTAGGTCAGTGTGGGATTTTCTCCTGCTGCCACGGTGAGCCCATAGTAGGGGTCGGAGGTCTTCTGGTCGATGGCATACCACTGTCCGTCCTTCTCTATTGCCTTGGTGTAATACACCACCTTCGACAAGGTCTCGGTGATGGTGCCCTGTGCCACGGCACCCAGTTCGTTGCCCTCGCTGTCAACGGCTGTCACGGTGTAAGGCACCTGCTGTGCCTCGCGGAAGGTGACGGTCACCACGGTTCCGGCAGCAACCACCTTGCCTTCGCAGTCGTCGCTCTGATAGACATAGACCACTTCCTCATAGACTGGCTCGTCGCCGCTGTCATCCACCAACCTGCTGACAGTGATGGGGGCCTTGTCGGAGGGAGCCAAGGTGATTTCCACACCCATGGCGCCATCACGAACGTCGGCATCCTTCAGGTCATTGCCGCTCTCATCCACAAACTTCACGGTGTATTGACCCAACTCGGGGTCGCCGGTGCGAACAAGCATCAGGTAGTCCATCTCAAGGTTGGAGTTCCATTCCGTAGCATTGTTGAGTGCGATGGCATAGCCCTCGGGCACCACAACGCCCTCGACGCTCTTCTCTGCTTGCTCGCCGCCATTCCATTCCTCGAAGGTGCCGGAAGCGGTGGAAGTGAGGTTGCCATTGGGATCCACAAGGTGGATGGGGAGAGTGGCAAGCTGGGAGCCACTTTGGTTGCGGGCACGCAAGGTGACGGTGTAGATGCCGGCGGGAAGGGCGTCGGTCTTCACATAGCTGTTTTTGTAGAGACGTGGAGCTTGGCCGTTGGCATAACGTCCGGGTACGGAACCCATGGTAGCCCAGGAATGAGAGGGAGAAAGGGCCTCCACCTCGGTGAAATAGTCGATTTCAGCTGGAGAATATTTCACGTTGACGCTGTTGTAGCTCGGGGTCATGGTCACACCATAATAGGGGTCGCTCTTGGCCTCGGTCAGATACCATTTGCCGTCAACGTTGATGCCTTTCGTGTAATACACCAACTTGCTCTCGCCCTCATAAAATTCACCTGTGGTCACCACTGCCAGTTGGTTTTCTTCATCATCTACTGCATTTACATAATAGGTGATGAGGGCTGCTTTCTTGAAGACGATGGTGATTACCGTCGAACCATCGGCGGCTACAGTCTGCCCCTCAGCGTTGTCACTTACGTAGGTGTAAACCACGCCATCAACCTCAAAGTTGGCTTTATCGCTGTTCATAATGGTGATGGGTGTGTCGGGGAGTTCCTGATAGACAACGTCGTCCTTGAGGGTGTTGCCTCCTTCATCAACGAACTTCACCGTGTAGGACACATTGTCGGCAGAGGGGTCTTCCACGCTGATGGTGTAGAAATAGAGATAACGGGCGGGAGTGAATTTCACACCACCGTCATCTGTTACCGTATAAACCCATGTGTTGTTTGCAGAACTCTTCAGTGTGGCATTGGTGCTGACGTTGGGGTCACCACTCGAAGAAATGGTGATGATTTGGCCTTTTGTACAATCCTGGAGACCAAAAGCACGTCCACCGCCATTGAATTGATAGAGGCCACCGGAGCGCATCAGCCAATTGGTGCCTGTTTGGAGCACAAACTTGGAATCGATGGCGATGTCGTTGTAAGAGCAAGTGCCGAGCGTGGTACCGCCTATTTCCACTGTTTCAGTGGTGGAGATGGTTACACCGGCATTTTCTGTTACCAGTCCGGTGAAACTGATTGACCAGTCATCGGCCATGACATTGGCAGAACCCGCCGCCAACATCAACATAGTTAGGTACAAGTAAAACTTTTTCATTTTTGCAATAATTAGATGATTTAAGTATTGTTATTGCGGCAAAAATAAGAAATAAAAGCCATAGTTGTATTCAAAATGCCAAAAAAAGGTGTTTTTAGCGCAAAAATTGAATTTAAACGCCAAAAACACCGCTTAACGTATGGGTTCACGCTATCCAAAGAGTTCGCGCAAAGCCTCTTCCACTTTCTTGACAGGATGGATTTTGATGCCAAAGCGTCGTGGGTCCATACTGCCATAGTTGTATTTGGGTACGATGATGTGGGTGAACCCTAATTTTTCAGCCTCCGCCACGCGTTGCTCGATGCGGCTGACGGGGCGCACCTCGCCGCTAAGTCCCACTTCGCCGGCCATGCACCATCCTCGTTCGATGGCTGTGTCAACATTGCTCGAAAGCACGGCTGCTATGATGCTCAGGTCCATGGCCATGTCGGTCACGCGCAAGCCACCTGCGATATTGACAAAAACATCTTTCTGCACCAACTTGAAGCCGACACGCTTCTCAAGTACGGCAAGCAACATGTTGAGGCGGCGGTGGTCGAAACCGGTGGCAGAACGCTGCGGGGTGCCGTAGGCGGCTGTGGACACCAAGGCCTGGGTCTCCAAAAGGAAGGGACGCACTCCCTCGATGGCGGCGGTGATGGCAACGCCCGACAACCCTTCGTGGTCTTGGTTGAGAAGCAGTTCCGATGGATTGCTCACCGCCCGAAGCCCCGTTTGCTGCATCTCGTAGATACCCAACTCGCTGGTGCTGCCAAAGCGATTCTTGATGGAGCGAAGGATGCGGTACATGTAATGTTGGTCGCCCTCGAACTGTATCACCGTATCCACGATGTGTTCCAGGATTTTCGGGCCTGCCAGCGTGCCCTCCTTGGTGATGTGGCCAATCATAAGCACGGGGATGCCGCTCGACTTGGAGAAACGGAGCAAGGCGGCGGCGCATTCTCGCACTTGAGACAGGCTTCCCGGCGAACTTTCCACCTCTTCGGTGGAGATAGTCTGGATGGAGTCGATGACAACCAAGTCGGGCTGGCTGTCCTTGATTTGCGAGAAGATGTTCTCCAACGAAGTCTCGCAAAGGATCATCACATGCTCACTGTCGGCCTTGCCAATCCTTTCTGCACGCATCTTCAATTGGTGGGCACTCTCCTCCCCACTCACATAAAGGATTTTCCGCTCTGGCATGTTGAGGATGGTTTGCAGGGTCAGCGTACTCTTGCCTATGCCTGGTTCGCCACCTAAGAGGACAATGGAGCCAGGTACCAGACCGCCACCCAAGACACGGTTCAATTCGCTGTCGCGCATGTCGATGCGTGGAGACTCGTGGGCGGAGATGTCTCTCAAGGCTGTAGGGCGGGACTTGCCTCCCAAATGAGAACTAAGGGAGGAAGCGGCGGAACGGGCGGCCTGACTGCCTGTCTCGTTGCTCACGCGAAACTCCTTGAATGTGTTCCATTGACCACAAGCAGGACATTTGCCTATCCATTTGGCAGACTCCTGACCGCAGTTGGAACATACATATACTATCTTGTCTTTTGCCATGGGTTGATGGAATGAAGTCTATTATTTTTTACGGATGCAAAGATAGTGCAAGGCGAAAACAAAACAAAACAAAAAAGCATTTTTATTTTTTTGTTAAGCCGCCGCCTATCTTCGCGCCAGCAGAGAAGTGATTATTTCTGAACTCACTTCCTCATACCGCTCCTTGTCGGCATCGTAGCGCAGCCGCCATTCATTGAAGATGATGTTCACGGCACAACTTTGCTCCTCCTCCGGCAGCTGGCCGCTTTCGACGTAGCGATAGACGTGCCTGAAGAATCTGGCCAGTTC
>CADBBP010000067.1 GCA_902792855.1 uncultured Prevotellaceae bacterium
TCAATCCCGGCTTCCCGAAGAGCCTGCATTCTCTCCCGGCAGGTGGCGCAACGCCCGCAGTGTCTTGGCCCGCCCTTGTAGCAGGAATAGGTGAGTGAGTAGTCGATGCCCAGCCTTTTTCCTATTCGTGCGATATCGGTCTTGCTGATGGTAGTGTAAGGTGCCAGGACTTGCACGCCGACGTAGGTGCCGGCTGTCATGGCGGATGACATATGGCGCACGAACTCCTCGCTACAATCGGGATAGATGACGTGGTCGCCAAAGTGGTTGGCCATCATCACATGGGTCAACTCCCGACTTTCTGCCAATCCTGCAGCAATGGCGAGCATGATGCCGTTGCGGAAAGGCACGACGGTGGAATGGATGTTTTCGTCATTGTAGTCACCCTCCGGGATGGCCTCCGCTCCCTCGAGCAGCGACGATTTGAAATACCTTGCCATGAAGTCGAGCGGGATGATGATGTGCTCGATGCCTAGACGCTGGCAGTGGAGTGCTGCGCATGCCGCCTCTCGCTTGTTGTGGTTGCTGCCGTAGTCGAAGGTGATGGCCAAGGCGATACGCTTTTGGTAGTCATATAACAAGGTGACGGAATCCATACCGCCAGAAAGAATGATAACCGAATCTTTCATAATAATTGTTTCATTGACACCATGTTGTTGTTCATGGTTTTTTATGTTGGCATGCTGACGTTAGCCGTTTTCGACTGCGAAGATAGGCATTTTTTTTGAATTGGTCGGCCAATAACAAAAAAAAACCAAAAAATCTTCATTCTATTGGCAACATATTGCAGATAAATGACTACATTTGCAAAAAGAAGACCATACGGTTTGAAATCACAAGATGAAACACATACATGATAACAATCCCTTTATCCACCAACTTATGAAAAGAAACCATATCATCCTGCTGACCTTGTCGCTATTGGCCATGTCAATGCCGACCCATGCCTCGAAGTTGATAGAAGTAAAAGTCATTGACAAAGACTACCTCATGGTGCATTTCCGCGATGGCGAGGTGCGTTACCGTGACGACGGCACCGGACCAAGCGCCTATCTTGGCCATTCCTTCGCCGAGGGCGACGACACACTCCTCGTGTTTGGAGAGCGTCTGAAGGCAGCAGAAGCCCAGCAAGCGTCACGCTGGCGTGTCAGTTCATCCGACGACCCGGCCTTTGGCGAAAGCCAGCCATTGGAAGTGTGGCGCAAGTCGAAGCCCATGAACACCGACAACACGCTGACGAGCGAGTTGGACCACTGGCTTTTCCTTCACCTGCCCCACTCGATGCGCCAAGGCCGCACCTACCAAGTCAGCATTCCCAAGGACATCGGTTCCGACCAATCATCCGCCAACATCCGTTTCGACGTATGGAACTCCCAGTCTGAAGCCATCCATGTGAACATCATCGGTTACTCACCAAGGGAAGCTCTCCATGCCGCCGACCTCTACCAATGGTTGGGCGACGGCGGCTCCCGTGACTACAAGCCATGGGAAGGGCGCAAGGTGTGGCTCTACCAAGTGAACACCCGCAAGAAGCAGAACGCCGGTGTGGTGAGGTTCTGGAAGAACGCCGGCGAGTCGGACAAGGAGGCCGGTGGCAAGAACCTTGTGGGCACCGACGTATGGAACATTGACTTCAAGGGAGTGCAACCGGGACGTTACCGCATCGTGGTGGAGGACGTGGGATGCAGCATGGACTTCGACATCTCTCCCGACGTTTATTTCGAGCCCTTCCACTATTCTGTCCGAGGATATTACTACATGCGTTTGGGTGAGCCCAAAGACCCGGAACATGTTTTCCCCATCCCGCGCCAGCCACAGTTCATTCCCGAGGAAGACCCCAAGGGTTTCACCATCTACAAGACCGACTTCCATCCCTGGAGTCCGGGATGGCGGGAATTGCGCACCGACGTGTGGGACGAGCCACACTTCAAGCCCTTGAAACAGTCCATCTTCTGGCGCCACCTGCTGCCGGGCAACCCTGTTGCCATTGATGTTCGCGGCGGCCACTCCGACGCCTTCGACTGGGACCGTCACCTGGCCCATGTGAGCAACATCTACGACATGCTCCTTCCCTACATCCTTTCGGGAGGCAAGATAGGCGACGACCACCTCGGCATCCGTGAGAGCGGAAACGGCATCCCCGACATCATCGACGAGGCCCGCAACGAGGTGGACTTCTTCCTCAGCATCCGCGACGGGGAGGCCTATTCACAAGGTGTGACCAATCCTTGCAACGACTGGTCGGTGATGTTCCAAGCCGGATGCACCACGATGGCTGCCTGGGCGAACGCCGCCAACTGCGCCGTGCTGGCCGAGGCATTCCGCATCCAAGGCAACGACACGTTGCGCCAATATTATACCGATGAAGCCATCAAAGCCTACCGCTTTGCCAGTCGTCAGGAGAACCAGCAGTTGGACGATATGCAGGATGTGGGGAGCATCAGCATGCGTGGCCGTGACTTCAAGCAGTTGGCCGCCGCCTTCCTTTATAATGTGACGGGCGACGAGCAATGGGAGCGTGTCATGGCCGAGGAGAGCATGGTGAAGGACGGCAATTCGTTACTATTCAACAAGGGTCGTCAAGGCTTTTTCGTGGCCAATGTCACCAATGAGTTCAAGGCTGGCGAAGTGGGGTTCTGCCAAATCTGGGCTGCCGCCGCCTACCTTGCTTGTCCTCATCCACGTCATTACGGCGCGTTGTATGAGAACCTGAAACGCAGCGTCAACGCCCAGGCGACAGCCTACAACATCAGCCATGCCGCCCTCCGCCCGTCGCGCCGTGCCGCCAACGACAGCCGTTGGCAGACATCGCAGAACCTCCAACTGGTGATGCTTGCCCATTACATCGCCACGGAGAAGAGCCGTCGCAGTGAACTGGAGCATATCATGTACATGGAGGCAGGTTGGAGCCTTGGCCGCAACCCCGGCAACATCGTCGAGATGACCGGACTGGGCGAGCGTCACATCACCGATGTATATACCACCGGCAGAAACGACGGTGCCCCCGGCACTCACCCCGGTCAGACCCCCTTCAACGGTACAGAGACGTGGTCGCCCAACAATGGCGGCGACGCCCGCATCCTGCTCAACCGCTGCTATCCCTCATGGAACGATGGTGGCTGGCCTCGCCAGGAGTCCTATTTCAACCAGCGTTACATGTGGGTGAACGGCGAGTTCACGCCTCGTGAGACCATGCGTGGCAAAATGGCACTGATGGGGTATCTTTACTCCATCAGATAGAGGACTGAATTCTTGAATAGATGAAGCGCCACACCCTGTCACACAAGGTGTGGCGCTTCATCATTCCGAGGCCACCTTGATATTCACAACAATTGTTTGGCGGGTAAGCGCAGAAATAATCACGCTTGAAGCCACACAATCCCCGTGCTATTCTTTATACAACCTGTAAGCCACAACATCGTGGGCGGGGATGGTCACCTTGCGCCACAGCTTGCTCTTCTTGGAAGTTTTTCCTTCATCCTTCTTCGTCCAGAGGTTGCGGATGCGATAGGTATTTTTGTCAAAATCAGTACTCAAGCCGCTCACTTCCTTGTCGGTGAAATTGAACTGCTGCCAATCGATGGCGCATGTCTTTTCAATCTTCGTGGGGTTGAGGATGGCGAAGGCCCAGTCTCCTCCTGCCAGGGGCTTGAACCAGAATTGCAGACCATCGGCATCTCTCAGATGGAGGCCTTGCACGCCAAGCGTATCCTGGTCAATGGCTATCATCTCGCGGTTTGTCAGGATGGCGAGCACTTCGGGCGACATGTTTCGCAGGTCGTTGCCGAGGATGAGCGGACTGGCCATCATGCACCATAGAGTGAAATGGGCACGGTCCTCGCCGACGTTCATGCCATTTCCCACTTCCAGCATGTCGGGGTCGTTCCAATGACCTTTTCCGGCATACTGTCGCAGCGTGTCGTTGAAGGCGATGCACTGCATCACCCCAAACTGGCTGTAGCCTTGGGGAAAGACGCGGAGGGAGTCGAAGCTGCACCAGATGTCGGGGGTGGTGCGCCAGGAGTGACCGATATCCCGTGCCCATTTCCACGGCCGGCTGTTGCCCCATTCGCACATGCTGAGGAAGATGGGCCTTCCGGAGGCTCTCAGCGCATCGCTGATGAGTTGGTATGCACCCTGTGGGTTGACGTTGGTGGTGTTGCACCAATCGTATTTCAGGTAGTCCACTCCCCAACGGGCATATTGCAGTGCATCCTGATATTCATGACCCAAGGAGCCGGGCATGCCGGCGCAGGTGCCCGTTCCAGCATCACTGTAAATGCCTAATTTGAGACCTTTTGCGTGCAGATAGTCGGCCAGTGATTTCATTCCGCTTGGGAATTTCACTGGGTCGGCCTGGATGAATCCATCACCATCGCGCTGCCCATGCCAGCAGTCGTCAATATTGATATAGGTATAACCAGCGTCACGCAGTCCTGTCTCCACCATGGCATCGGCAATGCCCTTGATGACCTCCTCGGAGATACGCTCCTGGAACTTGTTCCACGTGCTCCATCCCATCTGCGGGGTGTCGGCCAACCCCTCCCACTTTTGTGCCATTGCTGCCATGGGCGCGAGCATCCATACGACGCAGCCTGTCAAGACCATCCTCCATGTTTTCGTTGTCTTCATATTCTTATAATTTTGGTTGTGAGGCAAAATTACGAAAAAAAACGAAATCAATGGTGATTTTTCGCAAAAACCTATCATATTAGACATTAGAGTATCTAACTCCGTCAAAAAAAGCAAATACTATTCGGATATGTTCTGAAAATTTTAGCAAAGAAAGATATAAAATGAAGAATTCCCAACTCCCTCCTAACTTGTATTTTTGCATAACTTTGGGGAGTTATAAATATTTTTTTGTATCTTTACCATCGAAAAACTGACGAGCCATGACACAAAGCACCTTGGGAGAGCAACCATTTTGAGGCTACAAAGCGGATGCCTTGCAGCCTCAAAACTTTTGCTTGTCCATGGATTCCAAAGAGACGGTGTCAGGGCAGACCGATGGTCACTTGACCACTTTCTTCTTGCGGTCCTTGATAAAGACACCTCTTTTCGGCTTCGCAGTCTTGATGCCATGGATGCTGTAGTTTTTATCATACATACAAGATCCACACCATAGATAATGGGTTACATTTCATGTTTTCACGGCACATAAATCAAAAAACGTAGTTGATTTTTCACAAATCATGCGTTTGTTTCATTTTTCTTGTGTAAATTTGCAGCAAACAAACGACCAACTATTACCTTATTTATGAAAACAAATTACGAGATTCGCTATGCATCCCATCCGGAGGATGCAAAGAGTTATGACACCACCCGCATCCGTCGCGACTTCCTGATAGAGAAAGTTTTCTCCGCCGACGAGGTGAACATGGTTTATTCGATGTATGACCGCATGGTGGTTGGCGGTGCCATGCCAGTGGCCGAGGAGCTGAAACTGGAAGCCATCGACCCGCTGAAGGCCAGCACCTTCACCTTGCGCCGCGAGGTGGGTGTGTTCAATGTTGGCGGCCCCGGCTGCATCAAGGTTGGCGAGGAAGTCTTTGAGTTGGACTACAAGGAGGCTCTCTACATCGGCCGTGGCGACCGCGACGTGATATTCTGCAGCAAAGACCCTCAAAACCCGGCAAAATTCTATTTCAACAGTTGCACCGCCCACAAGGAGTATCCCTGCAAGAAGGTGACCAAGGAGAATGCCGTAGTGGCACACATGGGTAGCCTGGAGATGAGCAACGAGCGCGACATCAACAAGATGATTGTCAACCAAGTGCTGCCCACCTGCCAGTTGCAGATGGGCATGACGGAGTTGGCCAAGGGCAGTGTTTGGAACACCATGCCCGCCCACGTTCACAGCCGCCGCATGGAAGCCTATTTCTATTTCGAGGTACCCGAGGACCAGGCCGTCTGCCACTTCATGGGCGAGGTGGAGGAGACACGCCACATCTGGATGCGCGGCGACCAAGCCGTCTTGTCGCCCGAGTGGAGCATCCACAGTGCCGCCGCCACACACAACTATACCTTCATCTGGGGCATGGGCGGCGAGAACCTCGACTATGGCGACCAGGACTTCTCGCTCATCACCGACTTGAAGTAGCAACCAGCAAGCAAGGTGTTGAAGGAAAAGAAATGTTTAATAAATTTCAACCATACATCAAATGACAACAAATCTATTTTCATTAGAGGGAAAGAATGCCTGGATTACGGGCGCATCCTATGGCATCGGTTTCAATATCGCAAAAGCTTTCGTGGCAGCCGGTATCAAAACCATCATTTTCAACGACATCAATGAGGCTGCATTGGAGCGCGGTCTCAACAACTACAAGGAGGCCGGCATTGAGAACGTGAAAGGCTACGTTTGCGACGTGACCAAAGAAGACGACGTGAAGGCACTGGTGGAGCAAATCCACAAGGAAGTGGGCCAGATTGACATCCTGGTCAACAATGCCGGCATCATCAAGCGCATCCCGATGCACGAGATGAAGCGCGCCGAGTTCCAGCAAGTGATTGACATCGACCTGGTGGGTCCGTTCATCTGCTCCTCTGCCGTGCTTCCCGAGATGATGGAGCGCCGCGAGGGAAAAATCATCAACATCTGCTCGATGATGTCGGAGTTGGGCCGCGAGACTGTCTCCGCCTACGCCGCCGCCAAGGGAGGTCTGAAGATGCTCACCCGCAACATCTGCTCAGAATACGGCGAGTACAACATCCAGTGCAACGGCATCGGCCCGGGATACATCGCCACGCCCCAGACAGCCCCGTTGCGCGAGCGCCAACCCGACGGCTCTCGTCATCCCTTCGACTCCTTCATCTGCGCCAAGACACCCGCTGGACGATGGCTCGAGCCGGAGGAGCTGGGCGGACCGGCCGTGTTCCTTGCCTCAAAAGCCTCCGACGCCGTCAACGGCCATGTGCTGTATGTGGATGGCGGCATCCTCGCCTACATCGGCAAGCAACCTTGAGACATCACCTACAAGAGCGGTCGCCAGTTGGCGACCGCCCTCCAACAATACAAATGAGACGGAGCGCGTGAAGCACCCCGTCTCATTTGTGAATTTCCTTTACATTTCATTTCAAGGCATCAGCCAATTCAGCACCAGCCTTGAACTTTGCCACTTTCTTCTCCGGGATGAGAATCTTCTCGTTTTTACGGGGATTGATACCCTCACGAGCGGCACGAACGTTAACACTGAAAGTGCCAAAACCAATAAGAGCCACTTTCTCATCGGCTGCAAGAGCCTCCTTGATAGCCTCCAAAGCAGCGTCCAACGCCTTTCTCGAATCGGCTTTCGTCAAATTTGCCTTTGCGGCAATTTTGTCAATCAATTCTGTCTTGTTCATGATTTTTTGTTTAAAAAGATGATAGGTTGAATGTGATGTCATAATTTTAGGGCAAATATAGGTTAATAGTTTCACAAATCAAACAAAAAACGAAAAAAAATGAGCAAAACATCGATTTTTTTCATCTATGAGGTTGATTTAATGTGTAATAACGGATATTTTTAGTAATTTTGCCCCGATTTTCCAACATAAAAGAGTAGCAAAGATGAACAGCATACCCACAGTCACAAAAAACCTGCTGATAATTAATGTATTGGCATTTTTGGCATATTTTGTCCTCTCCACCCGGGGCATCGACCTCAATGGAATGTTCGGACTGCACATCTTCCTTGCATCAAAATTCCACTTCTACCAATTCGTCACCTATATGTTCATGCATGCCGGATGGACCCATCTTTTCTTCAACATGTTTGCACTATGGATGTTCGGATGTGTGATGGAACGCGTGTGGGGCCCTGGAAAATTCCTTTTTTATTACATCTTCTGCGGCATCGGCGCTGGCTTGGTACAAGAGATAGTACAATATTTCCACCTTTACCAGGTGCTCTCCAACATGAACAATATCGGCATCGCCACCCTGGCCACCACCGTGTGGGGCGACCCTTCCTTGGCCGAAACTCTCAACGGATGGACCACCGTGGGTGCCTCGGGAGCCATCTACGCCATCCTCCTCGCCTTCGGCATGACATTCCCCGAGGAGCGCATCTTCATCTTCCCGCTGCCAGTACCCATCAAGGCCAAGTGGTTTGTAATGATTTACGTTGGTATAGAACTGTATATGGCCTTTGATTCGCCCGGTGACAATGTGGCTCATTTTGCACACCTTGGTGGTGCTTTCTTCGGCTTCCTGCTCATCAGATACTGGGCGAAGCATCCCGATGCCGCCGGACGCTATGGCCGCGGCAACGGCGAGCAGTTCTTCGAGCGACTGCGCAAGGGATGGGAGCGGCGCAAGAGCCAGGACAAGCCGGTGAACGAGAAGACCGACTGGGACTACAACGCCGACAAGAAGGCCACAGAGGAGGAAATCGACCGCATCCTCGACAAGATACGCAAGAACGGCTACGCCAGCCTCTCCAAGGAAGAGAAGCAGCGCCTCTTCGACAGCAGCAACAAGAAGTAAGATGGGCTTTTTCGGAAAGGTAACACGGTTTGTTCGTCGTGTGCTCGCCACCATCAATATCGTGGTAATATTAGTTATGTGCGCCTGCGGCTACGCGGGAGCCTTCTCACCGGCGGCGCATCCCTGGACGGAATTGCTCGTCCTGGCATTCCCCGTGCCGTTCACCCTCAACATCCTCTTCTTTTTGGTGTGGCTCGTCGTGAGCCCCCGCTACGTGTTGCTGCCCATCATCGGCCTGCTGCTCTGCTGGACCCCCTGCCGCCGCTACTGCCCCATCAACAAAGAGGGAGAGCCCGACGACAAGTGCATCAAGGTGATGACCTTCAACGTGGCAGCCTTCTACCTCTGTGAGAAAAATACAAAGCGCCTCAACGGCGTCGTGGAATATCTTGTCGATAACCCTGCGGACATCACCTGCCTGCAAGAGTCCCACTTACACAAATACCATCTTGGAAAGTTCACCGACCTCCTGCACCCGATTTACCCATACATCTACCGTGCGAATCCCCAAAAAGGGGAAACATTGACCTTCCTCAGCAAGTATCCCATTCTCGATAGTGAACAAATCAAATACAAGACCACCAGAAACACCAGTTGGGCTTGCCGCATGCTCGTGGACGGCGACACCATCCTGGTGGTCAACAGCCACATGGAAAGCACACTCCTCAAGCAGGAGGACCGAGAAGAGATAAGCGACATCCTCAAGAAGCGGGAAATCAACACCAAGGAGCGCACCATCCTCGACAAGCTGTGCATGGCGGCGGTGAGAAGAGCTCCACAGGTGGACTCCTTGGCAAGTTACCTGGAGCGTCACCGCGGGATGACCACCATCCTTTGCGGCGACTTCAACGACACGCCCAACTCATACGCCTACAACCGTATGGCAAAATACCTCGACAACGCCTTCGAGCACACCGGTACCGGAATGGGGCACACCTACAAAAATTATCACATGAACGTGCGTATCGACAATATCTTTCTTTCCCCTGACTTGGAAGCAGTAAAATGCAAAATAGACGATAAAACCCACGTTTCAGACCATTTCCCCGTCATCTGCTGGCTGAAAAAACGCCCAAAACCCTAAAAAAACAATAATATTCCGAAAGAAATTTTCCCGAAAGTGAAAAAATGACTATCTTTGCACCCTATTATGCAAATCGGCGAGAAACAACGAATTAAATAACATAAAAACAGAAATGCAAAACAAAGGAATTGTAATTGTAGTAGCGGTCTTGATGACCCTCGCAAGTATCTTCTATTTGTCGTTCTCTGTGGCGTCGAACTATTTCGACAAAGAGGCCTCCAAAATCAAGGACCCCATCGCCCAGCAGGACTACAAAGACTCCGTGAAGTATTTATGGTATTCTTACCAGGACTGCCTTGAGACACAGGTGGGTCTCGGCCTTGACCTCAAGGGCGGCATGAACGTCATCCTCGAAGTCTCCGTGCCCGACCTGGTGGAGAACCTCGCCGGTTACAAGAAAGACGCCGCCTTCACAAAAACCATGAAGGCCGCCAGGGCTGAGGAAGAAGAGACACAAGGAGACTTCATCTCCATCTTCATCAAGCATTATCGTCAAAACGCACCCGGACACTCGCTCGCGGAGGTTTTCGCAACACAGCAACTCCCGGAGGTGAAAACCAACAGCAACGACAGCGAGGTGGAGAGCATCCTCAGGCAGAAAGTCCAAGAAACAGTGGCCGATGCCAAGAATGTCATCACCAACCGTATAGACCAATTCGGCGTCGTCCAGCCCAACATTCAGATGCTCGAGGGCCAGGAAGGACGCATCATGGTGGAAATGCCAGGTGTGAAAGACCCGGAGCGTATGCGCAAACTCTTGCAAGGCAGCGCCAACCTGGAATTCTGGGAGACCTATCCCTCACAGGAAATCGCACCTTACCTGCAGCAGCTCGACAGCCGTCTGGCCAATGGCGAAGGTGCACAGAGCGCCGACACCACCAAGGTTGCCGAGGCCGCTCCTGCCGACACCGTGAAGACAGCCACCCTGGCCAAGGCCGACAGCACCAAGAGCAGCCTGGGCAAGGAGCACCCGCTCTCCAGCATCCTCAGCCTCCGCGGCGACCAATACTGCGTGGTGGGCTATGCCAACGTGGTGGACACCGCCACCATCAATGGCTACCTGCAGTCAGAACTCGCCAAGTCGGTGTTGCCAGCCGACGTGAAGCTGTTGTGGAGCGCCAAGCCGGCTGAAGGTGCAGCCAACAAGCGCACATACGAGCTCTACTGTCTGCGCATGACCGGCGTTGGCGACCGTGCACCCCTTGAGGGTGACGTCATCGAGAGCGCCAAGGACGACTTCGACCACTTCACAGGCAGGCCGGTCGTCACCATGCAGATGAACGACTTCGGTGCCCGCGAGTGGGCCGCCCTCACCAAGAAGAACATTGGCAAGCCCGTGGCCATCGTGCTCGACAACCTTGTTTATAGCGCACCCAATGTCAACCAGGAAATCACCGGTGGCAACTCGCAAATCAGCGGTAGCTTCACCGTGGAGGACACCAAGGACCTCTCCAACACCCTCAAGTCAGGACGTATGAAGGCTCCCGTGCGCATTGTACAAGAAGAGGTGGTAGGCCCGTCGCTCGGTGCACAGTCCATCAAGCAGGGTATCATCTCCTTCATCGTGGCATTCATCGTGCTGATGCTCTACATGGTCCTCATGTATGGCTTCATACCAGGCATGATGGCCAACTGCGCCCTCATCATCAACCTCTTCTTCACCATGGGCATCATGGCCTCCTTCCAGTCGGCACTCACCATGCCAGGTATCGCAGGTATCGTGCTCACACTCGGTATGGCTGTGGACGCCAACGTGCTTATCTATGAGCGCACAAGGGAGGAGCTGCGAGCAGGAAAGAATGCCAAGCAGGCACTGGCCGCCGGCTACAGCAACGCCTTCTCGGCCATCTTCGACTCAAACCTCACCTCCATCATCACAGGTGTGATCCTCGCACTCATCGGAACAGGACCTGTCAAGGGCTTCGCCATCACGCTTATCATCGGTATCTGCTGCTCCTTCTTCACCGCCGTGTTCCTCACACGTATCGTCTATGAGTACATGATGGGCAAGGGCAAGTGGCACAACCTCACATTCACCACGCCGCTCTCTCGCAACTTCATGCAGGGGAAGAACTTCAACTTCATGGGCGGCTACAAGCGCTCATACACCATCTGGGGCATCCTCGCCGTGGTGTTCATCGCTTTCTTCGCCATCCGCGGACTGAGCAAGAGTATCGACTTCACCGGTGGCCGCAACTACGTCATCGCCCTGGACCAGCAGACAGAGGTGGAGAAAGTGCGTGAGGCTCTCAAAGGCACCTTCATCAACACCTTGGGTTCCAACAAGGACCAGGAGGCCAACACCAGCGTCATCGCCCTCGGAACCGACGGCAAGACCATCCGTGTGTCCACCAACTGGAACATCGAGTCCAACAGTCCCACCGTGGACGACGAGGCAGAGGCCATGCTCTTCCAGGCTCTCAAGAAGTCAGGCATCGTCACACAGTCTTCAGAGGCTGACTTCAAGAACCCCGACGTTCGTGAGGGAGGCTCCATCATCAGCAGCACCAAGGTGGGTCCGTCCATCGCTCGTGATGTGACCAACAAGGCCATCATCAGCGTCATCGTGGCACTCATCGCCA
Organism: uncultured Prevotellaceae bacterium; assembly: GCA_902792855.1. GTDB lineage: Bacteria > Bacteroidota > Bacteroidia > Bacteroidales > Bacteroidaceae > Prevotella. The sequence continues at coordinate 12,137 of CADBBP010000067.1, forward strand.
TCTTCCTCTACATCCTCCTGCGCTTCCGCAACGTGGCCTTCTCCATCGGCTCCATCGTGGCATTGGCGTTCGACACACTCATCGTCATCGGCTTCTTCTCCGCCTTGTGGGGCATCGTGCCGTTCTCACTCGAGATTGACCAGACGTTCATCGGAGCCATCCTTACCGTCATCGGTTACTCCATCAATGACAAGGTGGTGGTCTTCGACCGTGTGCGCGAGAACCTCAGACTGTTCAAGAAGCGCGACCTGCAGACCCTCTTCAACGACTCACTGAACCAGACGCTTGCACGTACCATCAACACCTCCGTGTCAACCCTCATCGTGCTGCTCTGTATCTTCATCTTCGGTGGAGCGAGCATCAGGAGCTTTGCATTCGCCATGATCCTCGGTGTCATCTTCGGAACCCTTTCCTCCATCTTCATTGCTGCCCCGACGGCATACCTCACCATGGGACGCAAGATCAAGGAGGAGGAGGCTGCCGAGGCTACCCCCGCAAAAGCATAATCATTTTTCACACAACTTCCGTTCCCCGCAAGCCTCGTGCTTGTGGGGAACGTTTTCAATTATCGCCCCCCACTGCATGCACCCGCCATTTCCTACCAAATGTTTCTTGACAGCGTGCCTGCTGTATTTGCTTGCCACTCCCTTGGCGGCAACCTCGGCAGTCCCAGGATTTGGCCTATGGAAGCAAGCAAAAGATACACCTTATATATATAGTGCAGGATTGGCGAGCGTCATGGCACAGTCCACCCTTCCCGGCGACGCCAATGGCGACAAAGTTGTGGACGTGTTGGATGTGATGACGGTGGTGAACAAGGTGCTTTGCCTCAAAGTGGAAGTGTTCATCACATCCAATGCCGACCTCAACAACGACAACCAGATTGACGTCTCCGACGTGATGCTCCTCGTATATCTCGTCCTGCATGGCAATGAGGGCATGGGTCCGGGCAGTGTGGAAGACCCCGACGTGGACGGCAATTAGTGCCGTTTCGCATTTTTTAATACACAAAGGGCAGAAAAATGCTTGAAAATGCATACCTTTGCCATCATTTCCACAACAACAAAACATTAAAGTCATGAAGATAGCACTAATAGGCTACGGCAAGATGGGAAAGATGATAGAGCAGATAGCCATCGCCCGAGGCCATGAGATTGTCAGCATCATCGACATCGACAACCAAGAAGAATTCGACTCACCGGCCTTCGCCTCAGCCGATGTTGCCATTGAGTTCACCTCGCCCACAGCAGCCTACGGCAACTACCTCAAGGCTTTCGCCAAAGACGTCAAGGTCGTCTCAGGCTCCACAGGATGGATGGCCGACCATGGCGAGGAAGTTCGAAAGTTGTGCTCCGAGGGAGGAAAGACACTCTTCTGGGCTTCCAACTTCTCCATCGGCGTGGCCATTTTCTCCGCCGTCAACCGGTACTTGGCTCACATCATGGACGCCTTCCCACAATACGAAGTGGAGATGGAGGAGACCCACCACATACACAAGCTCGACGCCCCCTCAGGCACAGCCATCACCCTTGCCGAGGAACTTGTGGAGGGCTTGGGACGGAAATCGAAGTGGGTTCCCGGCACACTCACCTCACCCGACGGAAGCATCAGCGGCACCAAGGAGCACCGCCCCGACGAGGTGACGGTGAGCAGCATACGCCGCGACGAGGTGCCAGGCATACACAGCATCACCTACGACAGCGAGGCCGACAGCATCACCATCACACACGACGCACACTCCAGAAAGGGTTTCGCTCTGGGTGCCGTCTTAGCAGCAGAGTACACCGCCGCACACACCGGTCTCCTCACCACCAGCGACCTTTTCCAATTCTGACACACCCCCATAAACAATAAAGCATCATGATAGACAAGCGCAAGGCCAACCTCAACATGAAAGTGCAGTGGACGAAATTCATCATCGTCCTCATCATCTACCTCATCTTCCTCTTCTGGGTGAAAAGCTGGCTCGGCCTCATCGTCGTGCCATTCATCTACGACGCATACATCTCCAAGAAAATCAACTGGCAGTGGTGGAAGGACTCCGCAGGCCCCGTCAAGTTTGTCATGAGCTGGGTCGATGCCATCGTCTTCGCACTCGTGGCCGTCTATTTCATCAACATCTTCTTCTTCCAGAACTACGTCATACCATCAAGTTCGCTGGAGAAGTCGCTGCTCAGGGGCGACTACCTCTTCGTCAGCAAGATGAGTTATGGGCCACGCATACCGCAGACACCGCTCACCATGCCACTCACGCAGCACACGCTCCCCATCTTCAACACCAAGTCATACATCGAGTGGCCCCATTGGGACTACCGCAGGGTGAAAGGCTTGGGCGACGTGCAACTCAACGACATCGTGGTGTTCAACTACCCCGCCGGCGACACCGTCATGATGGCGGATAAATACCAAGCGCAAGACTACTATGAGACCTGCTACGCCTACGGCATGGACAGCTACGGCAAGCATGTGGCACACGACTCCCTCTCCCCTCAGCAACAATGGGACTTCTACCACAAGGTGATGGCAGCAGGAGCGTCCGTCATCAAGGACAACCCGGGTGAGTTTGGCGTGGTGGACTCACGCCCCACCGACCGCCGCGAGAACTACGTGAAACGCTGCGTGGGCCTGCCCGGACAGACACTTCAAATCAAGGAGAAAATCGTCTATCTCGACGGCAAGCCCAACAAGGAGCCCGACAACGTGCAATACAACTATGTGGTGAACTTCAAGGGCTACATTTCCAATGAGTTGCAAGAGGAGTTAGGCATCACCTTGGAGGACATCGAGAGCAACAACATACAGAAAAACATGCCGCTCACCAAACGAGCAGCCGAAGAGCTTGCCAAGCACCCGGAACTGGTGAGCGAGGTGCGCATGGTGACCGACGCCGACCATGCCGACATGGGCAAGACCTACCCCGTGGACGCCAATACCGGATGGACACGCGACAACTACGGCCCGGTGTGGATACCTGCCAAGGGGAAGAGCATCAAACTCACCATGGACAACATCGCCGTCTATGAGAGGCCCATCCGTGTGTATGAGGGCAACGATTTGGAGGTGAAAGATGGCAAAATATACATCAACGGAAAAGAGAGTACGGAATACACGTTCAAGATGGACTACTACTGGATGATGGGCGACAACCGCCACAACTCCCTCGACTCCAGGTACTGGGGCTTCGTCCCGGAGGACCATGTCGTGGGCAAGCCCATCTTCATCTGGCTCTCCATCAACCCGGAGACCATCGGCCCGAAGATTCGCTGGAGTCGCCTGTTCAACTTGGTGGACAACATCAAGTGACCCCATGGTGTTCCAACTCACCGAGGAGATTGGTTTCCCCGACCCGCGTCTGGGTGAGCCCGACGGCCTCTTTGCAGTAGGAGGAGACCTCTCCCTTGAGAGGCTGATCTTGGCCTATTCGTATGGCATCTTTCCATGGTTCGCCTGGCGCCAGGGACAGATACAGTGGTTTTGTCCCATGAAGAGGTTTGTCATCTTCCCCGGAGAGATACATGTGTCTCACTCCATGCGCACACTCCTTCGCAAGGAGAAAT
>CADBBP010000068.1 GCA_902792855.1 uncultured Prevotellaceae bacterium
CTCACTCACCTATTCCTGCTACAAGGGCGGGCCAAGACACTGCGGGCGTTGCGCCACCTGCCGGGAGAGAATGCAGGCTCTTCGGGAAGCCGGGATTGACGACCATACGGACTACGAGGAATAAACGATATTCTTTTTTGAGTTGTCAATGACCGTGTGATGTGTGATTTTCTGATATGATACACCTTGGGCAACAAAATTGCTGTTTCAGTTTTGGTTCCAGCGACTACACATTCGTGGTGGAACGTTTGGAATCGGAGGGATGGGAGACTACCGGCTGGGAGGTCAGGTTGCCCGGTAGCGACGGCGGACTGATGGACGTAAGTAAGTGAAATGATACTAATCTATAAAACCCAACGAAAATGAAAAGATTTGCATTTAAAATGTTCCTCAAACCGGGGTGTGAGAAAGAGTATGCCAAGCGCCACGCGGCTATATGGCCGGAATTGGTGAAAATGATCAAGGAAGCCGGAGTGGGCAACTACAGCATCTACTGGGACAAGGACACCAACATCCTTTTCGCCTACCAGGAGTGCAGCAGCGACACCAACAGTCAGGACACTACCGACGTGGACCCCATCACGCAGAAATGGTGGGACATGATGGCCGACATCATGGAGGTGAACGAGGACAACTCGCCAGTGAGCATCCCCATCGAGGAAGTGTTCCACTTAGACTGAGCAAGGGATGAAGCCAAGACACTTCCTTGCAGCCCTCTGTGTGACAGCCATGCCAGCTGTCGCACAGACAGGCACTTTCGACGTGAACATCACCTCGCCACAGTATTTCTCTGTGCAAGTGCCTGACGGCAACTACCTCGTCACCGTCACCCTCGGCAACAAGAAGCGCAAAGCGGAGACGGTGGTCAGGGCGGAGTCACGACGCCTCATGGTGGAGAATGCTGTCACACGGAAAGGGCAGCTGGCTGAATACTCGTTCGTGGTGAACAAGCGTTCGCCGGCATACACCGTGGTTACCGACAAGGGGCCGCAGCAGGAGCGCGTGAAACTGAAGGAGCGTGAGTACGAATATCTCAACTGGGACGACAGCCTCACGCTGGAGTTCAACGGGCCGGCACCCGCCGTCAGCCGCATCAAGATAGAGCGGGACACCACAGCGACAACCATCTTCCTCTGCGGAAACTCCACCGTGGTGGACCAAAACAACGAGCCTTGGGCCTCGTGGGGACAGATGATACCACGATGGTTCGACGCCTCCGTGGCCATCTCCAACCATGCAGAGAGTGGCCTCACCGCCCGCACGTTTCTCGGTGGGAACCGCTTGGAGAAGATTCTCACCATGCTGCGACCGGGCGACTATGTGGTGTGTGAGTTCGGACACAACGACGAAAAGGAGAAGCGTCCCGGAGACGGGGCGTGGTATCACTATGTCTATAACCTGAAAATCTTCATCGACAAGGTGCGACAGGCAGGTGGCAACATTGTCTTCTGCACGCCTACCCAGCGGAGGCAGTGGCAGGATGACAACCGCCACATCAAGGACACCCATGGAGATTTCCCCGCAGCCATGTGCAGCGTGGCGGAGCGCGAGGGGGTGCCGGTAATCGACCTCAACGGCATGACGCGCACCTTCTTCGAGACCTTGGGTTTCGAGGATAGCAAGAAAGCCCTCGTACACTACCCGGCCAACACCTACCCTGGACAGGACAAGGCATTGGCCGACAACACCCATTTCAATCCCTACGGAGCCTACGAGGTGGCGAAGATGGTGGTGATGGGAATGCGGAAGCTCGGCCTTCCCGTTGTCAAGGGGTTGCGCCCCGATTGGCAGGACTACGACCCGGCTCAGCCTGATGACCCGGCTACCTTCATCTGGCATCCCGCCAAGGCTCTCGACACCAAGAAGCCAGACGGCAACTGACAACAGTACCTAAAAGACTATGATAAAATCCCGGGCAGCAACAAGTTGCCCGGGATTTTGCCATATTGGAATTGTCACTTCTCCAAATGCCGGAAATGTCTGTTTACACCTTGTCGCCGAAGCAGAGGTCTCCGGCATCGCCGAAGCCGGGCACGATGTATTTGTGCTCGTTCATCCCTGGGTCGATGGCGGCGCACCACACGGTGGTCTTCTCGTCAGGAAAGGTGCGGCGGATGTGGTCGATGCCCTCCGGGGTGGCGATGATGCAGCACACGTGGATGCGCTTGGGCGTGCCTTTCGAGAGGAATGCCCGGTAGCCTAATTCCATGCTACCCCCGGTGGCGAGCATGGGGTCGGCGATGATGAGGTTTTTCTCGTCGATGCTCGGCGTGGCAAGATACTCCACGTGTATGCCCACCTTGTGGTGCTCCTCGTCCATGTACTCGCGGTAGGCGCTAACAAAGGCGTTGCCAGCGTGGTCGAAGATGTTGAGGAAGCCGGAATGGAAGGGCAGTCCGGCGCGGAAGATGGTGGCCAGGACGATTTTGTCGGTGGGGACGTTGACGGTGGCGATGCCCAAGGGCGTGGCGATTTGTTTCGCCTCGTAGTCGAGGGTTTTGGAAATCTCGTAAGCCATCATCTCGCCGATGCGCATGATGTTGTTGCGGAAGAGCAACCGGTTTTTCTGGTAGTCCTTGTCGCGGATTTCGGCCATGTACTGGTTGATGATGGAGTTGTTGTCGCTTAGGTTGATGATTTTCATTTTGTCAATATTTCATTTTTCATTTTTCCTCCCCTCTTGGGATTACTTTTCCATTGACCACCTTGAAGCGTCGGTCGAACTCCTCGTGCGTGCGCTTCCACCGGTTGTGGGTCCAGAGGTAGTATTTTGGCTCGCGGCGGATGGTCTCCTCCAAGCGCTTGAAGAATTCTTTCGTCACGGCGTTCTCCTCCAACTCATTGGGAGTGCGAGTGATGAGTTGGAGGTCTATGTTGTAATATCCCCGGCGAGGACGTGTTATTTCTACATAGAAGACGGCGTTGTTCATCTTCCGCATCAGTTTCTCGCCGTTGGTGAACACGGGGGTGTCGTGCCCTAAGAAGGGCAGCCACAGGTGGATGTTGTTCCACTTGGGAGTCTGGTCGGAGACGTATCCGAAGACCGACATTATGCCCTCGCGCCGATAATTGACAAGGTATCGCAAGGTCTCGTTCTTGGGGACGCAGGTCCCACAGAGGTGCTCGCGTATCTCGATGAAGAGGCGGTCGAACACCTCGTTGTTCAGGGGATGGTAGATGGCTCCCATGATAGCGTCGGGATGACGTTGCAAGGCCAATCCCACTTTGGTGAGGTACTCCCAATTGCAGTAATGACCTAAGATGAAGGCGCAGGTTTGCCCTTCGTCAAAGCATTTCTCCATTTCCTCCACGCCGCTGAATTTGATCCGTCTCAGGAATTCCTCACGGGTGATGGTGAGGAGTTTGATGGCTTCCACGAAATAGTCGCAGAGGAAATGGTAGAAGCCGCGCTCTATGTCGTGTATTTCATCCTTGCTCTTCTCCGGGAATGAGGTGACGAGGTGCTTTCTCACCAGGCTCCTCCGGTATCTCACCACATGGTATATCAGGGGGTAGATGGCGTCGGAAAGGGAGTAAAGTGCGCGAAAGGGCAACCGGGAGAGGAGCTTGAAAAAACCGTGTGCAATGCTGTAAGTGATGTTCATGATGCTTGCATGTCGTGAAGTTTCTTGTAATAACCGTCGCGGGCGAGCAATTCCTCGTGCGTGCCTCGCTCCACGATGCGCCCCTCGTGCAGCACGCAGATTTCGTCGGCGTTGCGTATGGTGGAGAGGCGGTGTGCGATGGCCACGGTGGTGCGTGTTTTCATAAGTCGCTCCAGGGCATCTTGGACGAGGCGCTCGCTCTCGGTGTCGAGGGCTGAGGTGGCTTCGTCGAGGATGAGGATGGGCGGGTTCTTGAGAATGGCCCGGGCGATGCTCACTCGCTGGCGCTGGCCTCCGGAGAGGCGGCCGCCGCGGTCGCCCACGCTGGTGTCGTAGCCTTGCTCGGAGGCACTGATGAACTCATGAGCATTGGCGATGCGTGCTGCTTCCTCCACCTGCTCGTGGGTGGCGTTGGCCACGCCGAAGGAGATGTTGTTGAAGAAGGTGTCGTTGAAGAGGATGGACTCTTGGTTGACGTTGCCGATGAGTTGCCGCAAGTCGTGGAGGTTCAGGTCGCGCACGTCGATGCCGTCGATGAGCACCTGGCCCTCCTGCACGTCATAATAACGTGGTATGAGGTCCACCATGGTCGATTTCCCGCTTCCGCTCTGACCGACGAGGGCCACCGTCTGCCCCTTGTTGATGGTGAGGCAGATGTCGCGCAGCACCCACTGCTGACCGTATTTGAAGGAGACGTGGCGGAACTCGATGTCGTGTTCGAAACTCTTGATGGGTGTGGGATTTTCTTTCTCTTGTATGACGTTTTCCGACATGAGTATCTTGTCCACGCGCTCCATGGAGGCCAGGCCCTTGGGTATGTTGTAGCCTGCCTTTGAGAAGTCTTTCAGTGGGTTGATGATGCTGTAGAGCATCACCATGTAGTAGATGAAGAGCGGGCCGGAGAGGGTTTGGTTGTTGAGCACGAGGACGCCTCCGAACCATAGCACGATGACAATCATCACCGTCCCGAGGAACTCGCTCATGGGGTGGGCCAAGGACTGGCGTATGTTGACGCGCTTGATGTCGTTGCGGTAGGCGGTGTTGATGCGGTCGAAACGGGCGTTCATCTTCTCCTCGGCGCAGAAAGCCTTGATGATGCGCAGGCCGCCGAGCGTCTCCTCCACTTGGCTCATCGTGTCGCTCCACAGGGCTTGCGCCTTGATTGACTTGCGCTTGAGCTTCCTGCCCACCATGCCCATCACCCAGCCCATCACAGGAACGATGAGAAGGGTGAAGAGGGTCAGTTGCCAGGAGATGAGCATCAGCACGGCGAAATAACCGATGATGAGGATGGGGTTCTTGAATATCATCTCCAAGGACGACATGATGGAGTTCTCCACCTCCTGCACGTCGCCGCTCATGCGGGCGATGATGTCTCCCTTGCGCTCCTCGGAGAAGAAGCCGAGCGACTGAGAGGTGATTTTGCGGTAGAGTTGGTTGCGTATGTCGCGCACCACGCCGGTGCGGATGGGGATGATGGTGGCCGAGGAGAGGAAATAGGCCCCGGTTTTCAATAATGTGGTGAAGGCGAGGAAGAGGCCGATGAGCAGCAGCGTGGTGCTGGCTCCCATCTCGCCAATCATCTGGTTGACGTAGTAGTTCATGTTGTTGGTCAACACTTCCTTGGCGTTCTCCCAGTCCCATGCCATGAGGGCGGTTGCCGTCTCCGTGTCGCCCGTCTTGAAGATGATTTGGAGGATGGGCACCAAGGCGGCGAAGGAAAAGATGTTGAGCAGCACCGAGAGGATGTTGAACAGCACCGACAATGCCAGGTATTTCTTGTAGGGCGGCACAAACCGCCGGAGCACTTGCAGGAATTCTCTCATGACTTCAAGGATGGGTTGGTTGATGTGGTGACGGGTACTCCCAGCAGCGTGGCGCTGGAAGAGCCGGTGATGGCCACTCTGACGGTGTCGCCGATGTGGTGTGGGCCTTTGTCGAAGACAACGGCTTTGTTTTGCCCGGTGCGGCCCATGAGTTGTTGGCGTGAGCGCTTGCTGTACCCCTCCACGAGGACGTCGAACTCTTTGCCCACGTCGCGGCTGTTGGCAAGTGCCGACATTTCCGTCTGCAGTTGGATGAGTTGGTTGAGGCGTCTCACCTTCTCCTCCTCTGGCACGTCGTCGGGGAGGTGCTTGGCGGCGTAGGTGCCGGGGCGTTCGCTGTACTTGAACATGAATGCGGAGTCGTAGCCCACCTCCCTCATGAGGGAGAGCGACAACTCGTGGTCGGCCTCTGTCTCGCTGTGGTAGCCCACGAAGATGTCGGTGGAGAGCCCGCAGTCGGGGATGATGCGGCGGATGGCCTCCACGCGCTCCAAGTACCACTCGCGGGTGTACTTGCGGTTCATCAGTTTCAGGATGCGGTTGCTGCCGCTCTGCACGGGAAGGTGGATGTGGTGGCACACGTTGGGCGTGTCGGCGATGACGTGGAGGGTCTCGTCGCTCATGTCCTTGGGGTGGGAGGTGGTGAAACGCACGCGCATGGCGGGGGCGGATTCAGCCACGAGGCGTAGCAGCATGGGGAAGCCGATGTCGCACCCTTCGCTGACGAAGTGGTAGGAATTGACGTTCTGCCCCAAGAGTGTCACTTCGCGGTAGCCGCGCTGCTGCAGGTCGGCCACCTCGCGGAGGATGCTCTCCACGTCGCGTGAACGCTCGCGTCCGCGTGTGTAGGGCACGATGCAGTAGTGGCAGAAATTGTTGCAGCCGCGCATGATGCTGACGAAGCCGCTGACGCGGTTGCCGGCGATGCGCCGTGGCGTCACTTCGCGGTAGGTCTCCGTGGTGGAGAGGTGGGTGTCGATGGCTGGCAGTCCCAACTCGGCCTGTGCGATGAGGTGTGGCAGGCTGAGGTAGGCGTCGGGGCCGGCCACCAGGTCTGCGTGGTGGTGTGCGGCGAGCTCCTCGCCCACGCGCTCGGCCATGCAGCCCAAGACGCCGAGGATGCGGCGGTGACCCAGGCGTTTGTTCTCGCCGTGGAGGGCCTCCAAGCGGTGGTAGATTTTGTTCTCTGCGTTCTCGCGCACCGAACAGGTGTTGAGCAGCACGGCGTCGGCCTCTCCGGCCTCGTCTGTTGGCTCGTAACCGGCCAACTGCATCACAGAGGCCACCACCTCGCTGTCGGCCACGTTCATCTGGCACCCGTAGGTTTCTATGTATAGTTTCTTTGTCATTTCTCCTTCTTAATTATGCTTTTTCATCTCTTTTTCTTTCTTGCCTTTCCCTCCATTCCTTGCGATGCTGCCATGAGTGTGACGAAGCAGAGGGTGCCCGAGAGCAAGCCGGCCAGGGCGTCGATGGCGTAATGGGCGCGGATATACACGGTGGAGAGGAAGAGGAGGACGGCGAGTGGCAGGAGGCACCAGAAGAGGCGGCGCAGGCGGTAGTGCCACACCACGAGCATGAGCATGGTGCAAACCCCCACGTGGCTGCTGGGGAAGGCGGCCACCGGACGCTCTCCGGCCTCGTGGGCGGAGTCCACCAACGAATGGAAGAGGCCGCCCTCCATTCCCGGGCATGCCATCCGCTCCTGATGGTAGTTGAAATAGTCGTGCAGGTTGGGGAGCACGCCTTGTGCGATGTCGTCCACGCCCACTGCCGGGTAGTAATATTGCGGCCCTGTGACGGGCAGTACGATGAAGATGACATAGTGTATGAAGAACGTGCCGATGACGACGAACACCACCCGGTCGAAGGCCTCGTATCGCCACAGCAGCACCGCCAAGGTCACGACGGCCATCATGGGGAAGTAGGAGACATACCCCAAGCACATCAACTCGCCCACCACCTGGTTTGAGACGACCTGTGAGAAGAGCAGTGCCGGCTGGCAGCCGAAGAGTGCCTGCTCCCAGGAGGCGAAGAGGTGGTCGAGATTGGGCAGGAGGCGGTTGAGTTCGAAGATGTCGGGATACCACCAACTGAGTAGTGCCAGTTGGACGGTGGCTCTTATCACGCGCGTCATGCCGCAGGGAAGCATGCGATAGACTCCCCATAGGGCAAGGGTGATGGCTGCCACGTGCAGGCGGCCCACCATCATGCTTTGCGCATTGGGCAGGCGTGCGTGCATCACGGCGACGATGGCCAAGGTGGCAACCAGATAGGCCAGCACCACCCATTCGTAGGCCATCAGCCCCTTGACGGGATTTTTTTCGATGGTGAAAAGGTTCTTCAGTATTTTCTTCATCTCAAAGCCATTTGTTTTCCTTGTACCATGCCACAGCTCGGCGCACGCCCTCTTCCAAACGTACTTGGGGGTTGTATCCCAGTTCGTTGCGGGCCGGGGTGATGTCGCACCGCCAGTTGCGCTGTTTCATGATGTGGTATTTGTCGTTGTTCAGGGCGGTCACCTTCCCTGTGATGTGTCCCCACCGCTCGCCGCAGGCGGTCACCAGGCGGAGCAGCCACAGCGGAGCCTTGATGCGCAGCAGCCAGGGGTTGCCAAGTTCGCGCTGCAGCAGGTCGCTGAAGGTGCGCGACTGATAGACCTCTCCGTCGCTGAGAAAGTATTTCGCACCGGTGCGGCCATGGTGTAGTGCGAGGAAGACGGCCTGCACCACGTCGGTCACATAGACGAAGGTGATGTCTTGGGGCTGATAGCCGGCGGCAAAGTCCACATGGCGGCTGATGCTCTGGGCCATCATGAAATAGTCGCGCTCCCGGGGACCATAGACCCCGGTGGGGCGCAGCACCACGTAGGGGAATGGGTTCCCGGCGGCCTTCAGACCGTCGAGGAAGTGCTCGGCGTCGAGCTTGCTGCGCCCATAGGCCGTGTTGGGTTGGGGCGTGTCGTCGCCGGTGATTTCCGTGTAGGGCTGCTGTTCGCGGATGGGGCCGAAGATGCTCAGCGAACTGATATACACGAAGCGGGTCAGTTCGGGACTCGTGGCCATCAGGGCTTCCACCAAGTGTTGTGTGCCAAGGGTGTTCACACGGTGGAAATCCTCGGCATGGAGACATTTTGTCACACCGGCGGCATGCACCACGTAGTCGAAGGCGTGGCCTCCCAATTCGCCTCGAAGCACCTCCGGGTCGTTGAGAGTGAGGTGGATGAAATGTATTCGCTCATCGGTGAGGAAAGCTTTCGAACTGCCCTTCCTCACGGCCGCCCACACTTCCATGCCTTGGGCGAGAGCCTCCTCCACTATGAAGCTGCCAATGAACCCGCTGGCACCTGTGACCAAAATCCGTTTCATCGTCAATTATATGATAAATTTCCTGTTTTACACAACTTTTCATGCAATTCGCTTGCAAAGTTAGCAAATATTTTGTTAATTTGCAGAAACAAAACGCAAATACTATGGGAAAAGGTAAAAAAGGCGGCAAACGCATGAACAAGAAACAAGTGGCTGAGGCCCTGACAAGCCTGTTTCAGTCACACCCAAATGTGGAACTGTCCTTCAAGCAGATATTCAAGACGCTGCACTTCGACACGCATCCGTTGAAGATGCTCGCCATCGAGGTGATGGAGGAGATGGCTTGGGATGACTTCCTGAGCAAGACTTCTGCCACGTCCTACAAACTCAATCTCAAGGGGCAGGTGCAGGAAGGCATCTTCCGACGTAAGGCAAATGGCAAGAACAGCTTCATACCAGACGATGGCGGAAAGCCGGCATTCGTCGCGGAGCGCAACTCCATGTTCGCCCTCGATGGTGACAGGGTGAGGGTGTCGTTCAACGCCCGACGGCCTCATCATATCAAGGAGGCCATTGTGACGGAGATATTGGAGCGCAAGCGCGACACATTCGTGGGGCAGCTGAAGGTGGAGCGCGACTACGCTTTCCTCGTCACCGACAACAACCTCGTGCTCGATGTCATGGTGCCCAAGAAGAAACTCAAGGGTGGAAAGACGGGCGACAAGGCGGTGGTGAAAATCACCCACTGGCCCGGCCGCGATTCCAAGAACATCATTGGCGAGGTGGTGGACGTGCTGGGAAAGAAAGGCGACAACAACGTGGAAATGCACGCCATCTTGGCACAGTACGGACTGCCATACAAATATCCGAAGCATGTGGAGGAGGCGGCGGAGAAAATACCGGAGGAGATTACAGCGGCCGACTTGGAAGGTCGCGAGGACTTCCGCGACGTGTGCACCTTCACCATCGACCCCGCCGATGCGAAGGACTTCGACGACGCGCTCTCCATCCGCTCCATGGGCAAGGGCTTGTGGGAGGTGGGTGTGCACATCGCCGATGTGTCGCACTATGTGAAGGAAGGCTCCATCATCGACAAGGAGGCGCAGAAACGTGCCACCAGTGTCTATCTTGTGGACCGCACCATTCCCATGCTCCCGGAGCGACTGTGCAACCACATCTGCTCCCTGCGCCCCGACGAGGACAAACTGTGTTTCAGCGCCGTCTTCGAAATGGACGACAACGCCGATGTGAAGCGGTGGCGGCTGGTGCATACGGTCATACGCAGCAACCGACGCTTCGCCTACGAGGAGGTGCAGAAAATACTCGAGGACAACGGCGTGGTGGACGGCACCGGACAGCCGGCGCCCAAGGCTCCCAAGGAGGGCTACAAGGGCGAACTGGCCACCGAACTTGTCACACTCGACCGACTGGCCAAACTCCTGCGCGAGGAACGCTTCAAGAACGGGGCTGTGAGGTTTGAGCGCGAGGAGCTCCACTTCGACGTCGATGAGAAGGGCAAACCCACGCGCTGCTATTTCAAGGTGTCGAAGGATGCCAACAAACTCATCGAGGAGTTCATGCTCCTGGCCAACCGCTCGGTGGCTGAGAGCGTGGGAAGGGTGAAGAAGGGCGTGAAGGCCAAGACGTTGCCATACCGCATACATGACGCTCCCGACCCCACCAAACTGGAAAACCTTCGAGAGGTGATTTCCAAGTTTGGATACAAACTGAAGACCGCCGGCACCAGAGGGGCCATCTCTAAAAGCCTCAACGACCTCATGACGGCCTGCGAGGGGAGGAATGAGCAAAACCTCATACAAACCGTGGCGTTGAGAGCGATGATGAAGGCGCGCTACAGCGTGCACAACATCGGGCATTACGGACTGGCTTTCGACTATTACACCCATTTCACCAGTCCCATACGCCGCTATCCCGACACCATGGTGCACCGACTGCTCACCCGATACCAACAGGGAGGGCGCAGCGCCAACAAGGAGCACTATGAGGAATTGTGCGAGCACTCCAGCGACATGGAGCAGATAGCCGCCAATGCCGAGCGCGACTCCATCAAGTACAAGATGGTGGAGTTCATGGCCGACAAGATTGGCAATGTCTATCCGGCACACATCAGCGGCATCCAGTCATACGGCATCTACTGCGAGATTGACGAGAACCACTGCGAGGGGATGGTTCCCCTGCACGAACTCGACGATGACTACTACGATTTCGACGAGCGCAACTACTGCCTGGTGGGCCGACGCCGTCACCACAAATACCAACTCGGCGACCCGGTGACCATCAAGGTGGCACGCGCAAACATCGAGAAGCGCCAGCTCGACTTCACACTCGAAGACTGACGACGATGGCCATCAAATACACACGCAAGGAGGAACACATCAACACGTGGTCGCACGCGGCAGGCATTGTCCTGGGCGTGGCAGTGGGGGTGGTGTTCCTCTTTCTATGCGCCGGGAGTGGCTACGGATGGGCACGGGCCGGTGTCATCCTCTACATGTTCGGGATGCTTGGCTCATACATCGCTTCCACCACCTACCACGCATTGTCGGCACGTAGCAAATGGAAGGAACGTCTCAGAAAGTGGGACCATGCCGCCATTTACTGGCATATCGCTGGCTCTTATTCGCCCATCACCCTCATCGCACTGCGCGAAGACGGCTTCTGGGGGTGGGGGCTTTTCATTTTCGTATGGACGTGCGCCATCGCTGGCACCATCGTCAGCCTCATACACCTCAAGGAGCACAGCAACCTCGAGACGGCATGCTTCGTGGCCATGGGGCTCAGCGTGCTGGTGGCCTTCAAGCCGCTCCTCGACAACGTCAGCACACTGGCGGTGTCATGGATCATCGCTGAGGGGGTGTGCTACATCACGGGTGCGGCGTTCTACAGCCTCAACAAGCGGCGATACATGCACAGCGTCTTCCATTTCTTCGTCCTCGCAGGCTCCATCTGCCACATTGTTGCAGTATGGGACATGCTGCTGGAGATGTAAGGAGAGATTTTTGGCAAGGAAAAAGATGAGGTAACTACCAAAAAAATCATAAATGTGGGGCGGAATGTTGTGCGATTTCGGCCTTTTTTCTTATTTTTGCCGCCATGAAGAAGACTTTGGTTCTTTTCGCATTCCTGGTTCTGCTTCCGACGATGGTTGCAGGGCAGGTGGAGCAGGTTGCCCCGGAGGACAAGGCCGTTGACGTGGAGCACCCTGTCTTCGTGCCTTCCACCGAGTTGAAGCGCACCATCCTCGATGGCGACAGTGCGCTGCTGATGGACCTTGCCAACGTGTATGTATATCCTGTGATGGAACTCAAGAGCGAGAAGCAGCGCCGTGCTTTCAACCGCCTTGTTGCCAATGTGAAGAAGGTGTTGCCGATGGCCAAGGAGACCAACCAGATCATCATCGAGACCTACGAATACCTGCAGACTCTTCCTGACGATAAGGCACGCGAGGCTCACATGAAGAAGGTGGAGGCGGAGATATATAGTACCTACAAGCCCCGGATGAAGAAACTCACCTATTCGCAGGGGAAACTGCTCATCAAACTGGTCAACCGCGAGTGCAACTCCTCCTCCTACGAGATAGTGAAGGCTTTCATGGGCCCCATCCGTGCCGGCTTCTGGCAGGCTTTCGCCTGGACTTTCGGGGCCAGCCTGAAGAAGAAATACAAGCCGGAGACCACCGACCGCATCACCGAGCGCGTGGTGCTCATGGTGGAGGCGGGGCAGTTGTGAAATGAGTTGGGTGCCGACCTTTTGGGCCGGCACCCCGTTGTTTTAGCGGTAGTATTAGAGGTTGGAGGTTAGCTGACCAGGGCTACTCTGTGAGCAGCACCTGTATGATGGTCTGCCCCACAGCCTTCAGTGTGTTCTTGTCGATATGCTGCAGGTCGTCGAGCACGGTGTGCCACGTGGGGCCGAAGGAACTGGCCTCGCACTGCGGGTAATAGGGTATGATGTCGATGGTGGGGATGCCGGCCTTCTCGTTGACGGGGAGATGGTCGTCGGTGATGGAGCCTCCTACTGCCATGGGGAAATAGCCGCTATAGCCGGCGGCGTGTGCTGCCCGCCACACCCTGTCCACCACGCTTGGCGCATACTGCCTCGACATGCCTTCCTGGTAGAACTGCGCACCTTGGCCTCCCACCATGTCGAGGAGGATGCCGTATGATGTCTCCCATTTCCTTGGCTGCTGGTGGGTGGACCAGTATTGTGAGCCCAGGGCCCAGGAGTCGGGGTCGCTGCGGCTCTCCCATTGCGGCACTCCCCAGTCCTCTGCGTCGAAGCAAACGAAGTCCACACCCACCTGGAGGGTGTCCAACTGTTGTAGCAGGCGTGCCACCTCGAGCATCACGGCCACGCCGCTGGCACCGTCGTTGGCCGCCATCACCGGCTTTGTCCAGTTGGTGCTGTCGGGGTCGTTGTCGGCCCATGGACGGCTGTCCCAGTGCGCGCAGAGCATGATGTGCCGCGGCTTTTCCGGTTGGTAGTGGGCGATGATGTTGGTGGAGCGGAGCATGGTGCCGTCATATCCGGTGAGGGCTGCTTGCTGCATCTCCACCTGGCATCCCAGTGTGCGGAAGGTCTCCGCTATCCATTCGCCGCATCGGTCGTGGGCCTCGCTGTTCATCGTCCTTGGGCCGAAGGCGCATTGCGCATGGCAGTAGGCGAAGGCGGAGTCGGCATTGAACTGCAACTCCACGGCTGGCTCGTTTTCCTCAATGGTGGGCTTCTCTCGTTGGCACGACGCCCCTCGGAGCATCGTCATGGCTGTCAGTGCCATCAGTATGTGAATGATGTTTTTCCTCATGCGTGTGTCATGCTATTTGGCCATGGCCTGCACCAGGGCCATCACCCGGAGCCAGTTGCCACCCCATATTTTCTGAATGTCGCGCTCGCTGTACTTGTTTTTCAGCAGGGCGAGTGTGAAGTTGATGAGCTCTGAGGCATTGGCCAGGCCTCTCACCCCGCCGTCGCCGTCGAAGTCGGTGCCCAGACCCACGTGGTCCACGCCCACCACGCGCACGGCATGGTTGAGGTGCTCGATGGCGTCGCGTATGGTGGCTTCGCCGTCTTTCTTGAGGAAGCCGGGGTAGAGCGTGATGTGCGCCACACCGCCTTTGTCGGCCAGGGCGCGTAGTTGGTCGTCGGTGAGGTTGCGTGGCACGTCGCACAGCGCACGGCAACTGCTGTGGCTGCACACGATGGGTGCACGGCTGATTTCCAGGGCGTCGTAGAAACTCTTCTCGCTCGCGTGGCTGAGGTCCACCATGATGCCCTGCTTGTTCATCTCGCGAATGACTTTCTCGCCAAACTTGCTCACGCCATGGTTGGTGTCACATCCCTTTGCGCTGTCGCAGAGGTCGTTGTCTCCGTTGTGGCACAGGGTGATATACACCACGCCTCTTTGTGCGAAGTGCTTCACGTTCTCCGTGTCGTGGTTGAGGGCGATGCCGTTCTCGATGGCAAACATGATTGACTTGCGCTCCTTGCGCTTGTCCTCGAAGAGGTCGGCGGGAGTCCTGGCGATGCTGATGTACTTCCTGTTGCTCCTGACGATGGCCTCGATTTTGTCGAAGATGAAGTCGGCGTATTCCATGGGGGTCTGCACGTCGAAGGATACTTTCGACGAGAAGGTCTCTCCCATTTTGGGTTGTGGCAGGTAGGCGGCCATGATGACGGCGTCCTGACGCCCCTCGGTCATCTTGTGCAAGTCCACCAGGATGCGAGGGTCGCGCTGGTCGAACTTGATGTCCTGGTTGAAGAACATGGGTGTGTCGCAGTGGGTGTCGAGGGTGAGGATGCGGTCGTGCAGCCTCTTGGCCAGTTGGAAATTGTTGGCCTGGGCCACGAGCCATTCGAAGAGGCGACGGCCCTCGGCGCCTAAGCATTCCGGATGCCACTGCACGCCCATGAGGGGTTTGAACTCGCTGCTCTCCATGGCCTCCACCACGCCGTCGGGGGCCTTGGCGGTGATGCGGAAATGGGGACCCGGGTCGCCCACTGCCTGGTGGTGGAAGGAATTGACATAGAGTTTCTCGCTCTTATAGACGCGGTAGAGCATGGAGTTGGGCTCTATTTGTATGGAGTGGGAGAGGAGGTCGCGGTCGCCCTCCTGGCTGTGCTTGATGGGGTAGGTGGGGGCGGGAGCCGTAGGCTCTTCCTTCTCTTTCTCCTTTTTCTTTTTCTTCTCCTTGTCTTTGTCCTTGTCCTTCTCTTTGTCTGAGGCGTCGCCCTCTGGGGGAGGGGTCGGCGCGATGGGGGTCAATGAGATGTCTTGCAGCACCTTGCCCCCCAAGGCGAGAGCCATGGTTTGTATGCCGCGGCAGATGCCGAGGATGGGAATTTGGCGGTTGTAGGCCAGTTGTGTGATGAGAAGTTCGGGGAGGTCGCGCACGGTGTTGATGCGGTGCAGCTGCTGCGTGGGCTCCTCGCCGGCCCATAGCGGGTTGAAGTCGGCGCCGCCGGTGAGCAGCAGGCCGTCGATTTCCTCAAGCGTGCTCACCAAGACATCGCGGTCGGCAACGGGGGGGATGAGCAGCGGGGTGCCGCCGGCATCCACCACTTGTTGATAATACACACGGGCCAAAGTGGCCTCGCCCTCTTGAAAATTGGCCGTGATGCCGATGATGGGCTTGCGCCGGGCCTCGGGGAAGGTGGCGTAAATAGGCTCCAGATACGAATTGAGGTTGAAGGATGCCATTTGTCAGTTGTCCGTTTCGTCAAGTTTCACCGGTATCTCCCTCTTGATGCTTTGCTCTAAGGAGATGAGGGTTTCTGTGGCCACCACGCCGGGGATGGTCTGCAATTGGTTGTTGAGCAAGTCCATCAACTGCTCGTTGTCGCGCGCGTACAGTTTGACAAGCATGGTGTATGGGCCGGTGGTGAAATGGCACTCCACAATCTCGGGGATGTGTGTGAGGCGCTCGCACACCGTTTTGTACATGCTGCCGCGCTCGAGTGTGATGCCCACATAGGTGCATGTGTGGTAACCAAGGCTCATGGGGTTGACGTCGAAGCCGCTTCCGGTGATGACTTTGGCTTCTATCAGGTGTTGCACGCGCTGGTGGATGGCGGCTCTGGACACGTTGCACTCAGCAGCGACATCCTTGAAAGGTATGCGTGCATTCTTAGACAAGATGCTCAGGATCTTCTTGTCCAAATGGTCTATTTTGTCGATTGCCATTTAGTAAGGTCTTGTTCTGTTGGTTGTAATTTTTAGGTCGTCGTTACTTGTCTTTTCAACAGCCCTTCGAGGGGATGCTTGACATTCTGAAAGCAAAAATAGGCATTTTCCATGAACCATGCAACTATTTCGCGTAGTTTTTGCGCTTTTTGTTGCAAAAGGGTGTGAAAATGTGCGGATTCATTGAGCAAAAAGGGCTGTTGGTTGATTTTGTTTTGCCGTTTGCACCACACTGGCTACCTTTGCATCCAGAAAGTCGGGACATCGACTTTTGACAAGAAATGCGACCATTCGATTCTTACAATAGACAATAGTAGTTATTAGGTTATTTTTTTAGGTTAGGAAGATTCTTTCAGGTGATGGTATGCGACATATCGTCACCTTTTTCCTGTTGTTTCAATGCCGGGCGGGGGCTATCTCCATGAAGTCGATGTCTGGCATCCAGTCCTGCGCGTTGTAGAGACGCACGACGTTGTCGCCTTTCTTGAAGTCAACCTCCACGCTGACCGTCTGCTGGTCTTCCCAATCACGGGCTGGGGCATGGATGGTCTTGACGAATTTGCCGTTTACCTCGACTGAGAAATCCCTTGCCTCACCGGAGAAGAAGCCGATGGTGATGGTGCGCTTGCCGGGCTTCATGATGTTCACATGCTGCCATTGCAAGTCGTTTTCGGCTCGCCTGCCCAAGAAACCGGCGACGTAACCGCCCTTGGCTTGGCGGTGTGGGTGATACACGGCTGTCTCCTTTTCCACATGGTTGCGGAGTTCCTGGTATTGGCTCAAGAATGCCGTCTCTGCCTCATAACGTGTGCGTTCCAACCGCTTTTTCCCTTTGGCACGGAATATTTTGGTGCCGTGGGGTGGGATGGTGAAAAATATGGGTCCTCTGTCGTAGGTGTAGTCCGTCTGGAGATAGCAATCATACAACTGCACGGGGCCTTTCAGGTCAATGGTCTTGAAGTCAAGACGGATGGTTTGCTTTTCGTCGCTGGGATTGTAAAGGGCGAAGGCTCGCTCCTTGCCGCCTGATTGCTTGATGTCTTTCACCAGGACGAAGCATTCTCCCACCTTGTCTGCTATGTATGCCTGCAAGTGCAGCGGGTCTTGGTTGAGGGCGATGAGGTCTGTATTGGTCAACAGTTTCAAGGCTTCCGGCTTGATGCTCGACATGTCGCAACCTATCAGCAAAGGAGAGGCCATGATGCACCACATGCCAAAGTGGGTCGCGTCTTCTGTCTGCGACATCGAGCGGCCCACCTCCAGCATGTCCATGTCGTTGTAATGACCGTCGTGGCAGTAAGCCGAGAGGCAGAGGTTTTCCGCCAGGATGTCCTTCACGGATTTCCATGCGTTGTAGATGTCGCCCGTCGTTCGCCACGAGTCGGCCACTTCGGCACCCCACGTTCCAGGGAAAGCCCACCGGCACATGTTGAACACCACGTCTTCCTTGCCGCAATTCTTGATGGCGTTGGAGATTTTCGTATATTGCTCTTGCTCGTCAAGGCCCATGTGGTTGCCACCGCAATAGTCCACCTTGATGAAGTCGAAGTCCCAATCGATGAAATAGAGTTGACAGTCTTCCTTTTCATGCCCTGCAAGGCCCACTCCCAAGCCCCATGCGTGTCTGCCTTCAGAGCCGCATGTGTTGTCGCCGGCGTCACTGTATATTCCTGCCTTCAGCCCCAAGGAATGGATGTAGTCCACCAATGACCGCATGCCATTGGGAAACAATTTCCTGTTCAGCCGCAGATGACCGTCCTCCGCACGGCCGTCCCAATAGCCGTCGTCAATGTTGACATACTGGTAGCCGGCCTGTTGCAGTCCGCTTCGGTGCATGGCGTCTGCTTGTTGGCGAATCAAATTCTCATTGATGTTCAAGGCAAAGGTGTTCCAAGAACTCCATCCCATTGTGGGGGTGCGCTGCGCCATGGTGCTACATGCGACGAGCAAGAATGAAATGACAAATAGCTTCCTCATTTTTATGGGTTTTTGATAATTCGTTACAATTTGCCACAAAGGTAATGTTTCCATGCATCATCACCAAATCTTTTTGTTGGAATGTGGATAAATTTTTATTTACTCTTTTGAAAGTTCTCACATTGTATCAAACCCGAACAGATGATTTTTCCTTGATGATGCCCGTGCTCCCCAATACTCATCCGAAATAATTGACAGAAGTTTCCCACCCTCACAAATAACGTAAAAGTTTTATTTATCACGAATTTAAGAATTTGAGAATTCATATATAGATGAAGAGAATTTTGAAGAATTATCGTCGCAAGATAAATTCCATCATAATGGAAAATTCTTTAATTCTCAAATTCGTGATAAAAATAATGGGAAACTTCAGTAATTGAGATGTAAAGAAAAACGGAATATCCTTTTGATGTCGGTTTTTTTTGTTACCTTTGCAAATGAGAATCATTGTACAAACCGTGTATATTTCAAAACAATATGAAAATCAAGAGATTGGCCATCTGCTTGTTCGCTGCATGCTCGTTGCAGGCGAACGCCCAGTATCTGGAGCACATTTATGATTACATTGAGAACACCTCTGTCTTTGAGGAGAATCAAGAGGAGGGGCACGCCTACTATCTGGCCGACCAGCATCTGTCGCTCAACGGGGACTGGAGGTTTTTCTTTGCCAACACCCCCGAAGAGGTGCCGCAGAACTTCTTCACGACAAATTTCAAGGATGGCAAGTGGCGCACCATCCATGTGCCAAGCAACTGGGAGATGGAGGGCTACGGCGACCCCCTGTTCCGCAATGTGGCTGCCCCGTTCAAGGCCAATCCCCCTTATGTGCCCAAGGAATACAACCCTACGGGTGCTTACCGGAAATCCTTCACCATTCCCTCGGCATGGCAAGGGCAGCAGATTTTCCTGCGTTTGGAAAAGACCCAGAGCGCGTCGTTCGTATGGGTCAACGGTCGGCAGGTGGGGTATAATGAAGGTGGACAGGAACCGGCGGAATATGATGTCACACCCTATGTACGGCCTGGCAAAAACATGTTGGCCGTTTGTGTGTTGAAATATTGTGACGGCTACTACCTGGAAGGCCAGGACTATTGGCGTTTGGCGGGCATCTTCGACGATGTGACGCTCTATGCCACGCCGAAGACCCGGCTGTTCGACTGGTTTGTCACCACGGACCTCGACGACCAATACAAGGATGCCATGCTCAAGGTGAAGGTGGATGTCAAGAAGTATGAGGACACACGCAATGCATACGCCGTGCGTGCCACGCTGACCGACCCGAGAGGCAACAAGGTGAAGGAGATGCTCTCCGACCGTTTCACGATGGAGGGAAAGGGAAAGAAGACGCTCGAACTCTCATCGCACATTTCCAACCCGGACAAGTGGACCTGTGAGACCCCGGCACTCTACCAACTGAAACTGGAACTGCTCGACGAGGCGGGCAAGACCATGCAGCAAATCAGCAGCAAGATGGGATTCAAGGAGACGGAAATCAGGCATCAGACGTTCTACCTCAACGGAAAACCCATCAAAGTGAATGCCACCAACACGCACATGCAGCACCCCGAATTGGGGCATGCCATGAATGAAGAAACCATACGCAAGGACATGGAGATACTGAAGCAACACAACTTCAATGCCGTGCGCACCTCCCATTATCCTCCTGTCAACAAATATCTTGAACTGGCCGACGAGTATGGCTTGTACATCATCGATGAGACGGGCGACGAGGCCCATGCCACGGAATACGTCTCCGACAAAAAGGAGTTCATTCCCATGTATCTGGAACGCGTGCGGCAGATGGTGCTTCGCGACCGCAACCACCCCTGCGTCTTGTTCTGGAGTGCAGGCAACGAGAGCGGTGAGGGACCGAATATCACCGAGGTGGTCAAGGAAGGAAAGAAGTATGACCCCACGCGCTATTTCATGTATGGCGGCAATGCATACGCCCATCCCGGAGAGGACATCATCGGCCCCCGTTATCCTACTCCCTACGAACTGGAGATGAACACGGCGATGGTGCCTGAGACTGAAGACCCGCGTCCGTCGTTCATGGACGAGTATCTGTCGGTGGCGGGCAATGCCGGGGGTGGCTTGGACGAATATTGGGACGTCATTCGCCGGCATCCACGGGTGATGGGTGGCGCCATCTGGGATTTTGTCAACCCGGGCCTCACCGATCGTATTCGACCCTTGACCGACAGTTCGCCCTACCACACCCCCGTCCACCTCATGGGCAATGCCAAGGTGGAGAAAGGGGTGCTGCTCCTCAACGGACACGACGAATGGGTGGAGGTGTATCGCAGCAACAACGTTGAACTGTCGGGGAAAGCACTGACAATCAGTTTCGATGTCAAACCCGGAAAATTGAGCGGCATCCATGAGGGGGCTCCTTACGTGACAAAGGGCAACACCCAATTTGGAGTCGTGCAGAAGGGAAGCGACAAACTGCAGTTCTATCTGCACTCTGGCGTGAAACATGCGCTCACCGTGGACCTGCCTGCCGACTGGACCGGCAAATGGCATCATGTGACTGCCTCCTGGGACGGCAAGGAGATGAAACTCTTCATCGACGGACAACTGAAAGGCACGGAGGCGACCGTGTCGAACGAGCCCAATAACAACCGTCGCGGCAACAGGGGAGGAGAGCGGGGCATGCTGAGCAACTTCCCTTATCCCATCAACATCGGACGATTTGCCGGCAACCACGCCCAAGACCCGCAGACCATCTACACCGCCGATGCTGAGATGGACAACGTGGCCATCTACGACAAGTGCCTGGCCGATGGCGAGGGGCGTGCCGATGAAGCCGTGCTCTACCTCACTTTCGACGGCAATGGCGACGAAGGCACTTTCTACACCATTGGCGGAAACATGCGCACCTACGGCAGCATCTGGCCCGACCGCACCGTGCAGCCTGAGATGAAGCAGATGAAATGGACCACGCAACCCATAAGCATCCGTCTGCGCGATGCGGAGACCGGCGAGGTGGAGGTGACCAACCGCCTCTTCTTCACCGACCTTTCGCAATACGCTTCTCACTGGGCCTTGATGGCTGACGACCAGGTTGTGGAAGAGGGCGACATCCAGTTCTCCACCGCCCCGCAGCAGTGCCAGGTGGTCAGAATACCGTATCACAAGCCGGCCATCGTGCCGGGAAAGGAATACCGTGTCACCATCACCTCTGCACTGAAGAAAGACGAAATATGGGCGAAAGCCGGCCATGAGGTGGCTTGGGACCAACTGGAACTCTCGTCATGGAACATCCCGGCTCCTGAACTTCGGCTGTCTGCCAAGAATGTCAGTGCCCGGGAGGACGACAAGCAAATCACAATCAGCGGCAACGGCTTCGGCTATGTCATCAACAAGGAGACGGGCAACCTCGAGCAGATAGAGGTCGATGGAAAGCCTGTGCTCAAGTCGCCCCTCACATTCAACCTCTGGCGGGCACCGCTTGCCAATGAGTTTGACTCGTGGGACGCCTTCCGTGTCAACGGTGGCTATGCCGAGGGCTATGGCAACATGGTGTCCACGCTCTTCTATTCCAAGGGGGTGAACCAACTGCGCATCCGTCCAGCAACAGTCCAACTGACACATCTTCCTAACGAGACGACCGTCACCGTCAGGCAGCTTGTGCAGGTAGGCGCTTCATCCTACGGGGCGCTCGACCTCTATATACAGGGGGTGCAGTTGGCTGGCTTCACCATCGACTACACCTATAGTTTCTACGATGACGGAACTGTCAAAATCCACAATCATCTCAGTCCGCAGGGCAGGTTGCCGGAAATCCTCCCGCGCATCGGCTTCACCGCCTCCGTGGACAATCAATTCGACCGCATCACATGGTATGGACGTGGGCCGGAGGAGAACTACCCTGACCGCAAGACTGGCTATCAGATGGGTGTCTGGAGCAAGACCGTCGCCGACATGTACGAGCCTTACCTCCTGCCTCAGGACCATGCCCTGCGCACCGACAACCGGTTTGTACAACTCTTGGACAAGGGGGGCAAAGGGGTGCAGATAGCCATCAACGAACCTTTCAACTTCAATGCCTACCAGTTCTCAACGGATAATCTCACCAAGAGCCAGTTCACCTATCAACTGCAGCCGCTGCCCGACCGCTATACCTTCAACCTTGACTACAGCACGACTGGCGTTGGTTGCACCTGTGTCTATGTGCTCGAAGAATACAGGGTGAAGCCGGCCTCCTACGACAGGGTGATTACCATCACTCCCAAGAGATAGCAATATTTCTCTCTCCAAATGCCGTGTTTTCCAAAAAAAGACCTAATTTTGCAGCCAAATACGCAAAAAACCATGCAAGAGAAGAATTACAAACGCACGACCGTCACCGCCGCATTGCCCTATGCCAACGGCGGTGTGCACATCGGTCACCTGGCTGGCGTCTATGTCCCGGCCGACATCTATGTGAGATACCTTCGCCTGAAGAAGGAGGAGGTGGTGTTCATCGGAGGCAGCGACGAGCACGGTGTGCCCATCACCGTCCGCGCACGCAAGGAGGGCATCACCCCGCAGGACGTGGTGGACCGCTACCACCAACTCATCAAGCAGTCGTTCGAGGATTTCGGCATCTCCTTCGACATCTACGAGTGGTTCCGCAAACTGTACGACGAGGGAAAGTTGGTGGAGGAGACCACCGAGCAACTTTATGACGAGGAGGCCAAGCAGTTCCTGGCCGACCGCTATGTCACGGGCGAGTGCCCCTACTGCCACAATGAGGGTGCTTACGGCGACCAATGCGAGAAATGCGGGCGCGACCTCAGTCCCACGGAACTTATCAACCCCAAGTCCACCATCAGCGGTTCCACACCTGTATTGAAGTCCACCAAGAACTGGTACTTGCCGCTCAACGATTACCAGGACTGGCTGAAGCAGTGGATTTTGGAGGAGCACAAGGAATGGCGCCCCAATGTCTATGGACAGTGCAAGTCGTGGCTTGACATGGACTTGCAGCCTCGTGCCATGACACGCGACCTCGACTGGGGCATCCCCGTGCCGGTGGACGGCGCGGAGGGCAAGGTGCTCTACGTGTGGTTCGATGCTCCCATCGGCTATGTCTCCAATACCAAGGAATTGTGTGAGCGCGAGCCGGAGAAATGGGGCTCATGGGAAAAATGGTGGCAGGACGACGAGACGCGACTCGTGCATTTCATCGGCAAGGACAACATCGTCTTCCACTGCATCATCTTCCCCGTCATGATGCGCGCCCACGGGAAGTATGTCATGCCCGACAACGTGCCGGCCAACGAGTTCCTCAACCTGGAGGATGACAAGATTTCCACCTCGCGCAACTGGGCTGTCTGGCTGCACGAATACCTGACGGACCTCCCCGGCAAGCAGGATGTGCTGAGGTATGTGCTCACGGCCAACGCCCCGGAGACGAAGGACAATAATTTCACCTGGAAACTGCTCGACGTGGACCGCCAGGCTCTTGACGAGTTCAAGGACGTCAAGGCGAAGGTGGAGGCGCTGCTCGACAACTTCAAGTTCCGCGACGCTCAGTTCGAGGCTATGAACTTGGCACGCATCGGCAACAGGTACATCACGGAGTGCGAGCCGTGGAAGGTGTGGAAGACCGACCCCAAGCGCTGCGAGACCATCCTCTACATCTGCCTGCAACTGACGGCCAACCTGGCCATTGCCTTCGAACCGTTCCTGCCCTTCAGCAGCAAGAAACTCCGCCAAATGCTCAACATCGATGCCTTCGAGTGGAACCAACTCGGACAGACCGACATCCTGCAGCCCGGACACCAACTGGCAGAGCCGGCCCTCCTCTTCGAGAAAATCGAGGATGACGTGATTGCCGCACAGCTGAAGAAGTTGGAGGACACGAAAAAGGCCAACGAGGCTGCCAACTACAAGGCAAAGGACATCAAGCCGGTCATTGATTTCGCCGATTTCGAGAAGCTCGACATCCGCGTGGGGCACGTGAAGAACTGCGAGAAGGTGAAGAAGGCCAACAAGTTGCTGAAATTCACACTCGACGACGGCAGCGGCACCGACCGCATCATCCTCTCAGGCATCGCCAAGTATTACGCCCCCGAGGAACTCATCGGCCGCGACGTGCTCTTCATCGCCAATCTCGCCCCGCGTAAGCTCATGGGTATCGAGAGCCAGGGCATGATCCTCTCAGCCGAGAATTTCGACGGCGACCTCAGCGTCACGACGATTATAAAAGAGGTGAAGCCGGGTAGCCCCGTCTGCTAATCCAAAGCATAAAGCATTTCCCTACTGTGCAACGGCCCCCGTTGCGCACGTAGGGAATTATGTTAGTACCACTTCTGCAGGCACCCCAAGCACTTTGTAAATGTTACGTGCCACTTCGAAACTCAGTGAACGGCGTCCATGAAGCAAGTCGCTGAACATAGTGGAACTGATGCCAATCATTCGGGCGGCGTCTTTCTGTTTTAGGCCTTTTGTCTTCACTTGTTTGAGGATGGCTTCTGTCAATAGTGAACTCATTTGTCCCGGTAGTGGATGATAGGCTTTTCCATATTCATCCAAGGCGGTGCTCAATTTCTGGAATTCATTCTTGTCTTCTTCCGAAAGCAGTTCCATGTCACCCAACTCCGTGCCACGCTGAATCAGTATTTCCAGGCGAGCCTCGTAGGCCTTGTATTCCTCTTCGTTTTTAATAACCATATCTTATATTGTTTTTATCTCCTTTTTCACCACAAAGTTAAAGAATAATCTGATTAAATCAAAAGAAAGCATAAAAAGTTCACAAATATGTGATTTTTCTTTTGGGGTAAATGGAGTGTTTCCAGAAGAAGGGGTCTTTTTTATGACATCCGACGCTTGCATGTTTGATGGCGATTGTTTATCTTTGCATGTCGGGTGGGTGTTCTTCTTTTCTCACATTCGGCACTATTCAAATCAATAAACAAAGACAAGCAAATGAACAAAGTGCGTATCACTGCCGTCCGCCAGGTGGTGCATGAAGACTTGATGGCGAAATACGAGAACCCGATAGAGCATGCTTGCGACGTGCAGGAAGGCCTGCAATGGGTTTCCATCGACGGCAAATGTCCGGAGGGCTTTTGCTCTTCCGCTTGGTCTTCCATGCGCGAGTTCGTGGAGGCTCTTGCTCGTGGCGAGGGCAATTTCTACGACGGATGGATGAAAAACCCCATGAGTGCGATGATCAGTTGCAACGACGGTTTCCGCCCCTTCTCCTTCTACATCGAGGCGATGGAAGAGTAGGCCATTGACGAAGCAATATTTCTTTCTTCAACGGTTTTGTCATATCAGATTTTTTTATCTATTTTTGCATGAGAATCAAAGTGCAATAACCATGGGCAAATACATCAACACCGGGAACGAGGTTTTTCATTCAGCCGTCAAGCGTGAGTATATCGACAAGACGGGGCTAATCGCCGTTGTCAACGACACGCTCTTTTCTGAGGCACGTTTCACTTGTGTGAGTCGATGCCGTCAATCTCCTCCTTGTAGGCATCAATTACGACAAGGAGACGAAGACGCACACCTGCATCATAGAAAAAGCATGACCACTAAAAACAATGCCGCCATCCTCTCGCAGGATGACGGCAAAATCATTAGGAAATAAATCGGGTTATTTGAAAAGCAGTTGTGCAAACTGATAGAGGCTGCGGCGCCAGGTCTGCCACTCATGGGCTGTCTCGGGAGAGATGTATGAGTGGGCATTGATGCCCAAAGCCTTCAGGTCCTCTGCGGCCTTGTCCACACCCATCGGCTCCTTGCCTCCGCAACTCATGAACAACACCTTGTTGGTCTTCTTGAAATCATTGGCGTCCTGCAACTCCTCGGTGCGGAACGTGCCGCCGCTGAACATGCCCACATAAGCAAACTTGGTGGGGTTGGCCAGCGTGATCATGTGCGTCTGCATGCCACCCATCGAGAGGCCGGCAAGTGCACGGTGGTCGGTGTCGGCAATGACGCGATAGTTGTTCTCCACCATGGGGATGATGTCCTTCAACAGCACCTCCTGGAAACCGTTGAAGCCACCGAAGCCGCCACGACGAGGACCGCCGGGACGGCCGCCAGGACCACCCATCGGCCTGCCCTGAGGACCACCTGGGCGCATGCCCTGTGGCGCACCCTGTCCCTGCGGACGAGGTCCCATTCCGGGGAAGCCGCCGAAGGGGTTGGCCTGCTGGGTGGTGTCGGGATGTGCGGGGATGGCATTCAGGCCATTGTCCATCACGATGATGAATGGCACTGCCTTGCCGGCAGCAATCAGGTTGTCCATGATGATGCCTGTCTTGCCCTGGGCTGACCACCCGGTCTCATTCTCGCCCATGCCATGCTGCAAGTAGAGCACGGGGAACCTCTTGGTGGGGTTGGTGCGGTATTCGGCTGGCAGGTAGATATAGCAGTGGCGCATCTTCTCGGTAACAGTGGAGTAATAATAGACCTCGTTGACCGAACCTTGCGGCACGTTCTTCACGGTGTAGAAGTCCTCGTCGGCTGCGGGCACGTCGATACCGCTGCCCCAACGGCTGGCACCATAGTAATACTTGCTTCCCGGGTCGGGCACGGAAGCACCGTCAATGTTGAGCTGGTAATAGTGGAACCCCTCGTCCTGGGGAGCCGACTCTCCGGTCCACACGCCATCGGCATTCTTCACCATGTCGTATTTCACGCCACCGATGTCCAACTTCACGCTGTTGGCATCGGGAGCCGAAATCTGGGCACGCACCATGCGTTGGGAGTTCACCATTGGATAGTCGTGCCCCTCCTGGTTGGTACTGGCAGGTTTGAAGTCCTCTGTCACCTGCGCACTTGCAGCAACTGCCACCAAAGCAGCCGCCATCATCATAAAACCTTTCTTCATTTTTCGCGTTGATAATAATTTAGTTCTTTTTTATACCTTGATTGTCAGAATAACTTTCCCTTTTGAACTTTTGACGGTGAAAAGGAGAAAAAGTAAAACGCACCGCCACACTTGTTAATGAATATTAACATCCCAAAGTAGCCTGGCTATTCAGTGATAATTATTTTCGACCTGTGTGCGGTTGGATTCTTTATTTCGGACGGCCTGTAAGGCCAACGAGATATCAGCCCTCTTTCCTTGCGTTTCAACCGCTCAGCACGATTATTTTTAACGCGAATTCTTGGACAAGCCAAACACATAGCACAATCAAATTTGAATGATTTTACAAAGAATTTATCCTATACGGAAATTTGCCTCTTTTTTCAGTGTTTTTTTGCTCGCTTTTTAGTTGGATTTGAATAATTTGTGTATATTTGCTGAATAAACCTAAAACTACTACATTATGAAAAAGAATGTTTTTTTCCTGTTGTTCCTTTTGCCATTGATGGCAACAGCAGGGCCGATAGACCTACAGTCGGCTAAGACGACAGCCGGGGCATTTCTGAAAGAGAAAGGCCGCGCTACAACCGTCAAGCCCATGAAACTTGCTTACAGGCAGGCTTTGCCCGGCAATGAAGAAAAGACAGCCTGTTATGTCTTCAACGCGAGTGACGGAAAGGGCTATGTCGTCGTCAGTGGTGACGACCGCACGGAGCGAGTGCTGGGTTATTCGCCTACAGGGCACATCGACCCCGAGGCTATGCCCGACAACATGAAGTACTATCTCGGCGAATTGGCCAAAGAGATAGCCGGCATGGAAAGCGATGCCACAGGCGGCCAGAATTCAAGAAGGCGTGCGCCCGTCAAAAAGGCCATTAGCCCACTCCTTACTACACATTGGGACCAAGACAGTCCCTTCAACAACATGGCGCCAACTGTGACTAAAAGCAATGGCGAAACAGAGCATTGCGTCACTGGCTGTGTGGCGACGGCCATGGCACAGGTGATGAACTTCTATAAATACCCGAATGCCACCATTGCGGAGATTCCCGGCTATACCTCATCGAGTTATGGCTTCAAAATAGATGCCATACCCGCCGGCACCAAAATAGACTGGAGCAAGATGGCAGATACCTACGACAAAAACTCTCCCGCTGCACAGTGCGATGCCGTGGCCAAACTGATGTATCTGTGCGGTGTAAGTGTGAGGATGGACTACGGACC
>CADBBP010000069.1:0-17819 GCA_902792855.1 uncultured Prevotellaceae bacterium
CATCCCCGAGCGACAGGAGCCCGAACTGATGTACAAACTCTTCCAATCCGTGTGTTGTTCCATGGACGAACTGCTCGCCAACATACGGAAATGGGAGGAAGAGAGGCATCCATAAAATCAAAAAAATGAGAGGCAATGCGAAGCATCATCTCTCATTTGAGGAATGTATAATTGATTTTGTGTTGGTTTCTTATTTTCCGTTTGCAAAGATAAAACTAATATTTCACACAAAAAAATAATTATCGTGTTTTGTTAAGAATGGTTTTTGTCCATTTAGGAAATCGCCCCATTTTTCACTTCGACACTTAGATGGGGAAATACCTTTCTTCACCGCCAAAAAACCTTGTTATTACAATACTTTTTTACGACAAATGACCACCACATTGATGCACTTTTATAAAGAAATAGAATTTGTCTATCATAAAAAGAGCGTAAAATTGTAAGCAAAACACCCATTTTACTTACAATCAGTAATGCGCACCGCCATAATTCTTTCAAAATGTTAAATATGTTAAATATTTAGGCCAAAGAGAACAACCTATCATTTTTTTCACTATATTTGCAATGTCATGAAGCGACCATACTGCCTTGCGCAGGTCTCTATTAGAAAGCTCATCCCAACTATTCATCAACGACTCAAAACTCATTTAGCCATGACTGACAAAAACCTAAAGGACTTGTTACACTGCCTCGACGAGTACATGATGCGAACCGGCAAACAAGAGATCAATGAAATGGAGGCAAATACAGAACTGGCACGCGCAGGACTGCTTAACGACGACGAACCACACCCAGGAAGGCCACTGAGGGAAATTCTCATGCGGCTTCGCGACACCAACCTCCTGCCACAAAACATCAGGCATCTCTACGGGCAATGGAAAATCCGCATTTCTGGAACCATCGCAAAGGCTCCCATGTTCTTCCAGTTCCAATACGACTGACAGGGAACAAGAAATCTGCTAAAGCAATACGGGCTACAACCCCTATGATAGAAGAGGCGTCGCATTTCCTGCGACGCCTCTTCTATTACATTGATGATGCAACAATTCGTTCCAAGCCATTGGGACGGGCTTCATGTTATCCGTTCTGCGTCAAGACGACGAGGCGGCACTCTCATCCTTCTTCGATTTCACCAAGTCTGGCAATTCCTTTGGGGGCGCTGGAGGGGCGCTTTCCTCGTTGATGACATACCGCTGGTAGTAAGCGATGATGAGCGTTGTGAGCGGCAGCGCAATGATGAGGCCGATGAAACCGAGCAAAGCACCCCACACTGAGAGGGAGAGCAGCAGCACGGCTGGGTTGAGACCCATGGCGGACCCCATGATTTTTGGCGTGGTGAACATGTCGGTAATCACCTGCACAATGACGAAGCCCAGCATGGCAAGCCCGAAGATGACCCAGAAATTCTGGCCTGTGTCGGCGGCCTTGAGCAAGGCGAGGAACGCCGTGGGGATGATGGCGAAAGTGTGCAGGTAAGGCACCATGTCCATGATGCCGATGAGTATTCCCATGCCGATGGGCATGGGCAGTCCAATGGCCCAGAACCAGCAGGCGAACATGACACCCATCCAGAAAGCCACCTGCCCCTGCCCGCGGATGTAGTTGTTGAGGGCGCGCTCCACATCGTTCATCAAGTCCTGCCAGAAAGGCCTCGACTTCTTGGGGAAGATTTTCACCCAGTTGTCCGTGAGGTACTCATAATCGAGCAGGATGAAGAAGGTGTAAAGCAGTGTGATGAATGAGGCGAAGACACTCAACGCGATGCTCGCCGTCTGCCCCACTACGGAGAACACCTTTGGCACGGCTGTCTTTAGTGCATCGATGAAGTCGCGGCTGCCGAGGAACTCCATCACCCGGTCACGGTGGCTGTTGAGCCACTCCTGCACCATGGCGGAGAAGTCACCGGATGCCGACCGCTGGTTGAGGTATTTCACCACAAGTGGCCCAAGACGCTCAAACTGCTCTATCATGGGCGGTATGATGAAATAGAACACGCCGGCCACAAGGATTGCCACGAAGAGGAACGTGACAAATATAGAGAGGATTCGCGTGGGCACGCGCATGCGATACTGCACGAACTTCACCAATGGGTAAAGCAAATAAGCGATGAACCATCCTATGAAAAAAGGAAGCAACACCTTGCTCAAGCGGTTGATGAGCAGGATGGTTCCCACCACGACGATGGCGATAATCGTCCATCGTGCGAGACGGTCGAAAGTAATCTTTCCCTCAATCATAGCGTTGACTTGTTGGTTTCCAATGCCTTGCGGTAGCAATCCCTGCAAAGCGGTTCATACTGCGCCTTCTCGCCCAAAAGCACGCGCTTCTCCTCGCTCACCAAACGGTGGCTGACATAGGCCAAGGCGCCGCAACGCATGCAGATGGCGTGTACCTTGGTCACATCGTCGGCAATGGCACAGAGAGCAGGCATGGGACCGAACGGCACGCCCTTGAAATCCATGTCAAGGCCGGCAACGATGACACGCACACCGCGGTTGGCCAACTCGTTGCACACCTCCGGTAGGCTGTCGTCAAGGAACTGCGCCTCGTCGATGCCCACCACGTCGATGTCGTTGGCCAAGAGGAGGATGGATGCCGATGTATCGACGATGGTGCTGCGGATGGAGTTGCGGTCGTGACTGACAACCTCCTCCTCTGAGTACCTCGTGTCGATGGACGGCTTGAAAATTTCCACACGCTGCCGTGCGAAGACAGCCCTCTTCACACGCCGGATCAACTCCTCTGTCTTTCCTGAGAACATCGACCCGCACACCACTTCTATTCTGCCGGGGCGGTGCATCTCCCCCATGATGTTGTCGCTCATGATGAATGCAAAAGTACAAAGTTTATCCGAAACCGCCAAAACATGAAAGAAAAAAATTGCCATGGCAAGGGCCGCCGCGAAATGACGGAATAACGGAATAACGGAATAACGAGGCGGCCGCAAAACAAAAAAAAAGTGAAATAATTTTGCCGATTGTTTGATTTAATGTA
Source organism: uncultured Prevotellaceae bacterium (assembly GCA_902792855.1). GTDB lineage: Bacteria > Bacteroidota > Bacteroidia > Bacteroidales > Bacteroidaceae > Prevotella. The sequence goes on from CADBBP010000069.1 coordinate 2,995, forward strand.
AATTTGCGGCGAATATGGGTATGCTATATGTTGTGCCGACACCTGTCGGCAATATGGAAGACATCACCATGAGGGCACTGCGTGTGCTCAGGGAAGCCGATGTCATCCTCGCCGAGGACACCCGCACCACCGGCGTGCTGCTGAAGCATTACGACATCCACGGCCGCCTGCTGTCGCACCACAAGTACAACGAGCACGGCACGAGTGCCGCCGTGGTGGAACGCCTTAAGAGCGGACAGACCATCGCACTGGTGAGCGACGCCGGCACCCCGGGCATCAGCGACCCTGGCTTTTTCCTCGTGCGAGAAGCCCTGGCTGCCGGCCAAGAAGTGCAGTGCCTCCCCGGACCCACCGCGTTCGTGCCTGCATTGGTGGCCTCCGGCCTCCCCGACGACCGTTTTTGCTTCGAGGGCTTCCTGCCACAGAAGAAGGGTCGCCAGACACGTCTGAACGCCTTGGCCACGGAGGAGCGCACCATCGTGTGCTACGAGTCGCCACATCGCCTGCTGAAGACGCTTCAGCAGATGGCAGAGGTGATGGGTGCAAACCGACGCGCCTGCGTGGCTCGCGAGATTTCAAAGGTGCACGAAGAGTGTGTGCGCGGCACTTTGGGCGAGTTGGTTGAACATTTCACCCAAACACCGCCTCGTGGGGAAATCGTACTCATCGTGGAAGGCTTGGATGCCAAGACATCCAAGGAAAACGCCAAGGCTTCCAAAGAAATGACCAACAACAATCAAAAGGATATTACAAAATGAAAAAGGTATTGTTTTACGCCATCTGCCTGCTCGCCCTTGCTGGCTGCAAGGAGGAGCCAAAGGCCCCCGTGGTACAGACGGTGGTGGTAGAGGGAAACGACTCTCTGCAAAGTATCATCGACCAAAGGGACAAGGAGCTCAACGACATGCTGTCGGTGTTCAACGAGATACAGGAGGGCTTCCGGGAAATCAACGAGGCTGAGAAACGCGTCACCCTGGCCAAGGGCGGCGAGGGAACAGACCGAGCCACACGCATCAAGAACGACATGCTCTTCATCAAAAACACGATGAAGAAGAACAAGGACCTCATCAACAAGTTGCAGAACCAACTCAGCGAGAGCGACTCTCGCGGCGAGGAACTTAAGCGCACCATGCAGGCCACCATCGACGCCCTTGTGAGCCAGATGGAGGCCAAAGACCTGCAGCTGAACGAACTGCGTGGTGTCATCAGCGAGAAAGAGGTGAAAATCACACAGATGGACGAGGCCATCACCACCCTCAACAACGATGTGGCCGACCTGAAGAACGAGGCAACGCAGAAGCAGCAAACCATCAACGAGCAGGACAAGCAGCTGCACATGGCCTACTACGTCTATGGAACCAAGAGCGAGTTGAAGGAGCAGAACATCCTCGACAAAAAGGGCAACGTGCTGAAAAACAACTTCAACAAGAACTATTTCATCAAAATTGACTACCGCTACCAGAAGGACATCCAACTTCACTCGAAGAGCGTGAAACTGCTCACCCCGCACCCCATGGCAGCATACCGCATCGATGAAGCCCCCGACAAGAAAAAGTCCCTGCACATCACTGACCCTGACCTCTTCTGGAGCACCAGCAAATACCTCGTCATCCAGGTAAAATAAAAAAGACACCTGGGACAAGATTGCAAACACCTGTAGTGCCTATAGTTCTCAGCAGCTATAGGCACTATAGGTTCTATAGTTACTATAACCTCTATAAAAGACATGCCCTCCATCGGCTATCTCCCACGCTAAAAGCTTAAATAGCGTATATTTTTTCACCTTTTTTATCAATAGTTTTGCAATTTGCAAAAAAAAGCGTAATTTTGCAAGCTGTACCATAGTCTATTGAATAGAAAAGGAAACAAAAGAGCATATTTTATGAGAAAAAGACTAAGCTTGATTTTGACCCTGCTAACCTTGTTCGTAGGATTTGCGGCGGCTCAAAACACCGTATCGGGCGTTGTCGTCTCCGGAGACGACGGCGAGCCGGTCATCGGCGCAACGGTGTCCGTGAAAGGCACAAAAATCGCCACTGTGACCGACATCGACGGAAAATTTTCACTCAGCACGAGTAGTGCTTCACCCACTCTCGAAATCACCTACATTGGCATGAAGAAAGTGACGGTGAAAGGTAGCCACAACATGAAAGTCACCATGCAGAGCGATGCCGACGTGCTCGACGAGGTGGTCGTCACCGGTATGCAGCAAATGGACAAACGACTCTTCACCGGAGCAACGGCGAAAGTGGATGCCGACAAGGCACGTTTGGACGGCGTGGCCGACGTCACACGCGCCCTGGAGGGTCGTGTGGCCGGCGTGTCGGTGGAGAATGTCTCCGGCACCTTCGGTACCGCACCGAAAATCCGCGTGCGCGGTGCCACCTCCATCTATGGCAACTCCTCACCCCTCTGGGTGGTGGACGGCGTCATCATGGAAGACGCCGTGAATGTCTCTGCCGATGACCTTTCCTCCGGCGACGCCGAAACCCTCATCTCAAATGCCATCGCCGGCCTCAACGCCGACGACATAGAGAGTTTCCAAGTGCTCAAGGACGGAAGCGCCACATCTATATATGGCGCGCGCGCGATGGCAGGTGTGGTGGTCATCACCACGAAGAAAGGAAAAGTCGGACACAGCAGCATCAACTACACCGGCGAGTACACCTACCGTCTCAAACCCACCTACAACGACTACAACATCAGCAACTCGCAAGAGCAGATGGGCATCTACCGCGAGATGGAGAAGAAGGGATGGCTCGAGTTCTCCTCTCTCGCAAACGGCTCGTCCTCAGGTCTCTACGGAAGGATGTACAAACTCATGGACCAGTATGAGAACGGACAGTTCGGTCTGCCCTTCACCCAGGCTGCCATGAACAAATACCTCTCACAGGCGGAGTTCAGAAACACCGACTGGTTCGACCTGCTCTTCAGCGACAACATCATGCACAACCACTCGATAAGCATCTCATCCGGTACGGAGCGCGCCAACCTCTACGCCTCCCTCTCGGCCATGCAAGACCCGGGATGGTACAAGGACAGCAAGGTGGAGCGTTACACGGCCAACATCAATGCCTCTTTCAATCTCTCGAAGAACGTCACCCTCACCTTGCGCACCAACGGCTCCGTGCGTGACCAGAAGGCTCCTGGCACGCTCAGCCAAAATATCGACGTGGTGAGCGGAGCCGTCAGCCGCAACTTCGACATCAACCCCTTCAGCTTCTGCATGAACACGGCGAGAACGCTCGACCCTGACGACACCTACACACGTAACTACGCTCCATTCAACATCTTCGATGAGTTGGACAACAACTACATTGATGTCAACGTGATGGACCTCAAGTTCCAAGGCGAACTCTCATGGAAGCCCATCTTGGGATTGGAACTCAAAGCCTTGGGAAGCTACCGCGTCAACAAATCCACCCAGGAACATTACGTGCTCAACCACTCCAACCAGGCGGAGGCCTACCGCGCCGGCGTGGACAACCCCAACGTGATGTATAGCAACACCTATCTCTACCAGGATCCCGACAACCCCAACTCACTCCCCGTGTCGGTGATGCCCCAGGGCGGTATCTTCACCCTCAACCGCAACTCGGTGAAGCAGTTCGACGTCCGCTTCACAGCCAATTACAACAAGGTGTGGAACGACACTCACATCTTCAACGCACTGGTCGGTATGGAGGCCAACAAAGCCGACCGTGAAGCATCGGAGAACACCACCATGGGCGTGGACTACGAATTGAGCCGCATTGTCATCAAGAACGCACAGAGGGAGAAGCAAATGCTTGAAGAAGGCACCACTACCGACTATTTCAGCAAATACTGGAACCGCCGCCTGGCCTATTTCGCCAATGCCAACTACTCTTACGCTGGACGCTATGTTCTCAACCTCACCGGGCGTTACGACGGTTCCAACCAGTTGGGAAAGGCCCGCAGCTCACGTTGGCTCCCCACATGGAACGTCTCCACATCATGGAACGCCCACGAGGAATCCTTCTTCAAGAAATGGATGGAGAAGACCCGCTTTGCCGTCTCACACGCCACCTTGCGCCTCTCCTACTCGCTGAATGCCGAATTTCCCGGAAATTTGGCAGCATACGCCGCTGCCACACCCATTTACGAAGCCACCAATATCTGGAGGCCCTGGGGAGACCAGCAAGAGACCGCTCTCAGACAAAGATTGTTGGGCAACAAAGACCTCACCTACGAGAAGAAGCATGAGTTCAACATCGGCTTTGACTTGGGCTTCATCAGCAACCGCATCAACCTCACCGCCGACATCTATTGGCGCGACAACTTCGACCTCATGGGTTACCTCAACACGGAGGGCGCTGGCGGTGAAATCAGGAAATTCGCCAACGTGGCAAAAATGAAGTCCAACGGTGTGGAGGCAACCCTCTCCACCCAGAACATCAAAAGCACCGACTTCTCTTGGAACAGCGACCTCACCTTCTCCTACACCCATACCGAAATCACCGACCTGCTCTCCGACACGCGCGTCATCGACCTTGTCAGGAGCGGCGGCTACGCACGTGTGGGATACCCGCACCGCGCACTCTTCTCCATCCCCTTCGTAGGTCTTAACGACGAGGGAATACCCACCATCATCAACGAGTCCGACGTTGTCACCACATCCGACATCAACTTCCAAGAGAACGAGAAGCTCGACTTCCTCAAGTATGAAGGCTCGGCAGAGCCCACCATCACCGGCGGTCTCAACAACATGTTCCGTTACAAGAACTGGCGTCTGAACGTCTTCATCACCTACTCCTTTGGCAACAAGCTGCGCATGGAAAACGTCTTCTCATACGCCTACTCAGACCAGAGTGCCATGCCCAAGGAGTTCAAAAACAGATGGGTCATACCAGGAGACGAGAAAGTCACCAACATCCCGGCCATCGCAAGCGTCAGGCAGTACTACAACGACCGCTACATCAGCTACGCTTACAACGCATACAACTACTCCACCGCTCGGACGGCTGACGGAGGCTTCATCCGCATGAAGGACATCTCACTCACATACGATTTTGAAAAAACGCTCGTGAGCAAAATAGGACTTGGGTCGGCATCGCTCAAACTCGACGCCACCAACCTCTTCCTCATCTACTCCGACAAGAAGCTCAACGGCCAAGACCCGGAATTCGTCAACGCAGGAGGTGTGGCGTCGCCACTCTCCAAGCAATTCACACTCACCGTCAGGCTGGGCATCTAACACATCGTCACCAAATACGAACAAGACATGAAACCATATAGACACATCCTTTCATTCGTCGTCATGGGAGCCTTGGCACTCACCTCGTGCAGCGAGAGCTTCCTCGACAAAATACCCGACGAGCGAACAGACATCGACTCTGAGGACAAGGTAATCAACCTCCTCAAAAGCGCATACCCATCCACCAGCTACCAGTGGGTGGCAGAACTTTCGAGCGACAACTACATCGACAACTGGGCACCGCACATGCCCACCAAGCCGTGGGACCCGCAAGTGCTCTCACACTACAACTATGGCTCCTACGCCCGCTTTGACGACCAACTTTATGCCTTCGAGCCGGCCTCATACGCCGCATACGACGACTGGGACTCCCCCGGCATGATATGGGAAGGCTATTACGGCTCCATCTCTACCTGCAACGCAGCCCTCGAAGCCATCGAGGAAATCAGCAAGGAAACAAAAACGCTCACCCCAAAACTGAGAGCCGCCCGTGCGGAGGCACTCCTCATTCGCGCATACTGCCATTTCTGCCTCGTCAACACTTTCTGCCAGCCGTGGAAAAACGCCGACGCAAGCAAGAATGACATCGGAATACCATACGTCAAGGAAGTGGAGAACGAGGTGACGAAGCACTACGACCGTGGCAACGTGGCGGAAGTGTATGCCAACATCCAAGCCGACCTGGAGGGTGGACTGGCCGACCTCAACGAGGAGTTCTACACCGTGCCCAAATGGCACTTCAACGTCAACGCCGCACACGCCTTCGCCGCACGCTTCTACCTCTACAAGAGGGAATGGGCAAAGGTGGTGGAGCATGCCAACGCCGTCTTAGGAACAGAAAACAGCACGCTGCTGAACATGATGATGGACTACTCCGTCTTCGAAAACTGCTCCACAGGCGACGACTACAGCAACGCCTGGCAGCACCCCAACCTGAACAACAACCTCATGCTCATCAGCACCTACTCCGTCTTCCAACGCCGCTGCTTCGGATACAGATACTCCATCGCCGGACCGAAGGCACGCGAGGTGTTCCTCATCAACACACGCCACCCCCTGTGGTCGAGCTACTATGTTTGCCCCATCGCCAACGTGGGCGGCATGTGCTTCGGCAACAGCACACACGACTACGGCTTCATCAACAGCAAAATCTTCGAGCAGTTTGAGTACAGCGACAAAATCGCGCAGATTGGATACCCGCACATCATCCTGAGGGCCTTCACTGCCAACGAACTGCTACTCAACCGTGCGGAAGCCAAGCTGATGCTCGGCCAAGTGGATGCCGGCGTGGAAGACCTCTGCGCCTACTGGAACAACAGCATCGAAAAATTCTCGGAGGCTGACTACAAGGCATACTTCGAAGCCGGATACATCAAGAAATGCACCAAGCAAATCATTGAGAACTACTATTCCAACGGTGCCAACAACAACTGCTATCCCGACTGGGAGTTCACACAGAACATCAGCAGCGACTACGTGGTGCCGGCCAACTACACCGCCTATATGAACTGTCTGAACGAGTTCCGCCGCTTCGAGACCATGTTTGAGGGCCTGCGCTATTTCGACCTCAAGCGATGGGGTGTCAACTGGAAGCACGAGATAGGCTTGGAGGCCACACCCTACCAACTTGAGCCCAATGACCCGAGAAAGGCCATCGAGGTGCCTTGGGAGGTGCTGTCCTCTGGCATGGCATCATCACGACCCACCGTGCAGGCTTCAAGCGCCAGCAGCAACCTGGTGAAACTCGACCCGGAGGAAAGCAGAATCAAATAACAAGGAGGAAACAACATGAAAGAAACAATGAAAACCCTGCTCATAGGAGCACTTGCTCTCACCACGCTCTGCTTCACCAGCTGCGATGACGACGACCTGGGCCCCACCATCTTCGACACCAACGACTATCCGCTCGACCGAAGTGCATACACTTTCCCGCTCGACACCTTCCTCAAAGTCACATACTTGGAGCCGTACAACATGAGGTTCATCTACCGCATGGAGGACATCGGCTCCGACATGACCAAGAACCTCACACCCGCGAGCTACGAGAAGAGCGTGGAACTTGCCGTACTGCTCAAGTATTTGTGGACAGGCGTGTATGAGAAATATGCGGCTCCCGAGTTCCTCAAGGCCAACGCACCGAGAATCATCCACGTCATCGGCTCCAAGAACCTCAACCCAAGCCAGGGAACAGAAACCTTGGGTGAGGCTGGAGGCGGTCTGAAAATCTCGCTCTTCAACACCAACAACCTCAACGTGGCTGATGTGGACATGCTCAACGAATACTTCATCAAGACCATTCACCACGAGTTCGGACACATCCTCGACCAAACACACATCAGGCCTACGTCTTTCAACCTCATCTCACGCAGCCAGTACGACGCTTCAACATGGACGCAGACCCCCGACTCCATGGCTGCCGGCCGCGGCTTCGTCTCCCCATACGCCTCCAGTGCACCTGGTGAGGACTGGGTGGAGGTGCTGGCCATGTACATCACTGAAGACCCCATCAGCTGGAACCAACTGCTGAACACTGCTTCCTACGAATGGGAAGAGGTGGACATGGAAAGATCCGACTATGACAAGCGCATGCGCAATGCCGACCCCGACACCGTGGGCTACTTCCGCGAGAGCGACGGAACAGGCAAGGTGTATCGCCGTGCCTGCAAGCGCAATGCTGACGACTACGTGGCACTCGACGAGAAAGGGGAGGTGCAGTGGCTGCACACCACCGGCATCGAGGGCGACAAAGTCATCATGCAGAAAGTCGGCCTTGTTCGCGACTGGCTGAAAGACAACTGGAACATTGAGTTGGACAACCTTCGCAAAGAGGTGCAGCAGCGCATGTACCTCACCAACGACGACGGCTCGTTCAAGCTCGACCAACGCGGGAGGGTCATCAATCGCCTCACATCACCGGCACCGGAAAACCCGTCCATTAGTTTCATCGACCAACTCATGAACGAAGTATATTCATACAAGTCATTACAACAATAATATACAAGCATACAACACCATGAACAAGATATTCACCATCGCCCTGCTTGCAGCGACTGCATTGGCCTACACCTCCTGCAGCCCGAGCGAGGAAGACGACATCTTCGACAAAAGTGCCGCAGAGCGCCTCAACGAGGCAAGTGACCTCTACTCATCACGACTGCTGGCGGCACCCAACGGATGGGTTATGCAACTATATCCCACCAATGAAGACTCCTGGCCATACGGCAACGGATACATCCTGCTGTGCAAGTTCAACAAAGACCACTCCGTGAAAGTCACGATGAACAATGTATTCACCGGTGGAAAGGAAATGGAGGACACCTCTCTATGGGAAGTACTCACCGACAACGGCCCTGTGCTGTCCTTCAACTCACACAACGATTGCATGCATACTTTCAGCGACCCCAACGACATCTATTTCACCGGCACCTCAGACATCTCCAACGACGAGAGCGGCGAAGGAGTGGGTGGCGACTATGAATTCATCATTGTCGATGCCCCGGAAGACGGCTCCTACATGATGCTCAAGGGAAAGAAGCGCGGCACCTACAACATGCTCACGCCACTCGAGGAAGGAACGGAAGCCACGGATTATCTCAATTTGTTGTCTATCTTCCGCATGCTCCACTTCTCCGTGAACGCTCCCAATTTCAACGTGCTGAACGTGAGAGACAAACGCTTCAAGATGAAGATGCAATACCCAAACACCGACACATACAACACCTCCTATGTCGGCAAGATGGCAGAGATGGGAATACCCAACATCTACCCTTTCGACGGGGATGAAATCATCAACCAAGACTTCAACCCGTTCCTCATCACCAAACGTGGCGACAACTTTTACCTACGCTTCCGCGACAAGATTGCCATCGAGGATGACTTGACTGCACAGGAGTTCATTTTTGACAGCGAAAGGAATGTCTTCCAATCGGTGGAAGACGAGGGCACCTTCATTGAAGGCGACAACCCGGGTAGGTTCTTGAGGGAAACATTCATCGACGACTCATTGGAGCACTACAACTGGCGCATTGAAACCAACGTCGGCTCCGAGTCGATAAGGAATTTGTTTGAAACTGCAGCCAATGAATTTAGTGCAAGGAAGATGACCCTCGGAAACTTCACCTTCCTCCGTCGCGACAACCGCTACACGCTCAATGTGGGCTATCGCACAAGCCGCAACGCACAGGCCAACCTCTATTTCTACTACAATGTGGAGCAAACAGAAAACGGCATGCGCTTCATCTATGACGGTTTTGCCTCCACGGAGGGCAACGTGCTTGCACAAATGCCCGCTCTGAAGCAGATTATAGAAGAAGTCATTCCGCAATCGTTCGATGCGAGTTCATTCCTCTCACCGTTCAACTTACTCCAAATTCGCCTCACCGCAGCGTCCGACCCCGAGACAAGGTTGATATTGAATTTATCCAAAAACACCAAATAATCAATAAAGCTTATGAAGAGAACTCTTTTACTCACCGCGGCCTGCACCATGCTGGCCACCGCCGGGCTTGCCCAGGCACCCACAGGGAAGGTCATGAAGGCCCCCACAACAAAACACTCCACAACCCAAGTGTACAAGAAAGGCGAGGCACAAGCACAGCCCCAGCCACGCCGCTCATTGAACAACGGCGTTTACTACACCCACGAGCGCGGCGCCATGTTCATGGGCTACGACAAGGAAGGCAGAGGCTACAGTGGCTCCTTCCTCACCTACCCCCCCTTCCACACGCCATTTTTCAAGAACATGTGCGAATCAACCGACATCCAGTGGTTCATCAATGACCAAGACATCACCGAATGGATGGAAGAGAACGGCGACTTGTATTTTGTTGACATGCCCAAAACCATGGTTACCGAAGAAGGTCTGAGCGCCTATCCCGCACCCGTGCTCACCAAAGGCTCCATCTCCTATTTCATAACGTCCTCTATGGCGGCGGCTCCATCGACCCGGGCACAGGCGGTAGAGGTCACAATACCTACATCTACGGCACAGGCGCCATCACCTTCAGCGACGGCTCCACCTACCAGTCGGTGGGCATCGCACAAGTATTCCCCGCACCCATCTCTGCATTCGTTTGCAACGAGATTGGCATCCGCACCATGTCCAATACCACTCCCATCGCTGAAGGCAAGACCCTCACCATGGAACTGCGCAACGTGGTCACCAACGAGGATGGCAGCAAGACCTTCGGAGATGAGATTTACGAGACCCTCGTCTCCACCTCCGACGACGTGAGCGATGCTTGGACATACAGCGACGGCGACAAAGTGTACAATGTGTGCTTCCACAAGAAAGAGATTGACGATTTCGGCATTGAGGCCAACGTTCCCGTCATCCTTGACAAGGATTTCTGCATCCTTATCTATGGTGTGAGCAACGAGGGCATCGACTGTGGCTTCATGGGTCTCACAATGGACGACATCGACATTGAGGACGTTCCCGCTGGCGAGCCGCTGATTACCGACGGCGAGGGCATCGGCTCCTTCTCCTATCGCACACCCATCTCCCTGCAGGCCGACTTCTACGGCTATTTCGATGCAGTGGAGATTCCCACCGTTCTTTATGGCGAAGACGAGGAAGGCAACTCCATCGAATATGCAGACTGCAACGTGGTTCGCGTGAGCGCAGACGGTCAGACTGTGGTCAACGAGAAATACCCCGAGGATTTCGGAGAGTATATCTATTTCTCCATAGCCCGCGACTGGGAAGATGAAGACGGCAACGAGAACTACTACTTCGACGCACCTGAGTGGATCGACGAAATGGTTCCTTACTCCACCTCCTCCTCTGAAGAGACGGGCATGTACCTTCTCTCTCTGAAGTGCTTGCCACTGGCAGAGGGTGAGACGGGACGCATCGGCTACATCAACCTGGTGGCCAATGGCGGCCTCACCTCCGAGAAAGCCATCGTGGTGCTTCAGGGCGACGCTTCCTTCGACGAGGCCATGGGCATCGCCACCGTCGCCACAAACGGCAAGAAGCTCTCCGGAAAGCGTTACAACCTCTCAGGCCAGCAGGTGAACGCCAACTACAAGGGTGTCGTCATCGAGAACGGCGTGAAAGTGGTGAAGAAATAAGCATTCCACATTGCCCTATATGCAAATCGGGTCGTGCTTTTGCACGACCCGATTTGTTTTTCACATCCCCCACACCATGATGGAAAGACCGTTGTATTCGTAGGGTTGATGCCAAATGCGCTCCTCCCACGTCTTGGTCTGAGAACGGTCAAAGATGATGAGATGACCTTCATCCACGGAACCTACCAAGTCCATATAATCAGCGGTTTGTTTCAACCCCTCTTCAATGGTGCGTTCTAAAGAGTTGTATTGGATTTTCAGTTCCATTACTATACGCTGCACCAGTCCTCCATATCCATCGGTGAGTGGCTTTCGGATGAGCAGGTCGGTACGCTTGTGACCAAGTCCATACTCCCTGTCGATGTATCCACCACCGTTCACCACGCGCTGAAGGAATGCCTGAAGTAACAACTGCGGACCAGCCTCCTTATAATCGAACCTCCCTATCCACGAGTCGGCATTCTGCCGAAAGAACTGTTGGAAGTCGAGTAGAAGTTTCTCCACGTTGAGGCTGCGGTCGGGGTTCTCATACCACTGGGGCTGCTGGACAAGGGCATCTTGTGTTGTCCAAGTAAGCTCACGAGGGATGATTTCCTTGTAGATACCGCAAGAGATTCTACGTGGCTTCCCTCTTTCTTGTTTAATCAGCCCCAAATCTACCACGTATTGAACATCGTCATTAGGTATGATGCTACTCTCCGCTTCGTCTTCATTGGCGAGTATGGGCTGTATCACCCTCCTGACGCGCTCTTCCCGCAGTTTGTCAATGAGGATGTCGATGTGTGTGTCGCGCCGGTAAATGAGGTTCTCCTTGGCTCGCTCCATCATCTCTTTTGTGATGCGGATGGAGCGGTCACGGTTCTCCTCCATCTTGTAAGTCACCTCACGAGCCAAAGCATTGACCAACCATGGCTGTCCTTCGGTGGCCTCCCAAACCATGGGGAAACACTCCTCTTCAAACACTTGCCCGGTCTCGCGGGTGTGCTGCCCATAGAGTTCCCGTATCTCCTCTTGCGTGAAGTTGCCCAACCTCAGCGATTCTGTCTTGATATTGAAGGCGGAGCCTCCGGTGACGATGTCCTGGTTGGAAAGCACGATGCGGTAGTCGCGAACGTCGCGAACCCCACAAAGGATGATACTTTGTGGGAAAGCCTTTGGACGATTGGTGTAACCAGAACGTAATTGTCGCAACACACTGACAAGGCTGTCGCCCACGAGTGCGTCAATTTCATCCAAGAACAACACGAGTGGCTTGTGTATTTTCACAGCCAACCGTTTGAGAAAGGTCATCAGCATCTCATTGGGGTCAAGATCTTTCACCGTGGATCTCACCTCCAATGGCAAGTTGGAATCCAGCACCATGCTTAATTCCTCAGCAATAGCCCCACAAACTGTCCTAATGGCACTTCCCACATCGTTTCGTGCAGCTTGTCCAGCCTCCACGTTGGCATAGACGGCAACGTAGTCATCTTGTTCATTGAGGTAATCTCGCAAAGCAAGCAAACAAGAAGTCTTTCCTGACTGTCGTGGTGCGTGCATCACGAAATATTTATTCTGGTCGATGAGGTGCAAGATTTCAGTCAAGTTAATCCTGCTAAGCGGCTCAATAGTATATTCCTTGGCCGGATTGTTGGGTCCTGCGGTGTTGAAAAAACGCTCCTTTACCATCTTGACTAATTAAAATATAAAGTCAATAATCACCTCACCACCATCTTGTATGCCTCGCCATTGTGTGGTTTTACGATATACAGTCCTTTTGGCAACTGCTCTTGCTGTGGGTTGTCGGTGGTTTTGACGAGTGTACCGTTGGTTGTGTAAACGCCGGCCTTCACCTGGCGGTTGTTGCCACCATTGATGTTGTCGATGCCATCCACCCCATACTCCGTTGTGCCGTCGTTGAAGGTGAACGACACGGATTTACTGCTGTTGGTGTATTTGATGTTCGACAGTTTGATGTGGAGCAACTTGGTGCCGTCAGTGTTTTTGTTATAGAGGATGTCTGCCGGTGAGGTGTTGTCAGAGAACTCGTTGTATGTTTTGATGGGCAATGTCGAGGTATATGGGAACAAGTCCTCGGCCTGGTCGTTATAGGATAGCGAGTTGTCGGCAGGCACCACCACCATGCACTGGTTGTCATATCCAGTGGCGTTCACCGTGTTGTTGGTCCATCTCGACTTGAGGTAGTTGACATGGTAGATGAGCATTCCTCTTCCTCCAAGCCCTCTGTCCCATCTCACGTTTTTGTTTCTTTGTTCGAGGATGTAGTATTCGTCAGAGAAGGCCGGGTTGCGTATGATATAGGCATCTCCCCCACTTTCCAAGGGCAGCATCTTGCTCACCTTGCACGGCTCGGTGAGCTCCTTGTATTCGAGCCATCCGCAGAAATTGCGCTCGTATGCGGTATATGCAGCCGGCAGCCATCCATTGTTGTTGTAGCATCCATCACACATCACGTCGAAAGAGCCCATGCCGTGTTTCTCGCTGGTGGCGCTGTCATAGAAGTCGGGCAGACCCAGGCAGTGTGAGAATTCATGGCAGAAAGTGCCCAACCCGGAAAGTTGTCCGTTGAAGTAGAGTTCCTCACCGCAAGCGTAGGTGTTGAGAATGAGGCCATCGAGACGATATGAGAAAGGATAGGTTCCTATCTGCGACTCATGGGGCCAGATGGTCCATGCCTCCCCTCCTGAGGCTTCCCCCAATCCGGCGTAGAGCATGTACACCTGGTCCACCTCACCGTCACCATCCCAATCGTAGTCACGATAGTTCACCTCCTCGTCGGCGGATTCCAAAGCAAACTTTAGCAACTCCACCACCCGGGAGTGACGGTCGTGCCCTTTGTCATCGTTCTCCCCATAATAGGTGCTTGCCTTGGGAGCCTTGAAAGGCCCCACGACGTCGAAGGTGAGGTCGAAGGTCCCGTTGCTCATGTGGTTGAAATAGTCATGCACGCTGCCCCTGGCGCCAAAGTTGTTGCTATAGCCTTCCTGGTTGAGCATGTCGTTGATGGTGCCTTTCGGGTCTTCAATGGTGAAGTCGAGGTCGTCAAAGCATACGAGCAATACCAAGCCTTTCTTGCTGCCAGTGTAGGTCTTGGGTGAGCCAATCCTTCGCGGCCCGGCCTGTGCCCGGCTGTTGTCTGCAATGCGACGTATGGCTGGTTGGTCGGCACTTCCGAGCATGGAAAGTGCGGCCTGCTCCTCCGCTGTTCGCTGCGATGGCTCATGAGCGAGGAGACCGGAGTTTACAAGGGTGGTCCCTGCTGGGGAGGCATAATAGTAACTTTGCTCCTCCTTCACGACGGCTTGTCCGTCAGTGGTGAGGAAATAGTGGAAAAACTCATCTCCGCATTGCATGAGTGTCAGTTGTGTACCGTCACTCTGCAGGTGTGTGCGCCATACTTTCAACGCGGGTGTGGCCCAAGCCGTTGCTGCCCATGCAATAAGAAGGGCAAAAAGAATGCTTTTTCTCATCATAAGAGGATTGTATTTTCAAATTTCCACAAAGGTACATGTTTTTTCCAACCTTGCAAAATGCT
>CADBBP010000069.1:17848-33456 GCA_902792855.1 uncultured Prevotellaceae bacterium
GCAAGAGGGGGAAACCATTTCTTTTAACTTTTGTTGAAAAAAATTTGCACAATTCAAAAAAAACTCGTTACTTTGCATCCAAATTTTCATAAAAAGAGTAGAATAAGAAAACTTTGTTTAACAATCACTCTATGAACCAAAATCAAAATGGTAGCAAGTCCTACCTGTTCTCCATTGTGTTAGTTGCCGTCCTTGGCGGTTTGTTGTTTGGTTACGATACAGCAGTTATCTCCGGTGCAGAAAAGGGTCTGCAGGCATTCTTCAGCAATGCCGCTGACTTCCAATACACCGACAGTTGGCATGGCTTCACATCTGCCTCCGCCTTGATTGGCTGCATTATCGGTTCAGCTCTCTCCGGCTTTCTTGCCACCCGCCTGGGTCGCAAGCGCTCTCTTATCATCGCAGGCTTGCTCTTTTTCATCTCTGCCTTGGGAAGCATGGACCCGGAATTCCTACTCTTCGAGTATGGGAAACCCACGTTCTCCCTTCTCATCATGTTCAACATCTATCGTGTGATAGGTGGCATGGGCGTGGGTCTGGCATCCGCCATCTGCCCGATGTACATCGGCGAGGTGGCTCCCTCCAACATCCGTGGCATGCTCGTCTCATGGAACCAATTTGCCATCATCTTCGGCCAGTTGGTGGTGTATTTCGTCAACTTCTTCATCCTTGGCGAGCACATCCAACCACTCGTGGAGGAAATGGGCAAAGGTCTCGCAGCCATCAACCCTGCCGCACAGTGGACAGTGACCACGGGTTGGCGTTATATGTTTGGTAGCGAAGCTGTTCCAGCAGGCCTCTTCGCCTTGCTCATTTGCTTCGTGCCGGAAACTCCTCGTTACTTGGTGAGCATCGGTCAGGACGAGCGCGCACTTGGCGTGCTGTCCAAGATCAACGGCAGCAGCAGGGCACAGCAAATCCTGCAAAACATCAAGGAGACCATGACAGAGAAGACCGAGCGTCTGATGACCTACGGTGCCCTGTGCATTTTCGTTGGCATCATGCTCTCCGTGTTCCAGCAGGCTGTCGGCATCAATGCCGTGCTTTACTACGCACCGCGCATCTTCGGCGACATGGGCATGGAAAACCCGATGATGGTGACGGTCTTCATGGGTGTCATCAACATCCTCTTCACCCTCGTGGCCATCTTCACCGTGGAGAAATGGGGACGCAAGCCCCTGCTCATCTACGGCTCCTTGGGAATGGCCCTCGGCGCCTTCGGCGTTGCCATCACCTTCGGCCATGCCGGCCTTGAAATGGTGACCGCCTTGAGCATCATGATCTATTCCGCCTCCTTCATGTTCTCATGGGGTCCCATCACCTGGGTGCTCATCGCCGAAATCTTCCCCAACACCATCCGTGGTGCTGCCGTGGCCATCGCTGTGGCATTCCAGTGGATTTTCAACTTCATCGTGAGCAGCACATTCGTTCCGATGTTCAACATGCACCTCAGCGAGGGCGACGACTTCGGACACTGGTTCACCTACGGCCTCTACGGCGTCATCTGCCTCATCGCCGCTCTCTTCGTCTGGCGCCTCGTGCCTGAGACAAAGGGCAAGACGTTGGAGGACATGAGCAAACTGTGGAAAAGCAGATTGTAAAAAGTCGATACAGTAAGTAGATATTTTCTAAAAGGCCGTCATGGCCATCCCACCCCGCACCTTCCACGGCACATATAGTGGAAGGTGCGATTTTTATCACAAAGTTCCAAAACGACATGGCCATTGTCAAAAGGATTGCCATCGTTTTTCCAACACTTGAGGAACGACAAATTCCGGGGTTTTGAAAATTATGTGGTGAAAGATGTGGCAAATCGGCATTTTTTTCGTACTTTTGCAACCAAATGCACCCAAGCGACATGAGTTTCACAGAAACATCCGTTGACAAGCAATCCATGCGGCGCATCTCCTTCGAGGTGCTGCCCCCACTGAAGGGCAACGGCACGGCGGCGCTCTTCGAGACCATTGAGCAGCTGCGCGAGTTCAAGCCCCGATACATCAACATCACCACCCACCACAGCGAGTTCGTGTACAAGGAGCTCGACAACGGCTTGCTGGAGCGCCGACGCATCAGGCGACGCCCCGGCACCATCGCCATCGCTGCCGCCATCCAGCAGAAATTCGGCATCCCCGTGGTGCCGCACGTCATCTGCAGCGGAACGACCATCGAGAACATCGAGTACGAGCTGCTCGACCTCCAGTTCCTGGGCATCAGCAACCTGCTCCTCCTCCGAGGCGACAAGGCGAAAGACGACAAGGTCTTCGAGCCTACACCGGGCGGCCATGCCCACACCACCGACCTCATCCGTCAGGTGACACGCTTCAACGAGGGCTTCTTCGCCGACGGCACGACGATGAAACATCCCGGCAAACCTTTCCGCTTCGGCGTGGCCTGCTACCCCGAGAAACACGAGGAAGCTCCCAACATGGAGCAGGACATGGCCCACCTCTTGGAGAAACAACAACTTGGAGCGAGCTATGCCGTGACACAGATGTTCTTCGACAACCAGCGGTACTACGACTTCGTGGAAAAGGCTCGCAGCATGGGCATCACCATGCCCATCATCCCTGGTATCAAGCCCTTGGCGAAACGCTCCCAACTCACCATGGTGCCCAAGACCTTCCATTGCGACCTGCCGGAGGCCTTGGCTTCCGAACTTGTGAAATGCCGCGACGACGAGGCGGTGCGGCAACTTGGCGTGGAGTGGGCTACAGAGCAGTGCCTCGACCTCTATCGACACGGCGTGGAAAACATACATTTCTACACCGTCTCCGCTGTGCCTTCCGTCAGGGAGGTGGCATCGCGGCTGTTGTAAACCAAAAGGAAAGCCATCGGTATGAAATTTGAAGAGGTGATAGGACAACACGACGCAAAGGAGCGCCTGAGGACGTTGGTGGCGGAAAACCGCCTTCCACACGCCCTGCTCTTCTGCGGACCTGAAGGCAACGGCAAGATGGCCTTGGCCATGGCCTTTGCATCCTACCTGCTGTGCGCCAACCGGCACGACGGAGACAGCTGCGGCGTCTGCCCACAGTGCACCATGCTACGCAAATGGGCACACCCCGACCTGCACTTCACATTCCCGGTCATCAAACCCACCGGCTCCCCTTCCGACTACGTGCCGGTGAGCGACGACTTCATCCACGAATGGTACGACCTGCTGGCCGGAGGACCTTATTTCACCATCGAGCAATGGCTCGACAGCATCGGCACCACATCGCAGCAGGCCATCATGACCGTGAAGGAGGCCGACAGCGTAAGCCACAAACTGAGCCTCCGCTCCAGCCAAGGTGGCTACAAGGTGTCGCTCATCTGGCTCCCCGAGCGCATGCGCGAGGATGCCTCCAACAAGATGCTCAAACTCATCGAGGAGCCGCCATCGCAAACTGTCTTTCTCATGGTCAGCGAAAACCCGTCGGCCCTCTTGGAAACCATACGCAGCCGAACACAGCGGATGGACCTGCCACGCATCGACAACGAAGACATCGAGAAGGCACTGGTGGAGCGAAGGGGGGTGGAAGCCACTGCAGCACACAAAATAGCAAGGTTCGCACAAGGCAACTGGCTCGCAGCACTCGACGCGCTCGACGCACAAAGCGAAAGCCGGGAATTCCTCAACGACTTCATCAACCTCACGCGACGCTCCTTCACTCGCGACGTGGCAGGGATGGCACAATGGAGCAAGAACACGTCCACATACGGTCGTGAAAAGGAGAAAAGGATGCTCGCCTATTTCCTGAGAATGACAAGGGAGAGCTTCATGTACAACTTCCACAACCCCGACCTGAGCTACATGACACAGGACGAGGAGAATTTCGTCAAACGCTTCGCTCCTTTCGTCAACGAGAGAAACGTGATGATGATTTCCGAACTACTCTCCAAGGCCATCACTGACATCGGTCGCAACGCCAACGCGAAAATGGTGCTCTTCGACATCACCCTGCAGCTCACCGTGTTGCTGAAAAAATAACACAGGCCGCCAACGAGACGGCCACAACCCTCACCACAATGGACAACAAAAAAACAACTCCCATAAACATCGTCGGCTTCGACCGCGGACTCTGCCGCCGGGGCGTAGGAAGGCAAGACAAACAACTCAACACCTACGACTGGCTGGCCGACGTGCCTGGAAACACCGAAAGCACCGACCTGGTGGAAGTGCAGTTCAAAAACACACGAAAGGGATACTACCACAACGTCAACCACCTCGACCTTCGCAAGGGCGACATCGTGGCCGTGGAGGCCAACCCCGGCCATGACATCGGCGTGGTGACACTCACCGGGCAACTGGTGAAACTTCAGTTGAAGAAAGCCAACCTGAAGTCGGCCGACGACATCAAGCGCATCTACCGCATGGCAAAGCCCGTGGACATGGAAAAATACCAAGAGGCTAAAAGCCGCGAGCACGCCACGATGATACAAAGCCGGCAGATAGCCAAGGACTTGGGACTGGACATGAAAATTGGCGACGTGGAGTACCAAGGCGACGGCAACAAGGCCATCTTCTACTACATCGCCGACGAGCGCGTGGACTTCCGACAACTCATCAAGGTGCTGGCCGAAACGTTCCACGTCAGGATAGAGATGAAGCAGATTGGTGCACGGCAGGAGGCCGGACGCATCGGAGGCACAGGCCCGTGCGGACGGGAACTGTGCTGTGCCACATGGATGAAAAACTTCATCAGCGTGAGCACCAACGCCGCCCGCTTCCAAGACATCTCCCTCAACCCGCAGAAACTCGCCGGCATGTGCGCAAAACTCAAATGCTGCCTCAACTACGAGGTTGACAACTACATAGAGGCCGGCAAGCGACTGCCTTCCAAGGATGTCGTGCTCCAGACGGCAGATGCCGACTATTTCCTCTTCAAGACCGACATCCTCGCAGGGTTGGTGTCCTACTCCACCGACAAGCGCATGGCAGCCAACGTGGAAACCATCAGCGTGGAGCGTGCCAAGGAAATCATCGAGTTGAACAAGCAGGGCGAGAAGCCCGTCTCACTGCAAGAGGACGGCTTCTCTACCGACGACCGCCCCAAGGACTTGCTGGAGGGAGAGAGCATCACCCGCTTCGACAAGAACAAGAAGAAGAAAAAGCGGAAGGTGAAAGCCGAGAAGCAAGATGTCAAGGAACCCGTCAACAAGGAGGTGAAGCAGGCCAAGGCCCCCGTCATGCCGAAAGAGGAGAAGGGCAAGGCTCCCGGTGGAGAAAGAGCTCCACAAGCCGAGAAGCCACAACAGCAAGGCCCGCGCTACAACAAGCGCTACAACCAGCGCAAGCCCCGCCCAGGAAAGGGGCCGGAGGGTGCCGAGCCATGAGCAAGATAAAAATAGCCGCCCTTTGCATCGTCATGGCCGTCGTCACGGCATGCTACCAAAGCACGGCGTATTTCAGATATTTCTCCACCAACATGCAGGGATGGGAGCGCGACAGCGTGCTGCACTACCACGTCCCGGCGGTGAGAGTGGGAGGATACTTTGTGGAGGAGATTGGCGTACGCCCCTCTGCAAAGTATCCTTTCAAACAATTGTCCTTGGTGGTGAACCAAAGGATTATTTCCACCAACAACAGCCACTCCGACCTCTTCAAGACCGACACGCTCACGCTCGATGTGTATGACGCAGAGGGGAGGCTTCAAGGCAAGGGCGTTGACCTGAGGCAGTTGGTGACGCCGCTCAAAGGACTGCGCCTACAAGCAGGCGACTCCATCTCCCTCTCCATCCGACACAACATGCGACGATATGCCATAGAAGGCATCAGCGACGTGGGGGTGAAAGTCACCCGCGCCTACGGCGAATAACCGTCTATTTCCTCACGATGACACTCCCGCTTGCCTGGTGGGTGGCAAGCACAAGCACCTCCGCCACCTGTACATGCTCCGGCGCATTGGCTGCAAACACAGCCACGTCGGCGATGTCGTCTCCGGTGAGCGGCTTGATGCCCTGATAAACTTTGTCAGCACGCTCATGGTCGCCATGGAAGCGGACATTGCTGAAATTGGTCTCCACCAACCCCGGCTTCAAGTTGGTCACACGCACCGCCGTGTCGGCCACGTCGATGCGAAGGCCGTCGGTCAGCGCTTTCACGGCGGACTTCGTGGCACAATAGACATTACCGCCGGCGTAGGCGGCATCACCTGCCACGGAGCCGATGTTGATCACATGGCCGCTGTTGCGCGCCACCATGCGCGGCACCACGAGACGGGTCATGATGAGCAGCCCCTTGATGTTGGTGTCTATCATCGTCTCCCAGTCTTCATAGTCTCCCTCATACTCCGGCTCCAGTCCCAACGCCAACCCGGCATTGTTGACAAGCACGTCGATGTCGCGCCACTGCTCCGGCAGGCTCTCAATGGCCTCGGTGGCGGCAGCCCGGTCGCGCACGTCAAACACGAGTGTGAGCACCTGGCTACCTTTCTCTTCCAGTTCACGCTTGATAGCCTCCAGCTTTTCCGCGTTTCTCCCCGTGAGGATGAGGCGGTCGCCATTTTCTGCAAACTTCCTGGCGCACCCGAGGCCAATGCCGCTCGTCGCACCAGTAATCAATACTGTTTTATTCATCTATTCTCCTGTTTTTGGGTTTCTCGCCACAAAAATTTTAATTAAAAAAGAGGTTTCACCACTTCAACTCGCAAACCAAGAGCATTAATCAGGCGGTAAAACACTCGTGAAGTATTTGTCCGGAATAGAAACTGTATGCGGCTTCTTCTGCCATGGCTCGCTCAGCAGTACCTTCTTTGCCGAACTTGGCATCCAACACAAGGTCGTAGTCAGATAATTTGTGATTGTTTGTCTGCATCATACGTAGTAATATTTGCTGATTACATCCAATTTTGCCTAATGCGGATAAAATTTCTACAAAAATAGGAAAAGTTGTCGTATCATGCAACTTTTCTCTCCACTTTTTTAGTTTTCCTACTTGAATCACGTCCTCACCAGGTTGCGCCCGGCATCGATGCGCAGGAAAATGAAGAGGAGGATGGTGAAGCCCCATAGCGAACTGCCGCCATAACTGAAGAAAGGCAATGGTATGCCTATCACCGGCGTCAGTCCGAGGACCATGCCTATGTTGATGAAAATGTGCATGATGAAGACACTCAGCACACAGTATCCATAAACCCTTCCAAACTTGAACGGCTGCCTCTCCGCCAAGACGATGAGGCGCAGGATGAGCGCCAGGAAGAGGAGCAACACGGCGGACGAGCCGATGAAACCCTCCTCCTCTCCCACGGTGCAGAAGATGAAGTCGGTGTCTTGTTCCGGCACGAACTTCAGTTTTGTCTGCGTGCCGTTGAGGAAACCTTTGCCCCGAAATCCTCCGGAACCGATGGCAATCTCACTTTGGTGCACATTGTAGCCCAAGTCGCTCACATCCTCCGTCATGCCCAATACCACCTTGATGCGGTTCTGCTGGTATTCAGCCATCACGTCGTTGAGCACGATGCTGGCGGAATAGAAGAAGATGATGGAGCCGAGGGTGAACATGGCGACATAGAGGAAATTGCTCACACGGGTGCTCAAGCCCTGATAGAGATAGTAGCCTATGAGCGTCGCGCAAAGGATGAGCTGCACCCAGACGATGTCGAACGGTATGACATATTCCGAAAAGAGGAGGAACACCATGGTCACTCCCAAGACGATGCCGGCCAGCCGACCGGCCTTCTGCTTGTCTTCGCAATATACATACACCAGTCCTACGGAGAAGAGGTGGATGAGCAGCAGCACGACAAACTTTCCCAGGGACGTTGGCGTGTCCCACAGCGTGACTTGCTCATAACGGATGCCCACGACGAAATAAAGCACCATGGCCACTCCCGTGAAGAGGATGCTCCCCGGCATGCCCTCCCTGTAGAACATGAGGAAGAAAGCCAAATAGACAAGCGCCGAACCTGTCTCGCTCTGCAAGACGATGCACGCCATGGGCACGAGAATGATGGCGCACGACAGCGCGAAGTCTCTCAACCGGTGGATGTTGTAGCCATAAGAACTCATGAACTTGCTGATGGCCAACGCCGTTGCAAACTTGGCGAACTCTGCCGGCTGCACCCTGAGGCTGCCCAGCACGAGCCACGACCGGGAACCCTTGATGGTGACGGGGTTGAAGATGGTGGCGAAGAGCAGCAAGACGAAAAAGGCGTACAGCACGTAAGCAAACGTGTCGTAATATTTGTCATCGAGCATCAGCAGCACGAAACCAAGGCAGATGGACGTGCCTATCCACACCAGCTGCATGCCCGAACGTGTGGAGAGGCTCAGGATGTCGGGCTCGCTGAAAGAGTAGCTGGCACCGCATACGCTCATCCACCCGAAGACGAGGAGAGCCACGTAGATGGCGATGGTCCAATAGTCGAGAGAAGCCAGCACGCCGGCCTGGTTACCTGTCTTTGCTTCCATATTTCAAATGTTGGCTTTGTATTCTTGCAGCCTGTCGCTGGGAACCTTCGGAGAGCTCACCCTTGATGTACTGCTCCATCATGAGCGAACCGATAGGCACACCGTAGGTGGCTCCGAAGCCGCCGTTCTCCACATACACGCTGATGGCAATCTTGGGGTCGTTCATCGGTGCGAAACCCATGAAGACGGAGTGGTCCTTGCCACGGTTCTGGGCCGTGCCGGTCTTGCCACACACCTCGTAGTCCCTGCGGTTGGCATGGCGGCACGTGCCTGCCGTGACAGCACGACGCATGCCCCTTACCACAAGTTCGTAGCACTCCGGGCCTCCGGGCTTGGTGTAAGCATCCGTGTATTTCTTGGTGAAATAGAGGCTGTCGAGCTGCTCCCCCTTGATGCTCTTCACCACATGCGGGGTGATATACCATCCCCTGTTGGCGATGGTGGCCCCGAGGTTGGCGATTTGTAGCGGGGTGAGCGTCACCTCTCCCTGGCCGATGGAGATACTGATGACCCCCAGTGCGTTCCAGTTGTGCTTGAATGCCTTGTCGTAGTACTCTGCGTTGGGTATCATGCCCCGCTTTTCTCCGGGAAGGTCGATGCCGAGCGGGTATCCGAAGCCCATGCTCTTCATGTAGTCGCGCCACGTGTTCATGGCGTTTTGCAGCGTACCGTATTTCTTGGTGTTTGTAAGCATATAGTATAGTCCCCAGCAGAAGAAGCCGTTGCACGAGGTGCCGATGGCCGGTATGAGGCTGAGCGGAGAGGGATGTCCGTGGCATCCCACACGCATTCCTTTTGTGACAAATCCACGGTGGCAGGAATATTTCGTGGTGGAGTCGATGACACCCTCCGAGAGGAAGGTGAGCGCCTGGCTGGGCTTGAACGTGGAGCCGGGAGGATATTGCCCCATGATGGCCCGGTTGAGCAACGGCCTCATGGGATCCTTTGCGAGTAGTCGCTGGTTCTTGCCACGCTGCCTGCCAATCATGATGCGCGGGTCGAAGGCGGGCGACGACACCAAGCACAGCACCTCGCCCGTAGAGGGTTCGATGGCCACGATGCTCCCAAGCTTTCCTTCGAGGAGGCGCTCGCCGAGTTGCTGCAACTTGATGTCTATTCCCAAGACAAGGTCCTTGCCGGGGGTGGGCTGTGTGTCAAACTGCCCGTCCTTGTAGTTGCCCTGAATGCGCCCCCTGACGTCGCGCAGCAGCATTTTCACACCCTTCATCCCCCTCAACTCCTTCTCATACGAGCGCTCCACGCCTATCTTTCCGATGTAGTCTCCCGGTTGGTAGTAGTCGTCATTCTTCACATCGTCGGGCGAGACCTCCGCCACGTCGCCGAGCAACAATGCGGCATTGGGGTATTGGTATTGCCTGATGCTTCGGCGCTGTATGTAGAAGCCCGGAAACTTGTATGCCTTCTCCTGGAAGACGCTGAACTCCTTGTCTGAGAGCTGCGACATGAAGACTTGCTGCGTATAGGAGGAATACCCCCTGTTTTTGCTCCTGTCCTGTATGTCGCTCATTCGCTTGACGAAATACTCTCGGGTGATGTTGAGCGCCTTGCACAGTTCCATGGTGTCAATCCTGGAGCGCATCTCGTTGACGATGACCATGATGTCGTAGGATGGCTGGTTGAAGACGAGAAGGTCTTCGTTGCGGTCGTAGATGACCCCCCTTGAGGGGAACTCCACCTTTTTTAGAAAAGCGTTGCTGTCGGCGTACTGCTTGTAGTCGTCGCTGACGATTTGCAAACTGAAAAGACGCACGATGTAGATGACCACGATGGCTGTCGCCACCCCGGCAATGACGTATTTCCTCTTTTCAAGGTCGTAATCTTTCATCTATGTCCAATCAATCAAATCAAATCATATCCACCCCGTTCCTTGGGGGGGTGAGGCTCAGTCCTTCTTTCTTCTCAAGCTGTCCATGGCCAGGACGAGCGCCACGGTGACCAGCGTGCTTCCCACGACACATTCCACCCAGCGCAAATAGTTGAGGAAACTGAACATCTCAAGAGAGAAAAAGACGACACAGTATCCTCCTGTGAGCATGGTGGCGTAATTGAAAAAGGGCTTGATGCCGATGGTTGACGCCGACGGCACCAATTCGCCGTCACCCTCCCTCGTGATGAAGAGGTCGAGGAGGTAGGGTTGTGCCATGGCCGCCATGGTGAGTGACGCTGCCGCCACGCCCGGTGTGTTGGAGAACGTGTCGAGCACGATGCCCATGGTGAAGGCCCATGTCAGCATGGCCCATTTCGCCATCCCCCTCTTCATGGTGAGGACGAAAAAGATGTAGGGCATCGGTATGGCAACACCGAAAAGCTGCACGTGGTTGAGCACGAACACCTGCGCGAGCGTCAGCACGAGGAACAGAAGCGGAAGCCTTAGGAAGTCGTAATTCATAGCGTCCTTAGTTGGTCTGGGGTTTGAGCGAGTCGGTGACCTGCCGTAGCAGTTCGAGCTGCTCCTTTACTGCTGCGTCGTCGATGACACATACGTCGCGGAGGTTGCCGAAATCGGTCGTCATCTTCACCTTCAGCCGGTATGACAGGCCGTCGCGAGAGTCTTCCTTGGAGAGGATGGTGCCCACCATGACTCCCGGTGGGAACATGGATGAGTATCCGCTGGTGGTGATGGTGTCCCCATTCTCGAAGAGGGCGTGTCGTGGAATGTCGTCCACGTATGCGATGTCCGACGGCCCACCGCTCCAGTGGAGGTAGCCGAAATATCCCTTCCCCTTGACGGTGCAGCTGATGTTGGACCTGAAGTTGAGCGCGGAGAGGACGACGGAATAGTGCCTGGACGACATGTAGACCACGCCCACCACGCCGTTGCCGCACGCCACACCCATGTCGGGATGCACACCGTCGTAGCGGCCCTTGTCGATGGTCAGCAGGTTGTCGGCCTTGTTGATGGAGTTGCTGATGACCTTCGCCGGGATGAGCTTGTATGCCTCCAACCCCGGCGTGATCCCCTTGTCCACGTATGTGCTGTCGTGCTTGTGACGCTCCTCGGAAAGCTGCTCCCTCAGCAGTGCCACCTCCCTCTCAAGCAACAGGTTTCTCTCCGTGAGCATTTGGTTGGCATCGCCCTGGCCGACAAACGAGTGAAGCCAGGCATCTGTCTCAAGCGTGAGGCCGGAGAGATAGTTGGCCGATGTGAACCACACGCTGCCCTGGTAGTTGTTGTATTGGAAGACAAGTACGAGACTGACCACCTCAAGGAGTACGAAGAGGAACCAGTAGTGGTATTTCTTGAGAAACTCTATGAGATTGCGCATGTCGTAGGTCTTACCTCATGAGGAAGGAGTATCTGTCAACGTTCTTGAGGGCTTTTCCCGCTCCTTTGGCCACGCTGTGAAGCGGGTCGTCGGCGATGTGGAATGGTATCTGTATCTTGTCGTGCAGGCGCTTGTCGAGACCCCTGAGCAAGGCTCCACCTCCGGTGAGGTAGATGCCATTGTGCACGATGTCGGCATACAGCTCCGGTGGTGTCTTCTCCAGTGCCGACAGCACGGCATTCTCTATCTTTGCCACCGTCTTGTCCAGGCAGTGGGCTATTTCCTGGTAGCACACGGGCACCTCCATGGGCAATGCGGTGATGCGGTTGGGGCCGTGTACGATGTAGTCCTCCGGGGCCTCGTCGCCAAGGTCGGTGAGGGCGGAGCCCACATGTATCTTGATGCGCTCGGCCATTCTCTCGCCCACCTTGAGGTTGTGCTGACGGCTCATATAGTCCTGAATGTCAGCAGTGAGGTCGTCTCCGGCGATGCGGATGGAGTTGTTGGAGACGATGCCACCAAGTGAGATGACGGCGATTTCCGTGCTGCCACCGCCGATGTCAACAATCATGTTGCCCTCGGGAGCCTCCACGTCGATGCCGATGCCGATGGCTGCCGCCATGGGCTCGAAGATGAGGTAAACGTCGCGGCCGTCGGCGTGCTCGGCAGAGTCGCGCACGGCCCTCAGCTCCACCTCCGTGGAACCGGAGGGAACTCCAATCACCATTCTGAGCGAGGGGGTGAAGAAGCGGCTTCCCGTGTGCACCATCTTGATGAGGCCTCTCATCATCTGCTCGCAGGCGGAGAAGTCGGCTATCACGCCGTCGCGCAGCGGACGCACGGTCCTGATGTTGTCGTGCGTCTTCTCATACATCAGTTTTGCTTTCGCTCCCACGGCAAGCATCTTGTCCGTGCGCTTGTCGAGTGCCACGACTGAAGGCTCGTCCACCACGATTTTACCATCGCTGATGATGATGGTGTTGGCCGTGCCAAGGTCCATGGCTATGTCGCGTATGAAAGAAAAAAATCCCATTTCTTAAGTTATTGAACGAATTTTAAGTGTGATGAAATCGAATTGTCCCACTTGCCCCGAAGGACAGGAGACTATTCTGCCTGGCTCTTGTCAAACCAGCCGTGGATGGCGGTGTCGTAGTGGCTTGTCACCCCAAAGGCCCTGGTGGCGAGCATGCGCCGCTCGGCAAGGGTGGTCACGGCACCTTTCTTGCGGATGATGTCGGTCACGATGCCATATTCGGCCTTGCTGGGCACGATGACCACGTCGTTGAAATTCTTTGCTGCCGCACGGATGAGTGAGATGCCCCCGATGTCGATTTTCTCAATGATGTCCTGCTCGGAGGCTCCGGCGGCCACGGTGTCCTCAAAGGGATAGAGGTCCACCACCACGAGGTCTATCTCAGGGATGTCGTATTCTTCCACCTGCTTGCGGTCGCCCTCGTTGTCTCTACGTGCGAGGATGCCACCAAAAACTTTGGGGTGCAGGGTCTTCACCCTTCCTCCGAGAATGGAGGGGTAGGTGGTGACACTCTCCACCTTCTGGCACTCATAACCGAGTGTCTCGATGAACTGCTGCGTTCCTCCCGTGGAAAGGAATTTCACTCCGTTGGCGTTCAAAGCCTCAAGCATCTCCTCCATGCCGTCCTTGTGGAAGACCGATATGAGGGCTGTCTTTATCTTCTTTTCGTCTGTCATTTCTTGTTGCTTTTTCAAATGAGGATGCAAAGTTACTAAAAAAACAATGTAAGAAAGGCATGTTCCGCCCTATTTTTTAAAATTTTCCACTTTATTTTGATTTATGTTATTTTAAAATGTTAATTTTGCAAATCGGCAGCAGCGGGTTGCCAAGAGGGGCATCCTCTGCGGCTTTTTTAAATTAATAGGAAAACCACGGACTTTCTATCATCCTGCGTGGCGCCTCATCGGCATTTTTCCATCGAGGGTGCTTTTTAGGCCGTGATAAAGAGACATTCACACATATCAAAAAGATGACTAAAATCAACATGGCTGTCTTCGTGTCGGGCAGCGGTAGCAATTTCGAGAACCTCGTACATCATTTCCAATCCTCCCCCATCGCCGACATCGTGCTGATGGTGAGCAGCAAAGCCGATGCTTACGCCATGACGCGCGCAAGGAGGCTGGGCATTCCAGCCGTTGTGATGGGAAAGGCGGCTCTCAACGACCCGGGGCAGATGGTGCCGCTGCTGCGCAGATACCGCGTGGGGATGATTGTACTGGCGGGCTTCCTACCGATGGTGCCCGACTACCTCATCAACATGTTTCCACAGCGCATCATCAACATTCACCCCGCGCTGCTTCCAAAATTCGGAGGGAAGGGCATGTGGGGGCATCACGTGCACGAGGCGGTGAAGGCGGCCGGAGAGACGAAGACGGGCATCACCGTGCACTATGTCACACCGGTGTGCGACGGTGGCGAAATCATCGCGCAGTTTGACGTGGACCTCTCCCCCGACGACACGGTGGACGACATCGCCGCCAAGGGGCATGTCCTGGAGATGGCGCATTTCCCGGCGGTGGTGGAGCAGGTGGCACGCACCCTGTCCGAGCAACCGGCATGGGAATGTGGCGTGCGCAAACAAATCCTTCTCATCAACGACATGGCGGGCTATGGAAAGGTGGCAACGGCCGCCATGCTGCCCATCCTCTCCTATATGGGACTCCCCGTCTATAACCTTCCCACTGCATTGGTTTCCAATACGTTGGACTATGGCAAGTTCAACATCCTCGACACCACGGACTACATCACAGGGGTGTTCCCGGTGTGGAAGGAACTTGGCTTCCGCTTCGACGCCATCGCCACGGGGTTCATCGCCTCCGAGCGTCAGGCACGCATCGTGTCGAGATATTGTTTGGAGCAGGCTGCCAGCGGCACGGTCATCTTCGTGGACCCCATCATGGGCGACGAGGGCAAACTATACAACGGCGTCACACCGGCTGCCATCCGAAGCATGCGCGAGATGCTCACCGTGGCGCACCTCTGCTATCCCAACTACACGGAGGCTTGCTACCTCACCGGCATGCCCTACCATGCCGACGGCGTGACGGCGGCAGAGGCGCGTCGCCTGATCGACGCCCTTCGCGAGGTGGGAGCCAAGTCGGTGCTGATAACGAGCATACTTGTTGACGGCGTGCACTGCGTGGAGGGCTACAACCATTTCACCAACGAGTATTTCAAATT
This sequence comes from uncultured Prevotellaceae bacterium, assembly GCA_902792855.1. Taxonomy (GTDB): domain Bacteria; phylum Bacteroidota; class Bacteroidia; order Bacteroidales; family Bacteroidaceae; genus Prevotella. The sequence goes on from CADBBP010000069.1 coordinate 32,741, forward strand.
GGAATACACGGAAATCCCGGTGCATTTCCCCGGAACGGGCGACATCTTCTCTGCCGTGCTGATAGGTCACCTGCTCAAGGAAGAGCCATTGGTGGCAAGCACACGCAAGGCGATGGACGTGGTGGCCAAACTGATAGAACTCAACAAGGACAACACAGACAAGAACCGTGGCATCCCCCTGGAAAATTTCCTATATTTAATATAGGAAGACTGCGGCGAAATCACACAAAATAATCTTGTATCAATCTTGTGAGATTTTCAAGATCATGACTGAACTTTCGAGAATTTGAGGTTTGAGATTTGAGATTTAAAATTCTCATCATCAGCATCTCAAACCTCAAACCTCAAATCTCAAACCTCTAACCTCAAACCTCTAACCTCAAACCTCGCCACAAAACAGTCAAAAATTATGTTAAACTGACGAAAGTATGGCGTTGTTTCCTGAAATTGTTGTACCTTAGCAGACTATTGGGAACTGAACGGATGTTTATGCACCAACGATACTTATTAACCATAATTAATGGATGGCAAACAACTTGCCGATTACTCACAACTCAAACAATATGAAGAAGATTTTAATGACACTCGCCCTGCTGTGCGCGGTCGCACAGGGGGCGTGGGCGCAGACCACTGTTACGACAGACCAGGAACTGCGCAGCGCCATCACCGGCGGCGCAAACATCAAGCTGGGCGCTGACATCGACCTCAGCAATAGT
>CADBBP010000070.1 GCA_902792855.1 uncultured Prevotellaceae bacterium
TAGAGGAACGACACGAACTCGTTGCTGTTGCGCTTCGCCTTGGCATAGACGTCGCTGACACCGCTGACATCACGCAGTTTCATGTCAAACTCGGGAGCGAAAGCCTTAACGAAGCCGTTGTATTCCGTCCCCCTTCCGAGGAAGTCGCCGTAGATGTTGTTTCCGGCAAACCTGACGGACGAGATGAGAGCGGCGGTGTTTCCTGTGTGATAGACGACGAAGTCGGTGGTGCCGCCGCCGATGTCCATGGAGACGACGGGCCTGCTCTCGGCATCCACATCCTCCTTCTTGGTGTAATAATAATATGGAGCGAGCGACTCGGGCACCTTCTGCAAGCGGTAACCCTGCGGGGCAATGAGTTTCTGGCACAACTTGTTCCAGGCACTCTCCAAATTGGCAATCTGGTAGGGTTGCATGCACACCGGGTAGAACCAAGTGATGCTGGTCCTTGGCAGGAAGCCTCCGGCAAGCAGCACCTTGTTGCGGATGAGCATAAGGATTTCCTCGAAATAGGCCTCGATGAGGATGTTGTTGCCACGTGAACTGTCCCATTTCAGGTCGGGACGTGTCTCATTGTAGTCGTAGGTGTCCTCCTTCTCGTAGTGGAAACCGATGTTGTAGTCGGCCAGTGGGAACACTTCCCTACCCTCCACACTGTGACCGGCACGGTAACAGAGGTTGGTGCGCATGGGGAAGCGCGCAATCTCGCCCTTGCCCACCGTGACGGGCATGAACTCCTGCATGAAGGCTTGCGCCGGCCCTCCGTAGAAGGTTTCGAGACCCTCTTGGTCGATCATCTCCACCGCCTTCTGCGACAAGGAGTTGAGCGCGAGCACTTGCACGTCGTCGGGGGTGATGGCAAGCGGCGTGGGCTCCGGGTCGGTGTCGGTCTTGTACTCGATGTGTGTATTGGTGGTGCCGAAGTCGATGGCGAAGTCGAAAACCTTGCTTCCCTGTCTGACATGCCGGAAGCGGGGGATGAGTATTCCGCTTGCGATGGTGTTGGAGACGACGAGGAAGTCATACTCCTCTGCAAGGCAGAAATACTTTGATGTGAGGAACTGCCTCCTCTTGTCGGCCCTCTCCACGAGCGTGTGCCGCAACGGCTCGGTGGTGTTGTTCCTAAAGGCCTCTACGGTGTATTGGAACTGCTCCTTCTTGTAGCCCGCCGTGTCCTCATCGACGACATAGATGCGCTGCGGCTTCTCCAAGGAAGGGTCATCGACATGGTATGAGGGGAAGAGGAAGAGGTCGAAGCGGCACTCCATGACGGGCCAGATGAGACGCTCGGGGTCGGGGTCCACCTGAGCGGCGGTGTATTCGCGATGGAGCGTGACAAAACGACCCTTCTGCACCGGGATGTTCAGCACGGCCTGTATGCGCCCGTCGGGCATCTCATTGAGTTGGAAGATGGGCTTCGAGGTGTTGCCGGCATATCCCATGAGCGTCTCCACGTCGAGGTATTCCATCACCTCCGGCTTGAGCGGCAGGAGATATTGGCACTCGTCGGCGGTACGGCTGTTGCCGCGGAAGAGGTTGGTGAAGAAGGCGGCCTCGTTGATGGGGAAGACGGTCTTGATGAGATAGGGCTCGAAGACATCGTCGGTGGTGAGGTATGGGTATTGTGTGGTGTCGAAAGGAAGGGTGCGCTCCTCCATGGGCCTCTTGTCGGAAAGAGGGGCCATGAGGTGGGCGTTCCACAAGGAGGTGGTGTAGAGCATCTCCGGCTCGAAATAAGGCTCTGACGGCAAGACAAGGGGAAGTCGCCCGCCTTTCTTGGAGAGAATGCGGAAGTCGCTCTCCTCTGCGATGCGGTCGCCCGGGAGGCAGAGGAGCGGCACATCTCCTGTGAGCATCATCTGCGCACTGCCGGCCAACAGCGGCTGGTAGAGACTGGCGTACATGCCGGGCTGCATGGCGTTGAGCCTGTTCTTGAACTCGTTGTCGTTGTCGGCCCTGAAGCAGGCATCAACGTATGCGTGGAACTCCGGGTAGAGCGCGTTGAACTCCGGCTGCCTGGCAAGGAGATAGACAAACTGGCGGAACTCGCGGTCCCTTCCCACCAAGGAGCGGTAGGTGCCGTCGTCATCGGGATGGAAGGCGAGGTGGTAGTTGCTCAGGAAGACGTCGCTGACAAATGAGAGGTCATTGGCGGAGGCCATGCACACCGATGTGGGCGACGTGCCGCCCACGATGTTGATCTGCCCTTGTGCGCCGGCACCGATGTAGTTGAGCATGTAGATGAACTGCATGCGAGAGAAGTTGAAACTGCGCCCGTCCTGCGAAAGGAAAAGCTGAAGCGTGGCGGCCACTGCGGCGTGCTCCGGCACACCGTCGGCAGCGAGGCGCTGCAGGTCGTTGGCCTTGTCCCACACAACGATTTGGAAAAGGCGGGCGTATTTGGTGCGGTAACCGAAGAAAATCTCGAGCACGTCGAGGGCTCCGGATGCCAACTTGTGGTAGATGGACGAACCGCGCACGCCGGTCTCAGCGCAATAGGCGAAAGCGGTCTTGGCCAGTTCGAAGCCGGCAAAAGGGGTTGGTATGGATGTGATGGGCAGCGAGGCTTTTGCACCGTTGGGGTCTTCGATGGCCTCAATGTCCTTGGCACCTATCTGCCCGGTCTCCTGCCATCCCTCGATGGTCTCGCTCCCTTTGTGGAATCTGAAAACGTATGACATGTCAAATGTTGTATTTCTTCTTGATCACATTGTTGATGGCCGTCTCGTGCACGGTGATGAAAAAGTTGTAGGTGTCCAACCCACGCAGTTTCTTCATGGAGACGTCGGAAATCTCGGTGTCGATGGCGGGGTAGCCGGTGAGGTTCTTTCCCAACAACCTGCCAAGGCGTGAGGTCTTCTTCGGCTCCATGCGCATGATGGTGTCGAAAATGTCGTCGGTGTTGGCGAAGAGGTCGAAGGGCTGGAAACTACGCTGGTTGTCGGAGAGCTCCTTGAGCCACTGGTTCTTGTAGGTGTCGGCAAACTGCTTGATGTCGGCAAAGAAGGCATCATTGAAACTGGCTCCCTTCATCTGCGGCGTCTTCGCCCAGGCGTAGTCGCGGGTCTGGTTGAAATGCTCCATCATGAAGCGCGAGAAGAGGTAGAAACTCATCATCTCCTTGCCCACAGACCCGAAGGTGTTGGAACAGAGGTCGTTGAGCGTGATGGGGTTTTGGTCGGCCCTGATGGCGAACTCCCGGTATGAGGTGCTGGTCTGCATGCGGTTGTGCACGACGTTGGAGTTGGCAAAATCCACGATGGAGAGGGCGGCGGCCAGTTCCACGAAATGGGCCTTGTTGCGCTGCTCGGTGGCTCCCTCCACGTTGTCGTAGCGGTTTTTGATGCTGTCGCTCACATAGTAGAGGTTGTCCACGTCGAGGTTGCCGATGTAGTATTTCAAGGCTGCCTTGGTCTTGGAGATGAACGTCTCCATATTGATTTCACTGTCCTTGTTCTCCTTCAGACCGAAATAGGGCAGCACGGTGACGGCTCCGATGGCGGCATTGGCGATGGCCGATGAGTTGGGCATGTTGAGCCGCTCGGCCTCACGGAAGGTTTTCTGGAGGAGCGGGAAGCCTGCGGCCCCGGTGCCTCCGAAGATGCTGCTGACGATGAAGAGCTGGTCTTCCGACTGGAAATGCTGCAACAACTGCACCATGGCCTCCGTGTTCTTCGGGTCGTTGAGCACCACGCTTCCCATGTTGGGGTTTCCCTTGAAGCCCACGTCGAGCGGGCACGCCAGGTTCTTGTCGGAGAAGAGGAGGCTCAACAGAGCCTTGTTGCTGTCGGCCTGCCCCTGGCTTGGAAAGCGGTTGTAGGCGATGTAGTCGGCAAACTTCATGTTGGCGACATTGTTGAGATGCAGGCGGAAATTGGTGTTCATGTCGTCGATGTCGACATGGAAATACCCCTTTTTCTCCGGGCGGTTGTCAAACTGCAGGTGCTGCCTGATCTTGCGGTATAGGTTCATCAGCGACACGGTGCGGGTGAGGTCGCCGTTGCTGATGTCGGGGTCGATGATGACCGGCACGATGGTGTCGATGCGGTCGCCAAGCGACACGCCGGCGGCGAGGAGCATGGTGAGCGAGCGCATGACCCTGGCTCCTGTGCCCCCGATGCCGAAAACGTATAGTCTGCTCATGGGTGTTGATGTGGGCTTAGAATGGGATGTTCCTGGACCTGCTGCTGAAGGACTTGAGGACCAGTGATGCGATGAAATAGAAGAAAGCGCTCCAGGCGAAGACGATGAAACCAAACGAAAGGAAGTCTGCCGAACCCACGCCGGTGTCGATGATGTTGTGACCGAAGGTGAAGCCCGATATCTTCTGGTTGGCGATGATGATGGCAGCCACGGCAGCCAAAGCACTGGTGCCGGCTCCTATGAGCCCCCACTTCCTCACATTGGCCAGGAGGATGTGGTCGAGGACAATATAATAGACGAATGCCACGACTACCGGTAGGAGGAGCATGACATAAAACACGGGGCTGTAGGCCCCCGACTGGAACATGTACTTGGAGAAGTCGCCGAGGTAGGCGGCTCCGAATAGTTCTAAAATCTCGCTGATGATATCCATGATGTGTGAAAAAATCCGTTATTGGTTGATGACTCACTCGTAGGCGTCGAAATGCACGTCAAGGCGGAACAGGTCACGGCTGTCGTCAGCCTTGGTGTTGTAGAAGGCGCTATAGATGCCCTCCACCATCTCGTAGATGGCATAAGACTGGTGCGACGGTGGCAACATGCCGCTGCGCTCGTTGTAGCTGCATTCCTTCACCCATGCCGGTATCTGGTTTTTCAGGCGAAGGGTGAGGTTCGGGGAGAACTGCTGACCCAAGGCCACCACTTGCACGGTGATGGGATGCTTGAAATAGTCGCACTCGGTGAACTTGGCGTTGTCGTTGACATCGGTGACCTTGTATTGCGCAGGACTGACATCGTAGTTGTCGCGGTCGAGGAGATAGGAGCGGTCGGCGAAAAGTTGCTCAATGCCGAGGCCCAAGGCGAAATTGAGGTTCGACTGCTCGTGGTCCACAGTGAGTTTGCGGACGTTGAGGCCGTCGTGATGGGCCTGGATGCGGATGGCGTTGTTGAAATTGCTGGAGTAGATGCGGGCGGTCGCCGGGTCGAGCAGCCAGGTGGGCTCCGAGGAAAGCATGTACTTGTGCTTCATCCCGGGGAGGCCGGTGGAGGTGTCCTCCAGTTCCATGTGGCGGTTGAAGTCCATCACCTGCTGGAGGTTGCCCATGACGATGACATAATAGGGCCTCCCGCCGTGGCACGGGATGGCCTGCCCGCCTTCGTAGTAGTTGCCGCTAAATTCCGACATGCACTGCATGATGATGGTGGCAAACTCGCTCTTGGCGTCCCTTGCCTGGCGTATGGCCTTCATAAAGGTGCCGGTGGTGCTGTTGGCGGCGGCGGAAAGCAGCGAACCAACATTCTCAACATCATACATGCAGTCGCTCACAAGCACGGAGACGGTGTCCTTGGAGGTGTGCTCGAGAATCATCTTGAAAATCTTGTTGATGTCGGTGGAACTGGTGTTGCCCACTTGCATGGACTGCGGGTTGAGCTGAAGCACGAAATTGTCGAGGTCGTCGCACATCGTCGTGTGGTGGATGTCCTGGTTGATGAAGTCCAAGCGCGTGCCTTTGTAGAAACCGTCGGCCTTGGTGATGAGGTGACCCAGGGCGTTCTTGAACTGAGAGTTGGTGGTGACGTATCCGTTCATACTGCCGGAATTCTCCATGTATATCCTCACCACGGGCTTGGCATCCTTCATCGTCACTGTGTCGGCAGGGAGGAAATGTCCCCGGTCGATGTCGCCCCCACCATTGCGGCCAATAAAAAACACGGCCACGACAACGGCCGCGACAAGGATGAGAGCAAGCAACTTTCTGGTCATATATATGTTCCTATATTTACTGACTTTATAGATTTCACATAAGCAGCCGTTGCATTGAAACGGCTATTTGGCTGCAAAGTTAGCAAAAATCCATGAAAAAACCCTTTTTTTCACTTTTTTTATTGAATATACGCCATGCACAAAGGAGTGTGCCGTGCATTTCGCCGTTGACCGACGTACAGTATATGCCGTAGGGCTGAACATCAGCAAGGACCGCCGCACCATTGACCCCTATAAGATAACTGAAATTACCCACCCTCACAAATAACGAAAAGTTTTATTTATCACGAATTTAAAAATTTGAGAATTCATATACAGATGAAGAGAATTTTGAAGAATTATCGTCGCAAGCGACGCGAACCTTACGCAATAGAATTAGGAAATGACTTGTAATTTCATCTCAAATACCTATAAATTCCATCCTCAAACCTCAAATCTCAAATCTCAAACCTCAAATTCTTTAATTCTCAAATTCGTGATAAAAAAGTGGGAAACTTCAGAAGATAATCAGAGTGAAGTAGTTTTTGTCTATTACGTTGGCAGTCCTATCTGCTTCACACGTGCCTCAAAGGTGTCGCGGTCGGTGGCGGCGCTGCTCTTCAGCCGTGCACGGTAGTTGTAGATGGTGTTGACACTGTAGTTGAGGAACTCCGCGATTTTGGAACTGTCATCGATGCCAAGGCGAATGAGTGCGAGAATGCGGAGGCTTGTGTTCATCCGCTTGTTTTTCTCCAACTCCATCTGCTCCTCTGGTTTGAGCAACTTGTTCACCTCTGTGACAAAATCGGGGAAGAGGTGGAGGAAGGCGGCGTCGAAACTCTCATAGAGCTGCTCCAGTTGCTGCGTCTTCGAGTCCTGCCCTCTTGTGGTGTCATAGAGCGCCTCATACTCATGGTTCTTGATCATTTTGTTGACCCGCTTGCGGAACTGGTCCATCTTGTCGATGTAGAGGGAACAGAGCCGCATGAAACGCCCCACATACTCCTCCTTCACCCTGTTGGACTCCGCCAACTGGACGTTGAGGGCATGCAACTGCCCGTTGACATCTTCCAATGCCTCGTTTTTCTCCGACAATTGGGTGTTGGCGGTGGCCAGCATGTCATTGGTCTGCCTTAGTTTCCGCTGGGCCGCCGCAAGGCGTTTCCGTTGCCGGTTGACATAGAGAAGTGAAGCCATCAACAGGAGAGCGAGGATGCTGATGCCGGCAATGGTGTGGGTGAGGCGGTTGCGGTTGAGCTCGCTCCGTTTCTTGTAGTCGTTGGCGATGCTGGAGAGGAGGGGGGCAATCTGTGAGTTGCGCTGGCGCGACCCATAGCGGTTGGTGCAGTCGCTGGTGAAACTGATGTATCGGTACGAACGGTTGATGTCGCCCTGAAGCATCAGCTGGTTGGCCATCTCCCACAACGACCCCTGGTCCATGGTGGCGTTGCGTACGTCGGCCAAGGCGGATTCCGAGAGCCAGTACATCATCTCCGGGGTGTTGTTCTGCGCCTTGTATTCCAGATAACGATAGAGCGCGACAAGTGCGTAGCGGTGGCTGCCGCGTTTCACCAACTTAAGCCATTGGTCGTTGATGGCCATCGACTGTTGCAGGTTGCCTTCGTTGAGGGCCACCATCTCGCGACGCAGCAGCGCATCGTCGGAATTGGCCGGCAGTATGTCCAGCATCAGTTGCTCATACTGCCTCGCCTTCTCATAGTATTGCTGGCGCATGGCCTCAACACGGGTGTAGTATGCAAGTTCGTTGTACACATGGTTGTTGGCCTCATAGTATTTCCCCAATGCCTCGGGGTCGAGCTGTGCGGGGTTGACCTGGCTGAGGATGGACAAAGCCTCGTCATACATGCCCGTGTTGGAGCAATTTCGTGCGAGCAGTGCGCGGCATCTGCCAGCCTCGGATGGCCGGTTGAGTTTCTCGGCAAGTGCGATGCACTCGGTGAGGTAGTGAATGACGGAGTCGTTGACAAAGGCGTGGTACTGCTCATAGAGTCGGTAGGCAAGCCGGTAGCGCGCACTGTCGGTAGTGGCTTTCCGCCATTGTTCGCGCAGGTTGCTTGCCTCCTGCTCACGAGCTTCGACATACTGCGGGAAACGGGCAATCTCGTCATCGAGGCATCGGTAGATGGAGTCGAGGTTGTGCTGTGCCAATGCCCGTCCTCCCAAGAGGACGAGCACGACCAGCAGACAATATTTTTTCAATTCATCATTCATAATGCATAATTTATGGTTACAACGATGCACTGCCATTCCAGCAGAAATAATCCTCGACTCCAAGAGACCTAATTCTCTCTTACCTCAAATTTCCACTTGGTGGTGAGATGGTCGGAGGCATTGCCAACAAGGGCCTCGAAAGCACCGGGTTCCACCACCCAACCCACGCCTGGCTACGGTCATCATAATAGCTGAGGGCGTCGCGCCCGATGGTGATGCTCACGTTGCGGGTCTCTCCCGGTTGCAGCCAGACTTTCTCAAAGCCCTTGAGTTCCTTGCGAGGTCTGGGCAGCGACGACTTCAGGTCGCTGATGTAGAGCTGCACCACCTCGGCACCGGCACAGTTGCCAGTATTGGTGACGGGAACGGTGAAGGTGATGCTTTCGTTGGCGGTCATTTTCTTGCGGTCGGCAGTGACGGCGCCCATCTCAAAGGTGGTGTAACTCAGGCCGTGACCAAAGGCGAACAGCGGCTTGGTCTTGAATTGGTCGGCACCACGATAGCCCATGAAGAGCCCCTCCTTGTATTCCTCGTCGATGATGTCGTGCTGCTCGCGCCAGATGCCGGGGAAGGCATTGAGGCGATGGGCTGGCACATCGTTGAGCTGGGCAAACCAGGTGAAGGGGAGCTTCCCCGAAGGATTGGCTTTGCCAGTGAGGATGTCGGCGAGGGCGTTGCCTGCCTCCGAACCGATGAACCACCCTTGGACGATGGCGGCCACCTTGTCTTTCCACGGCATGGCGACGGCATTGCCTGAGATGTTGACAAAGATGAGGTTGGGATTGACGGCGGCGAGCCGCTCCATCAGCGCGTCCTGTCCGTAGGGGAGGCCATATTCCTTGCGGTCGTGACCCTCGCAGTCCTGGAAGTCACTCTTGTTGAGTCCGCCGAACACCACCACGTAGTCTGCCCCGCGAGCCTTGGCCACCGCCTCTTCGATGAGGACGTCAGCAGAACGTTTCTCTGCGATGCTGCGGCCTACGTTGACACCGTTGTAGCTCTGTACGGTGTCGCCCACATAGCCGCGGGCGTAGTCGCAGGTGACACCCACGGCCTCGCAGCATTGCTGCAGGGCGTCGAGGGGAAGGATTTCGTGCTGCACCTTGAGCGACGAACTGCCGCCACCCACGGTCATCATCTTGATGGCGTTCTCACCGACAACGAGGATGCGACGCTTGCCGTCCAAGCGCATGGGCAACACGTTGTTCTTGTTCTGCAACAGGACAATGCCATCACAGGCAATCTTGCGGGCTGCCTCGTAGTGGCTCTCCGAGCATAGAAACCCATGCCCGAGGTCGTTTCGCATGTTGGTGCGGAAGAAGAGGCGCAACACACGGCGAACCTTGTCGTTGAGTTCCTTCTCGGTGTATTTGCCCTCGCGGATGCCTTTCTTGTAGGCATCTGCCATGTAATAGAGGTCGTATGCATTGGTCTTGCCCATCGTCAGACCGTCGGTCCAGGTGCCGAACTCCAAGTCCAAGCCGTTTTTGACGGCTTCGTCGGTGTCGTGGCAACCACCCCAGTCGGAGACCACCACGCCGTCGAAAGCCCAGTCTCGTTTGAGAATCTGGTTGAGCATGATGTCGTTGTGGCAGTTGTGCTGGCCCTTGTAGAGATTGTACGCACCCATGATGCCCCAGGTGTGGCCCTCGGTGACGGCGGCCTTGAAGGCGGGCAGGTAAATCTCGTGCAAGGCACGGTCGCTGACGATGACATTGACCTGGTGGCGGTAGTTCTCATCGTTGTTGAGGGCGTAGTGCTTCACACAGGCGGCCACCCCGTTGGACTGCAACCCCTGGATGTATGGCACCACCATGCGGCTGGCCAGATAGGGGTCCTCGCCCATGTACTCGAAATTGCGCCCGCAGAGCGGGGTGCGGTTGATGTTGACACCAGGGCCGAGAATCATGTTCTTCCCACGGTAGAGGGCTTCCTCGCCAAGGCTCACGCCGTAGAGACGTGCCATCTGGGGATTGAACGAGGCTGCCAAGCAGGTGAGGGCTGGGAAGGCCACGCATGAGTCGTTGGTCTGCCCGGCTTGCTCCCACTCGTCCCACAGCACGTCGGGGCGCACGCCATGAGGACCGTCGTCCGTCCAGAACTCAGGGATGCCGAGCCTTGGCACACCGGCGGAGGAGAACTTGCTCTGTGCGTGGATGACGGCGATTTTCTCGTTGAGCGTCATGCGGCTGAGCGCATCCTCCACACGCTGCTCGATGGGCAGGGAGGCATTCAGGTAGGCCGGCTGCTGGGCATGTGCGCCCAGCGCGGCCATGATGAGGAGGGATGTGAGAAACTTTCTCATGGGTTACTTTTGAAATACGCGGATGTAATCAACTTCCATGACAGCAGGCAACGCACTTTCATCGACACCCTGTGCACCACCCCAGTCACCACCCCAGGCGAGGTTGAAGATGACATAGAACGGGTCTTCGTAGGGCCAGTCGTCACGACCCTTGCCACGGTTGTCGTAACTGAGCTGCACCTGGCCATCAACGTAGGTCGTGATGTTCTGGGCCGTCCATAGCATGGCGTAGGTGTGGAACTCGCCTTCGGCGCCCTCGCATTTCATCTCATGGGTCACCTGGGTGTTGTTGCTGTGCACATGGGCGTTGGCGTGGAGACTCGAGGACACGTAGTCGGGATGGTAGCCCACCTCCTCCATGATGTCTATCTCGCCGTCGGCGGGCCATGAGCGGAAGTTGACGGGCATCATCCAGAAGGCAGGCCAGGTGCCCTTGCCTTTCGGCAACTTGATGGATGCCTCGATGTAACCGTATGTCCAGCCTTGCTTGACCTTGGCATAGACACGGCCGGAATAGACCTTGCCGTCTTCCTTGAGACAGGTGATGCGGAGTTTGCCGTTCTTCACCTCGGTGACGGTGGACCCGCCGGGGGTGACGTGATTGACGTAGTTCTGCAACTCATGGTTCACCCATCCGGAGTTCTTCACCTCGTGGGTCCAGTCGTCGGGGTTGAGTTCCGTACCGCTGTCAAATTCATCGTGCCACACCAAGGAGTAGCCTTCGGGGGCATAGTAGGCGGCGCTGGCTGCTGCAGCCTGCGTCACGGCGATTTCCTTGCGGGCGGTGCCCGACATCAGGTGGACGCGGCCATTGCGGGATTTCGTGGTGGGATTGGCTTTTACGGTCACTTCGGCGATGCCGCTGGCCGACGTGGTGCCTTTGTTCACCACCTCTATCCAATCCTCATTCGAGTATGAGCTCCACTCCTTGCCGGTGGTGCTTATGTTGAGGGTGAAAGTGCCTCCCTCAGCACCAGCCGAGAGGCTCTCGGGCTGGCTGCTGATGGTGATTTGTGTCACGGGCTTGTCATCGTTGTCGTCTCCGCCGCAACTGGCGAATGCTGCCGTTCCGGCCATGGCGAGAAAGAAAAGATATTTGCGCATGTTATTCTGCTTTTACCAGGTAAATTTTGCTGATGCTGATGGTGGTTCCGGCGGCATTGCCTCCGAAGTCGAAGAAGAGGTTGAGCGCGGGGGCGTCGGCGTTGGGCAGGGTCACGCCCTCCTGCTTGAAGATGGTTGGCTCGTTGGCCGTGAGGGCTACACGCGGTGCGAAGAAGAAATTGTTGTCGTCTCCGTTCTGCGTCAGTTTCACAGTCACGCCGGGATGGTCCTTGTCGCTCTCGAGCACACAGTAGAAATTGTATTTGTCGCCTTTCTTGGCGGAAATGTTGGTGTCGAAGTGCATCTGTGCCATCCACTGGTCGGTGGTTGCCTCGGGCAGTGTGACGGTATAGACATCGCCGTCCTGCGAGAAGTCGGGGTCGGCAATCTGGTTCCAACCGGGGGCGTACCAGAAGGCGGGGACGAGCTTGCTGTCATAGACGGCCTTCCAGAGGTTGTTGTCGGCTTTCCAGTCCCAGTCCAAGGAACTTTGTCCGCCGCCTCCGGCTTCATTGTGCTTCTGCACGATGATGTCGCTCAGGTTGAGCTCGAAGCCTGCGGGGCAACCGCCGAGGTCGATGAAGAGCTTGGCGGTGGAGAAGCCGCTGTCTGTTCCACCCTTGGCACACTTCACGCCAACGAACTCCACGATGTTCTCGCCCGCTTCGAGGGCAAGCAAGCCATTGTAGATGAGGGTGTTGTCATCATCGCTCTCATCGCAAATCTTGAAGGTGTAGCGACCGAGGTCCTGGCTTGCCACCAACTTGGCGCGGATGTCATAGAGTTGTCCGGGTTCGATGGTCATGGCCACGTTGTGGATGGAGTTTTGTGCCTGCCATTCAGCGACGGTGGCATCGTTGGCGATGATGGTATAGACGCCGTTGGCAAACGAGAACTGCGGGTTGCCAATCTGTGACCATCCGGTGTCGGCCCACCAGAATTGCATCTCACCTACCTTGTTGAAGCCAGCGCCGAGGTTGTCGGGGGAGTCAACGGCCACCCAGGTGACGGAGGAACCGGTGTCTTCCTTGGGCAGGACGGTGCCATCATCGTTGGCATGGTCCTTCAATACGATGTTGCGGATGTTGACGATGGTGCCTGCCTGGCAACCGCCGAAATCGAAGAAGAGGTTGACGCGCTCCATGTCGATGCCGGGCATGTCGCTCTTCCAGAAGATGTAGTCCTCGCCGGCCTTGAGGTTGATGCGGTCGGCGAAGTAGAACACGTTGTCATCGCCGTCCATGACGAGCTTGACGGTGACGCCGTTCAAGTCCTTGTTGGAGTTGAGGATGCACGAGAAGTCGTAGTTGTGGGCTGCCGAGGTGGAGATGTTGGTGGTCTTGAAGGCCATCTGCGCCTGCCACTGGTCGGTGGTGGCTTCGGGCAGCGTCACGGTGTAGTCATTGCCGTCGGCCTGGAAGCCGGGGTCTGCGATCTGGTTCCATCCCGGAGCATACCAGAAGAACATGGTGTATTCGGCTTTCTTCCACATGTTGAAGTCGCTGTTGGGGTCGAAGCCCTCGAAACCTTTCTCCTCGGCCTTGCTGGTGAAGATGAAGCGCCAAGAGATGTTGTCGGCCTTGTTCTCGTAGATGAGCACCATCTTGGAGGCGGTGAGCGTCTCGATGCGGAAGCGTGGCTCTTCATATTGGAGGTCGGCGCTGACGTAGGGGAACAGCGTGTTGGCGTTGAGCACGAGGTAATCGACATCGATGAGCTGGCCTTCGGCATCCGTCCACTTGCCGCGCTCGAAATGCCAACTGGTGGTCTGCTCCTTCGTGGGGGCGTCAAAGTCCTCCGCACCGGAACCCCAATGCGTGGTGCCCTTGTTGACATAGGTCATGCCGTCGGCACCGGGGTTATAGGTGAAGGAGCCGCCTTTGTTGGTCTCTACGGTGAAGGTGATACGGTCGTCATACACACCGAACGCCTTCTTCTCGTCGGGGCCTGCCGACCACCATCCGGTGCCGTCGCCGCCCAGCGGGCCGCATGCCATGTGTGCCACTTCTTTGTTGTCGATGCGCCACTCCTTGTCCTTGATGCGGTTGAAGAGGTTGGTGTAGTTCACCTTCGTCTCATTGAAGGTGAAGGTTTTGGTGATGCTGCCCTGGCTGATGCCATTGCGGTTGCCAAGCTTCAGCTCCACGGGGTAGGTGCCGGCCTCGGTGTTGGACCATCCCACCTCGCTGAGGGTGGAATAGGTGGCATTGTTGATGATCCAAATGGGATAGACACCCTTCGTGGCGGGGAAGTGGAAGGTCACTTGGTTGACTTCCTGGTCAACGTCCATGGTGAAGTCGATGCCTTCCATCGTGGGAATGCCGTTGGGGTCGGCTCCCTCAAACTCATCGGGTGAACAGGCGGTGAAAGTCAGTCCCGCCAGCAGCACTCCGGCTATAATATGATGTATCTTGTTCATAATGAATTTCTGTATATGGGATGTGTGGGATTAATAAGCATTTTGTACCAGAGAGGGGTCGGCGTCAAGTTCCGACTGTGCCAGCGGGATGTGCTTCTTGCTGGGCGACCAGGTGTTGGTGCGGTAGCCATACTTGTCGGGGACGAGCATGGTGGTGGCTTTCTGTGTGACACCGGGGATGCCCTCGGCACGCACGAGGTCGAAGTAACGCTTGCCCTCGCCGCAGAACTCCATGTGACGCTCGGTCAGGATGTCGTCGATGGTGACGCTGGCCAAATTCTGCAGTCCGGCGCGGTTGCGAACCTGGTTGACCAAGTCGGCGGCCTCTGTTGCACTGCCTCCAGTCCTCAGCAGCAGCTCGGCTGCGTTGAGCAGGGCCTCGGCGTAGCGGTAGATGCGCTTGTTGTTGTTGTAGTTCAGGTTGTGGGAAGGACCGGCATCGTTGCAGTTGGCAAGCTTCGGACGGTATTTCTTCAGCCACATGTGGGTGTCCTGGTAACGCTCGGTATAGGTGGCTCCTCGCACGTCCCAGCAGGTGGCGTCGCGGCGAAGGTCGCCCTCTTCGAACATCTCATAGGTCTCAAGGCGCATGGGCAGGAAGCCCCATCCGTCCATGCCGCTCCACTCGTCATCGGCGAAGCCGTTGGGGGAGATGAGCGTGGGGAGCACCGAACCACCGGCGTTGAGGGCGGCAACACCCCAGTCGCGCTGTGCCTGGTCGTCGTTGTAGTTGATCTCGAAAATGCTCTCCGAGGACCATTCTCCACTCTCTTCCCAGATGTTGGCATAGCTCTTGTTGAGGGAATACTCGCTGTTGGCAATGATTTCCTTCATATAGTTCAGAGCCTGCGGCAAACGGGCGTTGTCGTTCTGGTACATCACCATCTCTGCGTAGAGCATGTAGGCGAAGGCTTGGCTGACACGTCCCGACTCGGCAGTGGGCCAGCGCATGGGGAGCACCTTGGAGGCGATGATTTCCTCCAATTCGGGCAGCAACTGGTCGTAAATCTCGTCGGCCTTCATCTGAGGGGCGGTATAGGGCAATGAGAGGTTTTCAAGATAGAATGGCACGTTGCCGTAGTAATGCCACAGGATGTTGTAGTAATAGACGCGGAGCAGACGGGCTTGCATCTCCATGTTGTCGCAGAAGTCATTGCCAATCCTGCTGCCTCTGTTCCACCCGGCGTACTTGATGGCGTCGTTGCAACGCTTGATGCCGCTGTAGAAGTCGCCCCAGAGGGTGGCAAGGGTGTTGTTGCCGTCGGCGGCAAAGTTGAACAGGCGATGCCAGTGCTGGTTGTCGGTGTTGTCGGAACCACCCACCCAGAAGTCGTCGCCCATGATCTCGGCATCGACGGTGAGGTCGTTGTATGCAGCATTGTCCCAGTCGGGCCAGTGGAGGGGTGCGTATGCCGAGGTGAGGGCCTCGTTGAGGGTCTCCTTGGTGGTGTAGTATTCCTCGAGGGGCTCGCCTGTCGGGTTCTTCACCTCTAAGAAGTCATCGCTGCAGGCGGTGAGTGCGGCGATGCCGCAACTGATGAGTCCTGCGCAGAATATGTTGAATATCTTGGTCTTCATAATGCTATTGTTTTATCAATGTCCTATTCAATTTTCAATTATAAGGAGATGTTGAATCCGATAGTATAGACGCGAGCCTGAGGATAGACACCGTAGTCAACGCCGAGGTTGCTGACGCCGGAACCGATTTCCGGGTCAAAGCCCCAGTACTTGGTCCAGGTGACGAGGTTTTCGCCACGGACGTAAAAGCGCAAACGGTTGATGTGTATCCTGTTGGTGAGGCTGCGGGGAAGGGTGTAACCCAAGGTGATGTTTTTCAGACGGAGGTAACTGCCGTCTTGGACGTACATGTCGCTGCACACCCAGTTCTTGGAGTCGCCGAGGGTCGGCACGGTGTTGCTGGTGCCTTCGCCTGTCCAGCGCTGGAGCACCCAGGTGGGGTAGTTGGCGGAGGCGATGTCCTGACGGTAGGTGGCGTCGAACACGTCGGCTCCTTTCACACCCTGCAAGAAGAGGGAGAAGTCGAAGCCCTTCCATTCGGCATCGAAGGTGAAGCCAAAGGTCCAGTCGGGGACGCCGCTGCCGAGGTTGGTGCGGTCATCGGAGTTGATGCGCCCGTCACCATTGGTATCGACGAAGCGGAAGTCTCCGGGTTTGGCATCGGGCATGATGAGACCGCCGTCCTTGTTGGTGTATGCCTGCACCTCTGCCACGTTCTGGAAGATGCCGTTGGTCTTGTAGCCGTAGAAGAAGGGGAAGGGTTGGCCGTTCTCTGCGCGTGTGCCGCCGTCAGGGAACTGGCTGATGCCGAAGTTGAGGAAGCCGGTGTCGTTGCCGAGGTTTCTCAACTCGTTCTTGAGGTAGGAGGCATTGCCCTTGACCGAGAAATAGGCATCGGAGATGCTCCACTTGTAGCCCAACTCAAACTCCACACCGCTGTTTTTCATATCGCCGACGTTGGCAAAGGGACGGGCCTCGCCTACGTAACTCGGGATGGGCATCTCGATGATCATGCCATTGGTCTTCTTGACGTAGTAGTCAACGCTGAAGGTCAGCTTGTTGTTCCACAGGCCGAGGTCGAAGCCGAGGTCGGTCTGCTCGCTCTCCTCCCATTTCAGGTCTTCGTTGGCGAGGCGGTTGGCCTTGGAACCATAGACCATCGAGGCATTCTGTCCGTAATAGTAGTTGCTGCTACCACCGAGGGAGGTCTGCGTGGTGTAGTTGAAGTCACCGATGTTGTCGTTGCCGTTCTTTCCCCAACTGGCACGGAGTTTCAGGTTGTTAATCCACTGACGGTTGCTTTCCATGAAAGACTCGTTCATCACATTCCATCCCACGGAGAAGGAGGGGAACGTACCGTATTTGTTGTTCTTTCCAAAACGGCTGCTGCCGTCGCGGCGGATGGTGCCTTGGAACATGTAGCGCTCGTCGTAGTTGTAACTGAGACGGGCGAAGAGGGATGACAGGCGGTGCTGTGTATAGGGCTGGCCCCAGGCGCTGACAAGGCTCTTGGCTCCCGTTATCTTGCCATCATCGTCGTAAGACAGTTCAAGTTCGCCGCCGGTGGTGTAGTTGATGCTGGGCTTGTCCACGTTTGCAAGGTTCCAGTGAGAGCCGCCAAGTTCGTCACCCTTGCTCTTGAGGGCGCTTTGGCCAAGCACCACGCCGATGGTGTGCTTGCCGAAAATCTTGTCGTATGTCAGCGTGTTCTCCACCTGCCAGGTGGTGCTGTTGCACTTGTTGGAGGTGACGGAGGTGTGGTCGGCGTTGTTGTTGCCGGAGAGGTAGTATTTCTGCCGCACGGAGCTGTCATAGCCCCAGAATGACATTTCGGCACTGTAGGTGAAATGGTATTTCAGTTCGTCCCACAACTGCAGGTCGAGGGAGAACTTTGGCATGAACTTATGGCTCCAGTTCTTTCTCGGTGCCAACTTCATCATGGCCACGGGGTTGTTCTGCTCGTTGTAGCTGCCGATGAAGTTGGGGATGGTATAGGGGTCGCCGTTCTCGTCCGTGAGGAGGTCGTAGGCATAATAGCGGTCAATCTGCTGCTGGCCGGCAAGAGGACGGTCGTAGTCGGGCTGTCCATTATCATTCAGTTCATAGCCCCTTTTCAAGGTGACGGGCAGGGTGGGAGCGAGATAGAGGGCCGAACCGATGGGGGCGCCCCATGTGCTGTTGGGGTCGATGCCGGTGTTGTGTACACGCATGTACGACACATTGGCACCGAGGTCGAGTTTGTTGAGGAAGTTGCGCTCCTTGGAGTCGTCAATGAGGGTGTATTGGTTGTTGGAGCGGAGGGTGAGGCGGTCGTAGTTGGACTGCCCGAATTCACCACCCACGAGACCATCCTGGGAGAAGTAGCCTAAGGAGAAATAATAATTCATCTTCTCGGAAGCTCCGCTGATGCTCAGGTCGTGCTGCACAATGGGCATGTCGTCGTTGAAGACCAAGCTCTGCCAGTCGGTGCCGAAGCCCACAATCTTTTCACCATTGGCATCTTCCAGGTTGTAGGGGTCTTTGTAGAGAGGAGAGAGTCCGTTTTGCAGGCGGCGCTCGTTTTGCAGGATGGCGTAGTCGGTGGCACCGGTCACGTCGCGCGTCTGCCATGCGGTCTGCCAACCGTAGGAGAAGTTGTAGTTGATGTTGGCCTTGCCCAACTTTCCTTTCTTCGTGGTGACGAGGATGACACCGTTGGCGGCACGGGCACCATAGATGGCTCCGGAAGCGGCGTCCTTCAGCACCTCGATGCTCTCAATGTCGCCGGGGTTCACACACTCCATGCCATATTGGTCGGTGGGCATGCCGTCGATGATGTAAAGCGGGTTGGAGTCGTTGATGGTACCAATGCCGCGGATGCGGATCATGGACATCGAACCGGGTTGGCCGGAGGAGGAGGTGACGTTGACACCGGCTGCCAAGCCCTTGAGGGCGTCCTCGGCACGGAGGCGGGTCTTTCCGTCGAGGTCCTCGGAACTCACCTTGGCGATGGCGGCGGTCACCACGCTTTTCTTCTGCACGCCGTAACCGATGACTACCAAGTTGTCGAGCATCTCAGAGTCCTCTTTCAGGGTGATGTGCATGGAGGGGGATGCAGCCACCTCCACATTACTATATCCTACGTAGGATATCACGAGGGTGGCACCAGGGGCCGCTTCCACGGTGAAGTTGCCGTCGATATCGGTGACAACACCGTTGGACGTGCCTTTCTCCACGACGGAGGCACCGATGACCGGCACGCCCGCATCGTCAAAAACCGTGCCCGAGAATTTCTGTTTCTGGGCATACGCCGTTATTGACACCACAAGGGATGCCAGCAACGCGAGTAGAATTCTTGCTCTTTTCATTACAGTTGTTATTTGATAATTGTATAGGTTATTTCACGCTCTTAAAAAGTAGATTTTACAGACAACATGTCAAAAATGACAACTTGGGTCGGTTTCTGCGGCAAAGGTAGAAAATATAATAATACGCATCAATAGAATCAAAAGAAAAAGTGGATTCCAAAATGTGGCAATTATTTATTAAATTCATTATAATCAATAATTTACGAATTTTTAAAAATTTATAAAAAGTGGATGCAATATAGGTTTTTAAAAGTAAGAAAACAAGACAAAATCCACCATTTTAGAGTGTCCCTTTTACACTTATGAGGCTTTTTCACTTCCAAATGAGAAAAGATATCCTCTCCCATCCTCTCCCGTCCTCTCCCATCCTCTCCCATCCTCTTCCATCCTCTCCCATCCTCTCCCATCCTCTCCCATCCTCTCCCCCAGAGCATGGGTATCCAGGCATTATTTGTCTTACTGTTTTGTGTCAATTCTTGTTAAAAAATAAATTATGCGGATTGTTTTATCAACTTTTCATCCTATTTTTATATCTTTGTGACGAAAAACAAACATACAACAAAATACGACACAACCATGAAGCAACGATTCTTAGTATTACCATTGATGCTGTGTGTCTCCTTGATGGTCTCAGCACAGTCAAGACAACTCTTTGACAACGGCTGGCAGTTTTCCCGCAACGGAAAGACCGTGACACTCGATCTTCCTCACGACTGGGACATCCATGAGGCACCCAACCCTGAGACAGGAGCCACGGGAACGGGCGGCGGATGGTTTGCCGGTGGCAAGGGCGAGTATCGCAAGCAGTTCAAGACCCCCAACGGCGAGATTGCCAAACTGCATTTCGAGGGTGTTTACCAGATGGCAGAGGTGTTCATCAATGGCAAAATGGCCGGCCGCCATGGCTATGGATACACGCCGTTCACGGTTGACATCACCCCCTATCTGAACAAATCCCAAAGTTCAATTCCCAACGAAGTCGTGGTGAAGGTGGACAACAGCGCACAGCCCAACTGCCGCTGGTACTCCGGCTCGGGCATCTACCGCCATGTCTGGCTTGAGACAATGCCGGCCCTCCACATCGCCGAGAACGGTGTGTTCGTCACCACGCCCGAAGTGTCGGCGGAAAAAGCCATGGTCAATGTGGAGGTGGCGGTGGAGAACGCCTCAAACCAACAACGCAGTGCCACGGTCGTCGTTGAAAACAGACAGATGATGGTGACGGTGCCTGCTCACGAAACAAAAGCCATCACAACAAGCTACACCGTCAACAAACCTCAATGCTGGTCGCCGGATAACCCACGTCTCTACTCCACCGAAGTGGTGTTGAAAGAGAACGGCACCACCATCGACAGCAAGCAGGTAAGGTATGGCATACGCACCTTTTCCTTCGATGCAGAGCGAGGCTTTCTGCTCAATGGCAAACCGACACTCATCAACGGTGCTTGCGTACACCATGACGACGGGGTGCTGGGAGCCATGGCCTTTGATGATGCCGAAATCCGAAAAGTGAAACTGATGAAGGAGGCGGGCTTCAACCTCATCCGCACATCGCACAACCCCACCACGCGCGCCTTCCTCGATGCCTGCGACTCATTGGGCATGCTCGTCATCGGCGAGGCTTTCGACGGCTGGCGAACGGCAAAAAATCCCCACGACTACTCCACCCTCATCGACTCATGCTATCGCGAAGACATCCACGCGATGGTGCTGCGCGACCGCAACCATCCCTGCATCATCAGTTGGAGCATCGGCAATGAGGTCATCGAGCGTAAGGAAATCCGTGTCATCACCACCGCCCGCCAGTTGAAACAGGCGGTACTGGAATGTGACACGACACGGCCCGTCACCGAAGCCCTGTGTGCGTGGGACCGCGACTGGGAAATCTACGACCCTCACGCCGAAGTCCTGGACGTGGTGGGTTACAACTATATGATTTTCAAGCACGCCACCGACCACCAACGTGACCCGAAACGCGTGATGTGGCAGACGGAGAGCTATCCTCGCGACGCCTTCAAGAACTGGGCAGTCACCTACGACCATCCCTACATCGTGGGCGACATCGTCTGGACAGGACTTGACTACATGGGCGAGTCGGGCATTGGCAGATACTATTACGAAGGGGAGAGACCGGGAGAGAGCTTTGCCAAGGGAGGACAGCCGGAATGGCACGGCGCCTATTGCGGTGACGTGGACGTGACAGGCTGGCGCAAACCCATCAGCCACTACCGCGCCATGCTTTGGAGCGACCAACCCTGCCTGTACATGGCTGCAAAAGAGCCCAATGGATACCACGGCAACATCAAGGAAACCATGTGGAGCGTCTGGCCCACCTGGGAGTCGTGGACATGGCCGGGATGGGAAGGAAAGCCCGTTGAGGTGGAAGTCTATACGAAAGCCCCGGAAGTTAGCCTGTTCCTCAACGACAAACTCGTCGGAACAAAACCTGTCAACCGCTCCACGGAGTTCAAGGCCGTGTTCAGCGTGCCCTACGAGCCTGGAACCTTGCGTGCCAAGGCTGGTGGTAACCAAGTGACCCTCGCCACTGCCGGCGCCCCCGCCCGTCTGCGACTGACTGCCGACAAACAGACGCTGAAGGCGGATGGCCAGACTTTGGCGTTCATTACCGTAGAGGTCATCGACAAGGATGGACGCGTCTGCCCAGAAGCCGCCATTCCCTGTGAGGTGAGCGTCAGCGGACAAGCCGCTCTGATGGCTGCCGCCTCTGCCGACCTCAAAGACCGTGAGCCCGCCACCTCGCAACACGTCACCACGTGGAAGGGCCGCGCCCTGATTGTCGTGCGAAGCTCGCAAAAGAAAGGCAAGGCACAAATCCGTGTCAAGAGCGAACTCCCCGCAGCTGTTCTCAACATCAATTCCAAATAACAAATTGCCTTTCCGCCCCTGTGAAAAACAAAGCGCCGCCCCTTATGGGGCGACGCAAAACAGTTATGACATCCCTTGGATGACTTTCGGTCACTGTGCTGTGAAACTGGTGAAATCGCTGGTGCCGGCATGTGAACTACCGATGTAGAGGCCATGCCATGCGGTGGCGGCGTCGGTAGGCTCCGTGGTGTTGTACTTCACGTAATACTTGCTGCTTTTCACCATCCCGGTGGCAGTGAAGAGCGAGAGGGAACTGCTGCACGATGCGGGGAAGCTGTAGGTGACAAGGTTGTTTCCGCTGGCGTCGAGCAGGGAGTAGTACCTTCCTGCCGAGTAGTTGAGTGAAGTGGTGGAGAGATAGTAGCCCTGCTTGGCGTTGGAAATGGTGCTCGACGAGGAACCGCCTCCCCATCCACCGCCGCCACCTTGGTTGGCTCCGGCGCTGATGCCTATTCCCGTCCCGGTAATTTGTATGTAGGAATTGTTGTCGCAGTCGAGGCCTTCCTCTGGCGCCCCCTTGGTAGTGTAGGCGAAGACGGCTCCGTTGCCGATGGTGATGGCTCCCGTGCGACCGTAGTTGGAGTCCACGGCATCGTTGCCGTTGGACCAGCACACCGTGGCACCGCCGTTGAAATAGATGGCCCCGCTGCTGTTGATGCAGTCGTCATAGCAGGCGTAGTAGTGCTTGCCGCCCTCGATGTAGATGCCGGTCTTCGACTCCAAGCCCTCCGCTCCATCGGTCTTTGTAGAAACCTCGCTCGTGCCACCATAGAGGTAGATGGTGCCTTGCACCTTGATGCCCTTGGCCGAACCGCCGCCACCTTGCTGCATGCCGCCCCAGCCGCCGGAGGAAGAGGAGCCGAAACGGCTGCCCGTGGTGCTGACAGTGAGGGTGGGACCATTGCCGTCGGCGGTGCCTTGGGTGTAGGTGCCCTTGCTCCTGATGCCCTTTCCGCCGTTGCCGGTCATGGTGATGCTGACGACACCGGCGTTGAGTTTGATGCTGTTGTCGGCCTTCAGACCCTTGGCCGTGTAGTCGTCGTTGCTCCCGCTCTGTCCGCCACCACTGTTGGTGATGACGAGGGTGCCGCCATTGGTGGTGATGTTGGTGGCGGAGACACCCCTTCCGGCTACGCCGCTGGCGTTGATGGTGAGCGTTCCGTCGTTTTGCACGAAGTCCACGGCCTTGACACCCATGCTGTAGGAGGCATCGCTGTTGACCACCTGCATGGCTCCGCTCGGCGTGAGGGTGATGGTGCCTCCGTTGATGGCGGCGACAGCCTTCGACTTGATGCTCTTGCTCATGGCGCCGCTGTTGGCGATGGTGATGGTGCCGGCGGAGATGGTGAGGTTTCCGTCGGCCTTGAGGCCGATGGCATTGTAGGATGTCCCCTCGTCTTCTGAAATGTCGGAGGTGCCACCGTAGGTGTTGGAGACATTGGAGAGTGAATAGGTTCGCGTCGTCCCACTGGTGGTGTAGCTGTTGGTGATGCTGTAATAGACATCCTCGCCGGAGGTGGGACCGGTGAACGTGGCCGACTTGATGGTGTAAGTGGTGTTGCGGCTGGTGTAGTTGTCGCTCTTGAAATAGTAGGTGCCGCTGTCGGCTGCACCAAAGTCGTAATAGTAGAACGTGGTGGTGGAATAACCGTTGGACTTTCCGACGGTGCTGGTGAGCTGCTGCACGAGCGTGCCGTCGTTCTTGTAGAGATAGACATTGGTCCATGCCCTGCCGCCACCCTGACCGCCAGGCCCACCGCCGCCGCTGGTGGGAATGCTGACATACACCTTGTAGGAGTTGGTGGTGTCGGGGGTGCCGGAAGTGGTCACCTCGGCCACACCGCCCTTGCCGTTGGCCTTGATGTCGATGGTGGTGGTGGCGTTGCTCTCGTCA